>JABDGD010000039.1 GCA_013286205.1 Candidatus Firestoneibacteriota bacterium | reverse complement strand
GGTTAACGCCATCCCGCCATTAATCACACCCACCGCGAATCCGCCCAAAACGTTAATAATCACAATAATGATGGCCGCAATAGCGTCACCACGAACGAATTTACCGGCACCATCCATAGCTCCATAAAAGTCCGCTTCCCGCTCAACTTCTTTTCTACGTTTACGAGCCTGGTCATCAGTGATGAGCCCCGAGTTTAAATCGGCATCAATGGCCATTTGTTTTCCGGGCATAGCGTCCAAAGTAAACCGAGCCGCGACTTCAGCCACGCGCTGAGCACCGCTAGTAATGACCACAAATTGAATAATGACTAAAATGAGGAAGATAACAAAACCTACCCAATAGCTGCCGCCCACCACTACGCTTCCAATCGCCTCAATGACTTTTCCAGCAGCCGAAGGGCCTTCATTACCCCTGAGCAAAATCAAACGAGTAGCAGAGATGCTTAAAGCCAGACGGAACAGAGTGGTGATGAGAATTAAAGTGGGAAAAATTGAGAAGTGCAGAGGTTCTAAGGTGTACATCGTAATCATGACCACCACTAAAGCTAAAGTGATGTTGAGTGAAATCAGAATATCGAGCATCCACGAGGGCAAAGGAATGACGAGCATGACCACGATCATGGCAACGGCAAAAGCCACTAGAAAATGGCTATTTTTTTGAATGGTTTTTAAGGTTATCGCTTCAGCCATATCCTGTTAAATCGGCCTTTCTACCGCATTTTGAGAACCCACATTGTAGTCCGAATCACCGCTGGTTCCACACCCTTTTAGCCAAAAAAACGATTATTTAAGCCCTATTTAGTGGTCATTGAAACCGAAACGTTCTTCTTTCGATTCATGCGATAGACGAAAGCCAAAACCTCCGCCACGGCCTCAAAAAGGTCAGGTGAGATGGGCGCTCCGATAGGACACTGCTTTAAAAGCGCCCTGGCCAAAGGTGGATTTTCCACGATAGGAACATTATGTTTGCGGGCCACTTCTTTGATTTTTTCCGCGATAACTCTTTCGCCCTTTGCCAAAACCATCGGGCTTTGCATGCCGTCTTTATATTCCAAAGCTACCGCGACGTGAGTGGGGTTCGTAATGACCACGGTCGCCTTAGGCACCGCCTCAAACATTCTCCGCCTTGCCATTTCTCTTTGGATTTGGCGGATGCGGGCCTTAATCATCGGATCCCCTTCGGCCTGACGGAACTCATCTTTAATTTCTTGCTTGCTCATTTTCAAACTCTCGCCATGTTCCCAGCGTTGGTATAAAAAATCGAGAGCCGCGATCACCATCAAAGCGATGATGATTCGGTTTAAAACATTCATGGTTAATGTGCCGACAAACTTGATCGCTTCTACGCCTTGCATATCCATCGCCGGAATCAATTGCGGCAAAGAAGCCTTAACGCCCTGATAACCCAGCCAGCCAATCAGAGTTAACTTCAAAAGAGATTTAACGAATTCAATCAGCGATCGTCTGGAAAAGAGTCTTTGAAAACCCGCGATAGGATTGATCTTGCTGAGTTTTGGCGTTAAGGGCTGCAAGGTAAATAAAACACCCACTTGCATGTAATTCACAATTAGGCCGACCACCAGCATCACCAGCAAGATTGGCGCGACCATTTTAAAAATTTCCATCATGTAAAAAACCGTGTAGGTATAAACATTGTCCATACCAAACCCGGCATTCATGTTTTCATAGCTGAAAATAAAAAGTTTTCCCATCGAGTTGATTAAAAACGGGCCGACATAACGGAGCGTAATAAGCGCGGTTAAAAGAATGATGGCGGAGTTAAGTTCAACGGACCGCGCAATCTGCCCTTTTTCACGGGCTTCCTGTTTCTTTTTTGGCGTTGCCTGTTCTGTTTTAGAAGGATCAGCCATTTAAAAACCTTTTCGCGAGGGTTTAGCGCATCGCCTGAATTAAAACCACAATATCACGGTACATCCCTTGAATAATGCCTTGCATCACGTAAACAAAAAAGGACATTGAAGTCGCCGCTATCAATAAACCCACACCCAAATTGAGCGGCATGCCCACAATAAAAACGTTCATTTGGGGCACGGTTCTGGCCACAATCCCCAGAGCCATGTTAGTAATAAAAAGCGCACCGATAATGGGTGCACCTACCCTAAACGCGACAAAAAACATTTGAGAAAAAAGAGACATCATTTTCGCGCCTAAAGCCGGCGTGAAATGCGCTTGAGCTAAGTGAACCACCGAAAAACTATCCACCAAAGCGTGAATCAACATGTGATGGCCATCAACCGCCAAAAAAATCAGAATTGCAACCATGTAATAAAATTGTCCCATGACCGAAACCTGTGTGTTGGTCATCGGATCGATGACATTGGCTAACCCCAATCCCATTTGAGTATCCGCGATTTGACCAGCCATTTGAATTCCGGACAAAATCATCGTAGCGCCCATACCAATAGACAAACCCACTAAAACCTCACGAATAACCGCCAAACCCAGCGCCAAACCGGGTCCCGGCAGAGTTTCAGGTTTAAAATCAACCACTGGAAAAATTAAAAAGGTAATAAGAAGAATCCAGGCAGCCTTGAGCATCACATTGATGTTTTTGCTGGAAAAAAGAGGCGCTGTTAGAAAGAGTCCTGCCATTCGAACAAGAACAAGGACAAAGGCGATAACATCAGCGGCGTCAAAATGGAAAGGATTCGTAGGCATAAACGCCTCACTTCACGTAGTTCGGCAGGTTAATCCACAAGTTCGAGGTGAAGTTCAGCAGAATAAGCATCATCCATTTTCCAAAAATAAGAATAGCGATAAAAATGGCAATGATTTTAGGGATAAAAGTTAAAGTCATTTCTTGAATTTGGGTAACCGCTTGAAAAATAGAAACAGCCACACCGACCGCCAATCCCAAACCCAAAATGGGCGCGGAAACAAGCAGGGTGATCCAAAGCGCGCGGCTGGCTAAATCAGCGACGAATTCAACTGTCATTTTGGCCCCGGTCCCTAAAAGCTTAAGGCGATGGAGCGAACGATTAAGTTCCAACCATCCACCATGATGAAAAGCAAAATCTTAAACGGCAAAGAAATAAGAACAGGAGGAAGCATCATCATACCCATGGACATCAAAACGGAAGCCGTCACCATATCAATAATTAAGAATGGTATAAAAATAATAAAACCCATCTCGAAAGCTTTTTTCAATTCACTGATTACGAACGAAGGTATTAAAACCCAGGTGGAAATATCCGCCGGCGTGCGCGGACGGCTGGATTTAGAAAGCGCAACGAACAGCGCCAAATCTTTTTCACGAACCTGTTTAAACATAAACTTACGAATAGGATCTTCAGCTTTTTTAAAAGCCTCGGTCGTACCGATCTTCCCGGCCATATAAGGAACTAAAGCATCTTTGTCGATTTGTTCAAAAGTTGGCTGCATGGTGAAGAAGGTCAAAAACAAAGCCAGCCCCACCAATATCTGGTTGGGCGGAACCTGTTGAGTGCCAAGCCCCTGCCGAAGAAAAGACAAGATAATGATGATACGCGTAAAAGACGTCATCATGATCAATATGGCTGGAGCCAAAGACAAAACCGTTAAGACCAGTAAAATTTGGATACTGAGCGCCACATCTTGGGGATTTTTAGCCTGCTCCACTCCTAAACGAATAGCTGGAAAAGGAATGTCTGCGGCCATAGAACCAATGGCAGACAGGGATAGAAACAAAAGAACAAGCGCCGAAACCGAAATTAGTTTCTTCTTCATGAACGGTCGTCCGACTGGTTATTTTCGCCTTTACGTTTACGGCCAGCGTGTTTTAACTTTTCAACATAACCACCAACCGTCTCATTGCTTTCAGCAATCATTTGTTCAGTCTCTTCGTTGCTCTTCTCGGCCACTTCACGGTGTATGAGTCTTTCTAAAATATTTGGAAATCCTGCTTGTGTGGACTGACGGATCATTTCCATTTCAGCCGGGTCTGTAATGACATCAAGTTTCGTAATTTCATCATTTCCCACACCCAAAACCAAAATGCGATTCCCTACCTCAACTAAATGGATGGCTTTTCTAGGAGCAAGATAAGTGGAGGTCAAAAGTTTGATGGGCTTGGTTTCGTCCGCGTTGTTCGTCAAGCCGCGTCTTTCCCACACAAACTTCAAACCCCAAACCGTGGCCACAATCAGGCCCGCAATGAGGGCTAAATTTAAAATCACATGGAGAAAGGTCACAAAAACACCGGGCGTCGAGCTATCGCCCGCCTCGGGCAAAGCCAGAGGTTGTCCTGGTTTTTCTTGCGGCGTGTTAACGCCGGTAGGATTTTGTTGAAAAAGTTGACTGGTAGGCTCAATAGCGAAAGCGCGCGAAGCATTCGCAAAAAGCAAAACACATAGCCCTAAGCCGATTAAAACCAAAGCGCTTAGCCGCCATGAGTGTCGAGAAGAAGTATGACTGTAGTACATGAGGCTCAAGCCCTTCCTTCGGGCCCGTTAACCTTGAACCGCGGTCAACCGTTCCTCGGGATTGAGGATTTCCGTAATACGAACACCAAAGTTTTCGTCGATAACCACAACTTCACCCTTGGCGATCAATTTTTCATTCACCAAGATATCAACCGCTTCGCCGGACAATTTGTCCAACTCAACGACTGAACCAGGGGCTAAAGCCAAAATTTCTTTTACCGTGCGGCTGGTGCGGCCCAATTCGACCGTCAGCTTCAAAGGAACATCCATCAAAAGACCGATGTTGCCACCACGTTCATTATCTGATTGAGACATACCACTACCTCCCGCGCGCTTTTGGGTGTTCACTGCTGAAACACCTTTTTTAACATTACCGGTACCAGTTACCGGTTTAACCTCATCAGCAGCGAACTGCGATGCCGCCGACTCAGAAAGACAAAACAACAGATCACCCGACAACAAATCCTGCACAAACACACCAAAAGAAAAAACAACCAAAGGAGCGGTTAGCTGCCCCAAACTTTGTCCAACCAGAGATTGATCTTGAACCTCTGTCTTTTCAACTACCCAAGCCGCTTCCGGCCCAGCCGACTGCTTCACTTCTTTATTAAAAACCTCGACCATTTGGTGAACCACTTCACCAAATGCCGAAAGGTGCAATTCCGTCATTTTATCCGGCGCGTTAGCGCCGTCTTGCCCGATTAAAAGGTCGGACAAAATCGAGGCGTCTCTTTCTTTAACCAACAAGAGCGCTTCACCATTCAAACCCTGCGAACCTTTAAGAACGGCACAAAAGCAAGAGTAGTCTAATGAGCCGGCCAACTCCCCAGCCGATACCGTAACCACATTGGAAAGCCCAACATGCACTTCTTTCCCGAGTAAAGCGTTGATGGCCTCGGCCAAACCCGCCGCTACCTGATCACCAAACTTTTTAAGTTTTACTGTATCCGTCATGGCTCCCCACAAAACGCTCTTAAGCGTCTTTCGACATAATTCTTGTGATTTGCATCGCTTTTTTCTTGGAAGAAACGCCGGGACGTCCCATGAGTTTCACCAAGCCTTCAATAAGAACTTCAATTTCGTTGTTCGGACTGGAGTTCAAACGAACTACGTCACCCACAGAGAGTTTCAACATATCGCGGACCGTAATTTGCGTCTGCCCAACCCGCGCCACAAAAGGAACAGTCGTTTCTTTCATAACCTTGGTCAAGCTTTCAACCGTTTCAGCCGTAGATTCTTTTTTACCAACAGTGAACCATTTCTGAGCGGACAAGTCGCCGATAATAGGTTCCAAAACAACATAAGGAATACACATCGACATTTTGCCGGTCACATCATTTACTTTGACCTCAAACTCAATGGCCGCTGCGATTTCGCTGGGCGCCACGACCTGAACGAACTGAGCGGTCGTTTCATAACCCGTAATTTTCGGTTGGAAGTGGCCCACTTTGAGCCAGGCTTCTTGAAGATTTTCCAAACCACGGTTGATGATTTTTTCAATGATTGACTGCTCAATCAGCGTCAATTCACGGGAGGCTGGAGGTGCTTTGCCAGGCCCGCCCAAAATACGATCCACCAGAGTCAAAACTAACTCAGGATTAATTTCTAAAAGCATCGAACCTTCCAAAGGTTCCATCTTAAAAGTGAAAATACAATCAGGCCGAGGCAGCGACATCGTATATTCACGGAAAGGCAGCTGAGTCACAGAGACAACTTTAATTTCAGCGACTGTTCTTAAGTAAGCCGCGATGGAAGCCGTAAAGCTTCTCGAGAAGATTTCGTGAAGCATTTCCAAAGTCTTCATATGATCTTTAGAAAAGCGGTTCGGACGGTTGAAGTCGTACTTCTTGATCTTACGGCCCTTGTCGTCAACAATCGTTCCCACTTCAGGAGCGGAAGCGACCTTCGAGCGAACAGGCTCATCAGACATACTGCTCATGGAAGAGGAAGCCGCACCGGCATCCGCACCCATATCACCCATGTCTAATTCAGAAAGTAGAGCACTTACCTCATTATCGGATAGCAAATCATCCATTGTTGTCTCTCCTTTCTTTGCCTAGGGCAAACCAGATCATTGAATCGCGAACTGAGTTAGGTAGATATTGGTAATCGCGCCATACTTCAGTATTTGATTAATTTTTAACTGCAGCTCACGGCGGAACCGCTCTTTACCTTCCGAGGTAGAGAGTTCGGCCGACTTGCGGTCATTCAGCAAGGTATTGATTAAATCCTTGATTTGCGGATCACGTTCTTTGATCTCGTTATCTAATTCAAGGTTCACTTTGCTGTATTCCAGCTGAATTTGGGTACGAGCATAACGGGAGACTTCTTCATCCGCCAAATTTACGATGAAGGTTCCCATATCATAGATTTTTCCAGGCTCGGGCTTTTGTTCGATGACCTTGGTTTCTTTGGGTTGGGTCTTAGAGGCCCACAGCATGTACATGCCGATTCCCAATCCGATGATCCCTAATAAGCTGACCAAGCTTAGGATCAGAACCACATTGAGTAATCCCTTTGCGCCCTTATCGTTTTGCTCTGCCATTACAGCCTCCTAAAAATTAATCTAACTTCTGAATGATAATGTCGACCCGGCGGTTAATCCGCCGATTCGCTTCACTAATATTGGGCACCAAAGGTTGGTACTCCGAGTAACCCGCCGCCGAAAAACGGCTCGGGTCCATCCCTTTATACGTCACAAAATACTCTACCACGGACGTCGCTCTTAAGGCAGAAAGCTCCCAGTTGCTGGGCGCTTTACGCGTTTGAATAGCCAAATCATCCGTATGGCCTTCAATGGCGATTTGCTTATCCGGATGGTGTTTTAACACTTCCGCGATATCACTCAAAATACCTTTCATTTCAGGCTTCAACCGAGTATCGCCCAAATCAAAAAGTACTTTGTCCGTTAAAAGACTAATCACCAAGCCCCGAGCTTCTTTGCGGATGGAGACATGGTTCACCCCAATTTGATACTGCAACTTGGCTTTCAGTTCACCTTCAATGCTTTTACCCTTGGCTGCTGGAGCGGTCGGTTTTTTAGGTCCCCCCGGACCACCTTCTTCAGGTTCACCGGGAACAATTTTGTAATGATCCCCGTTGTTAGAGCCCTGCGACGGCAAAAGATTTGGGCTTCCTTCAATGGGCCCAAACACATGTCTGAACTGCGCCATGATTTGAACTTTAGTCGCGGCACTGCTCGAGGCCATGGCAAAAAGAATAACGAAAAGAGCGAGAAGCAGGGTAATCAAGTCGGCATAGGTCAGCAACCAGCGCATCCCGCCGCCGGATTCCATCTCCATGCTCTCGCCGCCGCCGCCTTTTTTACGTTTAGGCATTCATGCTCTCCAAATCAATCTCTATCAAATTCATACGAACTATTCTTCTTTGTTTCCACTCTGGGCTTTTTGAGCTTCCATCAAGACCTTCACCTTAGGAGGCAAGAAGGCTTTGAGTTTTTCTTCAACGATACGAGGGTTATCACCCGCCGAAATAGCCAAAATCCCTTCCAACATCACTTCACGCAAGAGAACTTCCTGTTGGCTATTGGCCTTTAGTTTGAAAGAAATCGGCAAGAAAAATAAGTTAGCGAAAGAAATCCCGTAAAGAGTGGCGATAAAGGCCGTCGCGATAGCGCCGACGAGAGCATTAGCATCCGCGTTACCTTCACCGAAGGTACCCAGAGCGTGAACGAGACCCAAGACTGTACCGATAATACCGAGAGTCGGGGCAAAACCACCGAAGGTGCCAAACAAGCCTTCACCCGTTTTGTGGCGGGATTCTAGGAAGGCCACGTCGGTTTCCATGATGTTGCGGATCATTTCAATGTCCGTACCGTCAACGACCAACTGCAAGCCTTTTTTCAAAAAGGGATCCGTAATAGATTCCGATTCGCTTTCCAAACCCAGCAAACCTTCACGGCGGGCCTTGGTCGCGAAACCCACCAACTGGGTCACAATCGTTGCCGCGTCTAATTCTTGGCGTTTAAAGGCTTTTTTCAAAACCGGCATAACTTCTTTAACCGTGTCAAAAGGAAAGCTCATCATTGTGGCTCCGGCCGTACCGAAGAAGATAATGATGAAGGCTGAAACCTGAAACAACGCGCCAATGTGAACGCCGTCCAAGACAGCTCCACCGAACACGCCCACGAAACCCAGGACTAGACCGACGACTGTTGCTATATCCACAATAAACCTCCCTATTTTCCATCAGGTTATTCACCTGAAGGCATCAAGCCAAATTCTCAACTACCTTCAACCTCAGCTAAACGAAACCGACTTTTTAGCCCTCTCACGCCTAGCAAACGCGATTGAGGAAACCTCATCCAAAAACTTCTGCTCTTCGCTCTGCACTTCTTGGGCATGTACCCGTTTTTTCTTATCCCTCAAGTTTTCTAAAAGCTGGCGTTGGCGCGAGGCCTTCACCGCTTCTCTGCGACGGCGTTCAACTTCTAACATCCAGTCGTTTTGCCGTTTACGAAACTCTTTTTCTTCTTTCGACAGTGCTTCTTTATATTCAAAATATGTCATAACCTGTTCAGCGGTCACCATGCCGTTCTTCTCGAGCTCGACACAAGCTTTTAAAAACTCCTCCTGCTTCTCGACATGTTTGTTTAAAGCTATATCAATTTCTAACAAATGCTTCTTAGCCACCGCCAACTCGCGGACTTTGACATCTTCAATCTGCTTACGCAGATTCAACACCTGCTCTAAGCGAAACTGAAATCGTTGAGCCATATCCGCCTAACCTATAAACCCATTCAGTTTTTGCATCGTATCGGCCCAAGGCGCCGACTCTTCACGAGACTGTTTTAAGAATCCCTGTATCGCGTCCAACTTAGCCACCGCCTGGTCAACCTTAGGGTTATTCCCTTTGACATAAGCGCCAATCGCGATCAAATCCTCAACACTTTTATAAGTCGCCAACATCGACCGGATATTACCGGCCGCCTGCAATTGTTCCGGCTTCACAATATCCCGCATCACGCGGGAAACGCTGTTCAACACATCAATAGCGGGATAATGATTCTGCGCCGCCAAATCTCTCGACAACACTACGTGTCCATCTAAAATCGACCGGCAAGCATCCGCCACCGGCTCATTCATGTCATCCGCTTCCACCAAAATGGTGTAAATGCCGGTGATACTTCCCTGATGAGAGGTCGTACCAGCTCTTTCCAATATCTTCGGCAACAACGCAAACACTGAAGGTGTGTAACCCTTCGTGGTCGGCGGTTCACCAATCGCCAACCCTACTTCTCTTTGCGCCATCGCGAAACGAGTAATCGAATCCATCATCAACATCACTCGTTTGCCCTGATCACGGAAATATTCCGCGACCGCTGTCGCCACCAAAGCCGCTTGGATACGGATGAGAGAGGGTTGATCCGATGTAGCGACAATCACCACGCTACGGGCCAGCCCTTTCTCTCCCAAATCCCTCTCTAAAAAGTCTTTCACTTCTCTGCCGCGCTCGCCCACCAAAGCAATCACGTTAACATCCGCTTCAGTGTTGCAAGCAATCATCCCCAGCAACGTGCTTTTGCCCACACCCGACCCGGCAAAAATACCAAGTCTCTGACCTTCTCCCAAAGTTAAGAGCGAATCGATCGCCCTTACCCCAGTGGCTACCGGCGCTGAAATGCGGCGCCTTTCCATTGCAGGAGGAGGATCCCGGTGAATGGGGTAAGTTTGGCTCAAAGAGCTCAACGGTCCCTTCCCATCCAGCGGCATACCCATCCCATCAATCACCCGGCCTAAAAGCTGGTCACCCACTAGAATCTTAAAAGAACTCCCAGTCTTCACCACTTCACTGCCAGGACCTAACCCCCGCATGTCGCCAAGCGGCATAAGCAATACATGGTTCTGTCTAAACCCAACCACTTCAGCCAAAATCGGATCGCCCGTTCCGCTCGCTGGAGTAATCCAGCAGGCTTCACCCACAGACGCCGCAGGACCTGTCGACTCAATCACCAACCCAACTATTTGCTCAACTCGGCCATTAACACGGGTCACATCCGTCTTTTCCAAACTCTTCTTCAAGCCATCTAAGGGAGGGATGATATCGTTCAACAACGGATTCATGCTTTTCCCCTTAGACTATTTCTTCATTTCAGATGTCAAAGACTCTTTCACTTGTTCAACCACCGTGTTCAAGCGTACATCCACCGAGCCACCTTCAGTTTCCAACAAGCATCCGCCCCGTTCCACACGGGCATCGGCAATCAATTCCATCTCAGCTACACCGACCGATAATTGAAGCTGTTTCTTCTGCGCTTCAATTTCAGACATATCGTCAGGGTTCAAATGCAGCTTCAACTGAACCTTGTCTTGGGCCTTTGCCAGAGCCTCTTTCACAAACTCAACTACCAAGGTTCCCTTTTCAGCTTCTTTACCCAAACATCTTTTAAGAGCCTCGCCCACCAACTCCACCAGCATGGGCTGCAAATCCGCCACCAGCTTTTTACGTTCGGACGTCAAATTGTCGATAAGACTGTTCAGATTCGTCATCAAACCCGAATAAGAATTTTTACCTTCAATCTCACCTTGAGCAAAACCGTCTTGTTTGCCCTTTTCAAAACCTTCCTGATGGCCTTGTTCCCTGGCCGCGTCACGAATAGCGCTCGATTCCTTTTCCGCTTCTTCTTTAGCGGTATTCAACATGTCATCCGCTTCCCAGCGAGCCCGTTCTACCACTTCGTAAGCGTTCTTCTTCGCGCTCTGTTCAATCGTCCGGGCCTTTTCTTCAGCCTCGGTAATCGGATCAGTAAAAGCCGGGGCAGCTGGCGTTCCCTCAGCCTCAGCGTTTTCCGGCAAAAAATTAGGTTTAAACTCATCCAACCCGAGAGTCGGCCAGGGTTGCCCCGCGCCAGCCTCTTCTCGCTGGTTCATTTTCTTAATCTTCTCTTGCCACGGGCCGTTATCAACCAAGTAACCTTGATCAACAAACTCATAGTTCTGATTCGAAAGAACTTCATGCCCCATGAATTACCACTCCTCGTTCCGCCAAGTTAAACCATGGCTCCTTCATCACCGCCGCGAGCCACCACGATTTCACCCTGTTCTTCAAGCTGCCGAACGACATTGATAATCTTCTGTTGAGCTTCTTCCGCGTTCTTTAAACGAACCGGTCCCATCACTTCCATATCTTCGATGATCATCGCCTTCGCGCGATTGGACATGTTCTTGAGCAGATGCTCCTTTACTTCTTCTTTCGCGCCCTTCAAAGCCAAAGCCAAATCCTTGGCGTCAACTTCGCGCAAAATCTGCTGAACGGTACGGTTGTCCAACACAATAAGGTCGTCGAACACGAACATGAGGCGTTTGACTTCTTCGGCCAGAGTCGGGTTGGATTCTTCCAACTTTTCCATAATGGCTTTTTCGGTCGAGCGATCGGCGCGGTTGAGCACTTCAGCCAAGGAGCGGACACCGCCCGCGGCCGTAAACTCTTGGGTAAAGATCGCCGAGATGCGGCGTTCCAAAACACGTTCAATTTCCATCACCACGTCCGGCGCGGCGCGATCCAGAATGGCGATACGAGTCGCCACATCTACCTGAACTTCCAGAGGAAGAGCGCCCAAAATGGTTGCGGCGTGTTCAGGATTTAAGTGAGCCAAAATCAAAGCAATGGTTTGCGGATGTTCGGATTGAATGAAGTTAAGCAGCTGCTGCGGATCAGTCCTCTTAATGTAATCAAACGGCGTCATCTGCAACGAACCCTGCAGACGGTTAATGATTTCCATGGCCTTATTAGCGCCTAAGGCCTTTTCCAACAACTCGTGAGCGTATTCCACGCCGCCCTGCGAGATATATTCTTGAGCCACTGAGATATTCAGAGCTTCCTGCATGACAGCGTCTTTTTCTTCGGGGGAAATTTTACGCAAGTTAGCGATCTGGAGGGTGACTTGCTCAACCGACTCTTCTTTTAAATGCTGATAAACCTTAGACGCCAGATCCGGCCCCAATGAGATGAGGAGAGCGGCAGCCTTCTGTTCACCAGTTAGCGCTGATTTTTTGGGTTCACTCATAACCGCTACTCCTCAGAAAGCCATTTCTTAATAATTTGAGCAATGTTTTCAGGATTCTTGTTTGCCATTTCCATCACTTCACGGCGGACCATTTCACGTTTTTTAGCGTTCATAGCAGATTCAGCGCGGCCCAAATCTTCCACGCTCATATCATTCGAAATCAAATCTTCTACTTGGGGCATCGGTGCTTCTTCAACGTCTTCAACTTCTTCCACGAACTGCTTTTCACGTTTTGGTTTCAAAATTGAGCGCAGGAACAAAAGAATTCCGAAGGCCAGCAAAACAATGAGGCCAATCTTGCCCAGCGTCATATAAAGATTTTGTTGAGTCTCCATCTGAGTCTCCTTCATGCTGGCCAAAGCCTGGGTATTATCAAAGGGCATGTTTTCGACCGCCACTTGATCACCTCGGTTGATATCCAATCCCGCCGCCGCTATCACAGCCGTCTTAATCGATTCGACTTGTTGCGGTTGAAGATTGTCGACAAAAACACCCACTGAAACCCGTTTCGGGGAACCAGGAGCCACCACATTGTGTTTAACCGTGCGGTTGATTTCGTAATTAGTCGTATTTTCTTCTTTAGAGTACTGAGAGTTAGTGCCGGTTGACGACGCAGCTTGATAACCTGGGATATTTGTATCAGTTCCCGGAACTCCACCCACAATCGTGCTGGGAAGTGCGCCATCACCCACAAACTGTTCTTTTTTAGATTGGGTTGATCGTGCAATGCCCTGGCCGTCTACAACCGGTTCAAATGTTTCAGAATCATTCTCAGTTTTATCAAAATTGAGTTCAGCTGAAACGGACACCGCGAAACGGCTATTGCCGCCCAAAACCTTGTTCAACATGCCTGTAATTTTACGTTCGAGTTCTTTTTCGTAGCTTTGCTGAACTTCCATATCATGCAACGTCAGCTTGGCCTGTTGAGTAAGCGTGTTGCCATCAACACTGTTAGGGTTATTCTCGTCTTGTTCTTCCGCGATAAATCCAGAAAGAATGTTGCCGCGATTGTCGACAACGTTAACTTGTTCAGGTTTCAAGCCTTCAACGCTAGCGGCCACCAAATGAACAATTCCACGAACCTGGTCACGCTTCAAAGTTGAGTCCGGTTTCAATTCCAAAACAACCGAGGCGGTAGTGGGCTTTTCTTTTTCAGTAAATAATTCGGGTTCCGGAATGACGATGCTCACGCGGGCGCTTTGAATTTCTTGAAGGCTTCCGATTGTTCTTTGCAACTCACCTTCTAAAGCTCTTTTGTAATTAACTTTTTGAGTAAAGTCCGTCGAACCCCACTTCGGCTCGTCAAAGATTTCATAACCAACGCCATTACCCTTCGGCAAACCCTGGCCCGCCAAAGTCAAACGCGTGTCATAAACTTTCTCAGACGGAACCAAGATCATCACCATATTGTCTTTAGTCGTGACTTTGTAGGGGATATTTTGTTTCTTGAGTTCAGTCGCCACTTCGGCGGCGTCTTTTTGATCCAAACGCGAGTAGAGAACTTCGTACTGGCTATGCGAACCGCTGACGATGAGCGCCAGTAATCCGGCGAAAACCACCACAGGGATAGCGACCACCATAATTTTTTGGGACGTGGTAAATCGCTCCCACGTTTCTCTGAATTGTTGAGTAAGTTGTTGTAAAAATTCGTTCAAAATATCCTCTTCAAAGGAGTTTTAAATTTAAACTTAAACCTGCATTTGAATAACAGATTGATAAGCGTCCATCACTTTATTACGAACCTGAATCGCGTACTGCAGCGTCATTTCAGCTTTTTCCATCGAAATAATCACATCATGAAGATTTTCCGAACCGCCAGTCGCCAAATTTTGAATAGAGGCAGTGGCGTCCGTTTGCGTGCCGTTTAAGTCCGAAATAGCCTTATTTAAAAGATCTTTAAAGTTAACCGCCGAAACTTCCGAGGTGCTTTGCGCGTTCATCGACATCGAAATAGGCGCAATCGGCTGAATGGGATTTTGCGTTAAGGAAATCGGCATTTGTATGGGTTGTATTTCCATCGTCACTTAACCTTTAATCGTTTTCTCAACACTCTTTAAAACTATTTGCCAATCGACAAAGCTTGCAGCGCCATCGACTTCGTCGAGTTAAAAGCCGTAATGTTGGCCTCATAGGCTCTGCTTGCCGAAATCAAATCAACCATTTCGTTCACTGCATTCACGTTGGGATAAGCCACATAACCTTCAGCATTAGCATCGGGGTGACCCGGGTCATAAACCATTTTAACTGGAGCGGAATCTTTTTGAATTCCAGTGACCCGCACGCCCGCCGGCAGTCCATCTGGCGTCATCGTGGGAATAAAAGAAGAAAAAGCCGGAGCCGCGTCAAAACGCGGAGAAAAAACAACCCGTTGGCGGATATAAGGGCCGCCATCAACCGTACGCGTGGTGTTTGCGTTAGCGATATTGTTCGAGATAACGTCCATGCGGAGACGTTCAGCGGTTAAGGCTGATGCCGAGATAGCGAAAGGAGCGAATACGCCAGAGAGAGCGCCCATTTATTAAGCCTTCCCTTCCGTGATCGCATGACGCAGGTTCGCGATATAGCGACCCGTGACATCCGCCAAGCTGTTATAGAGCAGATTGTTTTCGGCCATGAGGCCCGATTCCATTTCCATATCGACATTGTTCCCGTCGTTGCGGCCCACCGTGTCGCTAATCGTGCGGACATCCGGTTGAAAGTTATCTAAAGAAAGCGCCTTCGAAGAAAGCGGCATGTGCATCGGGTTGGTTCTCCACAAGGGAGACTCGGGAGTGGTGTTAATGGCCTGGCTCAATTTATCCTGAAACGAAACGACTGATCTTTTGAAATTGGGCGTGTCGATGTTGGCGAGATTATTCGCGATGACTTGGTGTTGGAGCGCGAGCGCATCCATGCTCTTTTGCAAAACGGTCATGGGATCAACAGAGGATGAAATTGGGTTGATCAATTTTTATAGCCTCAATCCGTTTTTTGGTCTCATTTAGAGACAACAGCACATCCCAAACTGTTCAACATTCGGGGCAGAACCACAAACTCAAACAAAAAAACACTTTTCGTTCAAATTATCGTTAGAAGGGAAAAAGTTTTGTCATTATGACAAAGCTTTCACCCCTGTCAAGGATTTATCTGCCAGAAAACCCTTGTTTTAGGCCATTTTTAGCCACTACTGCTGGTATGCCAAAAACCCAAAAGCCGAAATAATTAGTTCAGCTTTTCAGTTTTTTCCATCGCCAACAACGCTTTAATTCCTCTCAAGTTAATTCCCTGATCCGAAAAGCTGGCGATCTTTTTGCAAAGTTGAAGATCGTTGTCGTCATAAATACGCGTACGGTTTCCACCAATGCGTGAAACTTTTAAAAGACCCAAGCGTTCCCAATTGCGGAGCGTCTGTTCGTGCACTCCAAGTTTGTCTGCGATTTCTGTGATCGTTAATATCATTTTTTACACTTTAGAGGCGGTTGATAATGCGTTGTAAACCTAGTGACTGCGTCATTGTAGGCGTGAAGTTTTTTTTGAAAAGAAAGAAGAGCTAAAATCGCTTTAAGTCCTTATTTTTAAAAACAACAACACTATATATTGTATTTATTTTTAAAAACATACAATATATGGTTTTTTGAGGAGGTTTGATCGAAAAATAAGGATTTTTGGGCAAAAAAATAGGCCGCCCCTTTCTTCAAAGAGCGGCCTATTAGCAAACAATTGAGACTTACAAACGACCCTGACGACGCAACAGAGCACGCATCTTCTTACGATGCTTTTTGCGCTTGTGGGTCTTAATCTTCGCGCGATGGCGCTTGCGACCGTTAGGCATTCAAATTCCTCCATGTTAAATAAACCGGCTTTTTGCGGACGTCAGTGTAACAGGAAATCCCTTTTACGCAACAGTATTACTTTATTTTCATGCATTTCGCCGCAGCCTCGGCAACCACCGTTCCATCCTCTAACCGGGCATCCGCCCCTACATAATGAAGGCTTCGCTTCTCTTCAATGGGCCAGGCTGACAGTAAAACCTTGGTATTCGTGGGGCAAGGGGCCTTTAAACGCACCTGATATTCCACCGTAACCGCTTTGACTCCCTTTAACCAATGAAGATTCACCATCAGTTCATCCAAAAGTGTCCCCAAAATACCGCCATGCACCACGTTATTAAAACCTTGGTACTCTTTGGGAATGACCGCTTCAGATAAAAGTTTTTCTCCCTCAAAGCGAAACTTCATTTTAAAGCCCATAGGGTTTTTATCACCGCAGCACAAACAATAATGATCGTCTGTGAAGAGTTGGTCTTTTGAAACGTCGAGACTCACTTAGATTCTTTCTGAGCGGCGGTTAAAGCGGACCGAAGTGATTTTTGATAAGGCGCTCGGCAGATACCCGTCTCTAAAACAATCGCCGTGATCAGACTGCCCGGGGTCACGTCAAAAGCAGGATTGTAAACCGGATAGCTTTCTTTCGCGATCGGTACGCCTTGAGGGTGCGTGACTTCTTTCGGATTACGTTGTTCGATCTCAATTGAATCGCCATTCTTTTTAGTTAGATCGAGCGTAGTTGTTGGAGCTGAAACATAAAAGGGAATCCCATGGGCCTTGGCCATCACCGCCAACGCGTAAGTGCCAATTTTATTCGCCGTGTCTCCGTTGGCCACAATGCGGTCCGCGCCCACAATGATGGCGTCGACCATTTTCTTTTTCATTAAAGAGGCTGCCATGTTGTCGGTGATCAAATGAAAATCAATCCCGGCATGAGCCACTTCATAGGCGGTCAAACGGGCGCCTTGCAAATAAGGCCTGGTTTCATCCACCCACACATGCAGTTTTTTGTTTTTTCGGGCCGCGTGAGTAATTGCCGCTAAAGCCGTTCCATCACCGCCCGTCGCCAAAGCGCCGGTGTTGCAATGCGTCAGAACATTTTTGGCTTTTGCTAAAAGTTTAGAACCATGTTTTCCCAACCGATCGCACAAAGCTTCGTCTTCGGCATGGATCAAGAGAGCTTCTTTAACTAGCGCGCGCTTTTGTTCGGCCACCGACAGCACGGATATAGCCTTCAAGCATTCAGCCATACGGTCCAACGCCCAAAAGAGATTCACCGCTGTCGGTCTGGTTCTACGCAGACGGGCAATGGCCTTTTCGACTTCCTTTTCAAAAGCGGTGGCAGTTTTCGCCTTAGAGCGCATAGCGCCCACAGCCACGCCATAAGCGGCCGTGATACCGATAGCCGGCGCACCGCGAACGGTCATTTCCTCAATGGCTTTGGCAACTCTTTCAACCGTGTCGCACTTCACCCACTTCTCTTGAAAGGGCAAAACACGCTGTTCTAAAAGATAAACCACACCCTTGTCCCAACGAACCGCTCTCAGTTTTTTAGCCGCCATTATTTCTTCTCCAAAGCGATGGCCACTTCTTTCATCAAAGTAGTCAGTTTAGGTTCAGCTTCCTGGGCATGTTGAATGATCTTTTTGATATCGGCCGGCTCTAAGGTGTCAGCTACGCACTTGTCCGTAATGACCGAAATACCCAGAACTTTTAAGCTGGCATGGACACCTACCACCACTTCGGGCACCGTCGACATACCCACCACATCGGCGAAAGTGGATAACCAGCGGTATTCAGCGCGGGTTTCTAAATTGGGGCCAGTCACCGCCACATAGACGCCTTTACGCACCGGGATACGCTTTTCCCAGGCGATCTTTTCAGTCAAAGCGATCAGTTCTTTCGAATAGGGTTCACACATATCGGGCCAGCGAGGCCCTAAACGGTCGTCATTAATACCGATTAAGGGATTATCCCCCATCAAATTCACGTGATCTTCGATGATCATTAAGTCGCCAGGATTGTAGGTTCTGTTCATTCCGCCGCAAGCGTTCGACACCAACAAATATTCAATGCCCAAGGCTTTCATCACGCGCACTGGAAAGGTTACTTGCTGCAGCGTATAGCCTTCATAGCGGTGAAAGCGGCCCTTCATAGCGACCACCGGGGTATTCCCCAGCTTGCCAAACACTAACTCACCCGCATGGGATTCAACCGTAGACAACGGAAAATGAGGAATCTTGCCGTAAGGGATAATGACTTGTTCTTTAATTTCGTGGACCAAGGCTCCCAAGCCGGTTCCCAAAATGATGCCGACTTTAGGTGTGGCCGCGGTCGTCTTGCGAATTTCTTTTACCGCTTCCTGAATTTGATCAAATAATTGCGCCATGAATATCCCCTTTAGTGATTAAGCTTTTCGATCGCTTTTAAGACATCCTCTGCCCGAATACCCGTCAACTTCACCAGCTTGTTTCTCGACTGCTGTCCTTTCACCAACTCAACCGTGTTTTTTGGCTTTCCCAACCAATTCGATAAAAGATTAACTACTCCGTCATTGGCCGCGCCCTCAACCGGCGGGGCCGTCAACTTCAGCTTCAGCAAACCATTTTCCACACCTATCACCTTATTTTGCGACGAACGCGGAATCACTTTAATCGGTAAAGTGCAAAACCCCCGACCTTCGCGAAGATCGAGTTTCGAGAGTTCCATTAGCCGCGTAATGAATAGCTCAAAAATGCCAGCCAGGGCGAACCAAAGTAACTCACCAAAAACAACAATAAAGCCGTCAATAAACCCCTGGAGTTAAATCTACCCAGGCGAACCGAAAAGAAGTTTTCACTCCACAAAAGCAAAGGATAAGTCAGATTAAACAATCCCTTTCTTACTCCGTTCCATTGAGACCCCGACAAGTTAAAAGAAAGACATTCAAGAACCAAAACAAAAGCAATTAAATCAAGCAAAGCCGTCAGTACATAAACCGTGTTTGAAATCAGAGTACCCATCACTTAACCATTCATCTTTCGAAGTTCTTCACCGCGTTTAGCGGCGGCCGTCATGGCCTTTTCGATTAAATCTTTAAATCCCAATTCAGTCATTTTCTCTAAAGCTGCCTGAGTAGTTCCACCTGGCGAAGTCACCTGAACACGAAGTTCTTCGGGACTCTTCCCCGTTTCCTGCACCATCCGAGCCGCGCCAAAAACTGTTTGAGCCACAAGCTCCAGTGCCACCTTCTCACTCAAGCCACCCTTTACCCCGGCCGCCGTCATGGCCTCAATCATGTGAAAAATATAAGCAGGTCCGCTTCCCGAAACCGCGGTCACCCAATCCATTTGATCTTCTTTCACTTCAATGGATTTTCCAACTGCCGCGAATAGTTTTAACACTAGTTTGACCTGCGCGGACTTGGCTCTTTTGCCACCAGCCACCGCTGCCATACCCGCGTTTAATAGCGAAGGCGTATTGGGCATCACTCGAACTACGGGACAGCCTTGCGGCAACAGTTTTTCGATTTGTTCAGTCGAAACCCCGGCAGCAATAGAAACCACCAGCGCTTTTTTAGGAATCGCACTTCCCACCTGCCCCAGCACTTCCTTAACTTTCTGGGGCTTTACCCCCAAAATAACAATCTGGGCGCCTTTTAAAGAGGATGCCGCATCCGTAGTCACTTTGATTTTTAATTGCGAGGCAGTTTGCTTGGTTTTGGAAGCATCCGAGCGGATACCAATAATTTTCGAAGCCGGGATCAGTTTTGAGGAAATCCAGCCCTTGACCAAAGCACCGGCCATTTTGCCAATCCCCAGAACCACTGTTTTTTGTTGGAAAGCCATTTTCGTTCC
>JABDGD010000038.1 GCA_013286205.1 Candidatus Firestoneibacteriota bacterium | reverse complement strand
GTGATCCCCTTCCAGAAAGTAAGACCAATGCCACAGCACAAACAGCCGTTGTCCGTTAAAAAACACTCCGAAACGGTTGACCCCCTTTCGCAGCACGGCGCGCCGAAATGGAAATGGGCCGCCCTCGGCTTTATTCTTTTAATCGTTCTCGGCACAGGCGTTTGGAGCACCGGTATTATTCAGGAAGCTTTCGCCGGCCCCAAGATTCCTCTGCCCCGCCAGGTCACTCAATTCTCTCTGGGTATGTCAGAAGATGACATTCTCAAAAGCCGCCCGGATATTAAGAAAACCATCCGTAAATTTAACAACGATCCCCTGTTTCATATCGTAACCCTTTCGGGCAAAGACGGCGTGGATGACACCACCTCCATGGATTTGCTCTTCTATAAGAAGCAGCTCTATTTCATCTCCACCATGTGGGACGGCGACAAGGCCAAGACCATTACGATCAAGGATTGGGCCAAGCAATACCGCCGCTGGAACAGCCATGGAGCGGACTCCGAACCCCTGGGCGACCAGGTACAATTGAAAGAGTGGCATTTTGACGACAAACAAACCGAGATGACTTTGCGTGATTTGAACTACCCCGATCACGTTCAACGCTGGCAGGATTTAAGAGACGCTTCGAATTCTGAAGCGCAAGCCGCTTTCGCCAAGTACCGCATTGACGCGGCGAGCTGAAAACGACGAAAGCAATTATGAATTTTGAATTAAGAATGATGAATTTTAAAACAATTCATAATTCAAAATTCTTAATTCATAATTAACCGCAGGTTGCAGCAGCAGGAACAGGAAGACAGATGAGCTCTAAACTCAGAATATTATTAGTAAACCCTCCCCGCGTGAAGGACCTTCCCGTCGTTCGCGAAGAACGCTATGAGCACCGTGACGTGGGCTCGGTTTATCCTCCCCTTTCGATTCTTCAAGGCGCCGCTTCTTTGCGCCAGGCCGGCTTTGATGTCAAAGTCATGGACGCCAACGGCTTTAACTTAAAGCTCGAACACATTGGCCGTTTGCTCAGCTCTTACCAACCCCACCTGGTCGTGGCCCGCATGGCCTTCGATTGCCAGGAAGAAGATTTAAAAGTTCTCCAATTAGCCAAAGCCACCGTACCCGGCTGCGTTACGGTTATCCGTAACAAAATCATCTCGGAAGCGCCCTTTATTCTCGAACCCATCACCGCCCGCCCTGAAGTGGACATCTTTTTAATGGGCGAGCTGGACGCCATCTTGCCGACCCTGGCCAAGGCTTTAGAATCCCAACTGACTTTCGAGGGCACTCTGCCCCCGCATAGCGAAGAATGGTTCTCGGAGATTGCCGGTCTGGCTTATTACTCCCACAAGGACGGCTTTAAAAAGACCGCTCCCGCTCAATTAATGAATGTGGATTTCGCGCCCTTCCCGGCCTACGACCTGCTGCCTTCCATCGCCCCTTACCATACCGGCGTTTTCCAAAAAGACTTCGCCATGATTCAAACTTCCCGCGGCTGTCCCTTCGGCTGCAGCTTCTGCGCCTACGCCTTAGAAAAATACCGTCCCCGCGACCATCACCATGTCACTGAGGAACTCAAATGGCTCAAGAAGACCTTTGGAGTGAAGAACGTTTTGTTCTTTGACGACATTTTGGCTTTAAACTCCGACCGCACCGCCGACCTGGCCCACCAATTGATTAAAGACGAAGTGAATATGGAATGGGTCTGCTGTACGAGAGCTAACCTGACGGATGTGCCGTCGCTCAAGACCATGCGCCAATCGGGCTGCCGCGAATTAGCGGTTGGTATCGAAAGCGGTTCTGAACTGATTTTGAATAACATCAACAAGGGCGTTACCAAAGACGATATCCGCGCCTGCGCCAAAGCCTGCAAAGAAGCCGACATTCTCTTTTATGGCATGACCATCGTTGGTCTGCCCGGCGAAACCCGTGAAACCTGGCGTGAAACCATCGACTTCATCAAAGAAATCGACCCTTTCTACACCCAGTTCTGTTTCTCCACCCCTTTCCCGAATACGGATATGTACCCCTGGTACGAGAAGAACAACTGTCTGAATCATAAGGATTGGTCGCAGTATTCGCCCTTAGCCCCCGTGCCGGTCGTTCGCACCG
Organism: Candidatus Firestoneibacteriota bacterium; assembly: GCA_013286205.1. Lineage (GTDB taxonomy): Bacteria > Oederibacteriota > Muellerivitia > Muellerivitales > Muellerivitaceae > Bog-1183. The sequence continues at coordinate 18,505 of JABDGD010000038.1, read as the reverse complement.
AAGCCCTCACCAGCCAAGACTTGGTCGAAATGCGCCAGGAAGCCTACCGTGAGATTCTTTTCCGCCCCAAGTATTTGCTCTCCAAGATTCGCCTCACCGATCCCCTCTGGACCCTCAAGGGTGGCTGGGAAGTCGCCAAACGCGGCGCGGCTGTTTTAACAGGTCATGACGTTCGATAGTCCTCTTCTCTTTTAATTTAAAAAATTACAGGAGTTTCCATGTCCAATTCCAGAACCAGCATCATCGCCGCGACCGTTTTTGTTTTCGCCTTACTCATCGGGTTAGTTTTTTACTTGAAAGGCAATTTCGACAAGTTCATCGCTACGGCCACCGCCGTTCATCTGGGTCAGCCGGGTGTCCGCTCGGGACAGGGATTTGTGAATCCTACCGTCTTGGTTCAGGACGACCGTTTAGGCAATGTGATGGACGCGACATCTGACAGACAGAACCCCGCCCTCATCTGGGTCGCGGGTAAAAAATGTATGATGTCCGTTCAAACTGACGGCAAAATCATCAGCGTGGTTACGCTGCCATCAGCCCCCTATCACTTCCGCTGGGTGGACGTGAATAACAAAACGACCCTGCTGAATACCGGATCCTGGGTGAGCCCCGCTTCTCTCTTTAATGCCAACGGTCAGGAGGTCTGGAGCTATTCATCCGGAAGCGGCATTAACGACACCACCGCCTGTTACAACCTGCTGGGCGACAGCAAGACCGAGTTCGTGGTGGGCTTGAACGGCGGCGGCCTTCATTTGCTGGATGCCAGGGGCCATTTAGTTTGGAGCGTATCCGAGAAGAACGTTTGGCATGTGGAGGCTCAAGATTTGAACGAGGATGGAAACATTAAAATTGTTTATAGCAACGCCGACGGCCAGTTAGTCGTTCGCAATCCCGATAGTAATCTTCTGGTCACTTATAACCCGCCCGTTTCAGTGACCGACTTCACTTTAACCGACTGGATTAACGACAACGGCCCTACGGCCATTGTGTTCCCCAATGGAAGCAAATACACCTTTTGGAGCATCTCCAAATCCGCGCCCGTCGCCGACTGGGAATCAGGCTTTAGACTCAAAACCGGCAAGACCCGCGCCCAATGGGTGGTGTGGAATCCTGAGTCTGGTAAATCGCTGGCGCTCTTAACTACTTTCGCTTTGAGCCATCAGGCCCTGCTGACCATTTACAGCGAAGCCGGTGAAATGCAGTATCAGGAAGTTCTTCCCGAAGCCTGCGAGGGCCTGGGCATGGTGGATGGCCCCACCCCGGGAAGCCACGTGCTGTTACTGGGCATGGAAAACAAAGTGATTCAGTACCAAAAGCCCATTTCTTAAGCCTTTCTGACGCGTCTAAATCATGGGAATTAAACCACCCGAAGCGTTAAACTAATCCTCTAATGCGCTTAAACACTTTATTTCACGGACTTATTCCATGCCCAAACCTAAGAAAATCACTCCACTCAAGCTGAACAAAACCTGGCTTCAGGAACAATTAGCCGACAAGGGCCTGTGGCATTCCATTGTGGGCGCCTTCATTGGCGGTTTTTTGGCCATCTTCGCGGGACTGGCTGTTTATTCGTTACAAACCCTTCACCAGCACAATCAAGAAATCAAAGTGAAGCTGGAACAAAAACGGATTCTGTTGGAAGGCCTCAAAAAATCGCTGGAAGATAACATCGAGATCATGAATAGCATTATTCAAAGCAAGGATGGATCTACCATTCTGCTGAACAATATCAACTTGAGCTATTTCCAATCCACCTCCCAGATCAAGTACCAGATGTTAGATAACATTGTGCTGGCCAAACGGATCGACGACCTAACCTTCAAAATGAGCGCGTTGGAACAGGCGATCAAAAATATCCAAACTATTTATTTCAATCCCCTATCCACCGACAACACCAAGTTCATGCATACCCGGGGACGCAGTCTTTTCCTGAACATCATTCAGAACGCGGGAAGAATTATCCTTGTCGCCAACGAGGACCTCACCATGGTCAACTCCGAGTTAGAAAATTTAAACAAGACCACAGGAAACTAATTTGTCCATTGAGTACATCTCCACGCTCGGCCTCATTTTTCTAACCCTGTTAGTTTTTGGTTTCATGATGGTTTATTACCAACTGCGCCACCAATGGTTTAACCACCAATTCGAGGACCGAAAAGTCCGCCAGAAGCATTACCACATGCTCATTCACAACATCAGTGAAGCCGCCGCTCTGGGCGACGACGAAAGCCATGTGAGACTGATGGCTAGCCTGGATAGTTCCCTGGTGGTCGCCGCGCCCTATCTGGTGCCGCGCATTTTAGAATTTCAGACTTTTTTCCGGGTGAGCAACGTGCGGGTACTGCGGCATTCGGAGGTGTGGCTGGAACAGCGGGATGAACTGGCGAGAGAACTGATCATCGCTTTGCGGCAGGACATTTACGGATTTGAAACCGAAACCTTCGAGAGCCTGTCCCAATGGCGCCCCCTATCGCGCACCACGCGCAAGCCGGGCCTGGGCCCCTTAGAAGTGATTCCCCTGAAACCCTTCAAATACAAACCAATGGATAACGAAGAACGCCGGCAAAGTTAAACTCAGGCGGGCGGCAGGCTGTTCCAACAATCCCTTAACATTTCTTCCAAAGACTTCGGTTTCAATCCCAACTCCGCCATGGCTCTGCGGGAATCGCAGTAAGTGTTCCCCGCTAGAATAATGAGAAGCTCCGGCGTGACCAAAGGCGCCTTGTGGGTGACATGGGAGGCTAACTGGGACAACTCAGCGAAAATCTGAAGCGCGATTTCGGGAATCGGTTTGAGTTTTGGCGTCAGACCTAAAATTTCTTCCATCTGGTGAAAGAGTTCTAAATAAGTGGCGTTAGTACCGGCCAAAATATAATTTCTTCCGGGTTTTCCCTTCTCAAAAGCCGCCACATGGGCTTTCGCCGCCTCGGCCACATGCACAAAAGAGGAGGCCCCCGGCGGAGTCCCTTTCATTTGGCCCGCTTTGATCTTCCTCATGGTGAGACCCCAATGCTCGCTATCCAAAGGCCCCACAATGGTCGCGGGGTTCAAAATGACCGCATCCAGGCCCCGATTGACGGCTTTGAGCACTTCCAGTTCCGCCTCGGCCTTGGTGCGCAAATAACCCGACTTGGACCGCAGACCTTCTTTGACGAACTTCTCATCTACCTTCGCGTTGGAATAACCATAGACCCCCGCGGTGGAGGTAAAGATAAAGCGTTTGGTCTTTCGGCGTGTAGCCGCGTCTAAAAGCAGCTTGGTCGCTTCCACATTATCGCGCTTCATCAGGGCGTCTTCACTCCGCCAAAAACTCACCTTGGCGGCAGCGTGAAAGATCGCGTCCACATTTTCGGGAAGAGCTTGATCCAAACTGGCCTGTTCAAAAAAAGAGCCGGAACGCAGTTCAATCTCCAAACCTTTTAAACGCCAAAGGTTCGAGCTGGGGCGGTGAAAGGCGATGACCTTCCAGTTTTGCGCCAGAAGTTCGCGCACCAGGTTAGCGCCGAAGAAACCCGAGGCACCGGTCACAAAAGCGGTTCGAGATGACATACTTCCTCCGGCTAGTTTTCGCTCAAGCGGCTGAGCGTTTGCTGCGATTCGCGTAAAGTTTGCTGTCTTAAATCCTCATGATCCTTGCCGTCAAAGACTTCGTAGAAATTAGCCAGACGTTCCCAGTAGCGCCACTTTAAAAAATCATCCTTTTGAAAAACAACATCGGGCCTCAGCCAATTTTTAAGTGCGTCTTGATAGGACTGGGCGGTGGAGACGTCGTTGGATTCCCAGGTCATCTTTTGAAACCATTGGTCCGCCTGAATGTAATCTTGAAGCTGTGCTTCGTCACCCGGGGCCAGAGGCATGACCGCCAAAAGATATTTATCTTTTTGGGCTGATTGATTCTGACTCATCGTCATCACTTGAAGTGTTTTAAACTTTCGCAATAAAAAGCCCGCTTGATCCGGCGTGATCCAAAAAGCCGCCCAGGTCGCCTGGGCCGGGTCCAGTTTCGGGTTTTGAACCGCGTTTAAACCGTAAACCATTGTCTGGAAATTCTGCGCTTCTTCTTTGGCTGTGTTGAATTCGGTAAAGACCAGCCCCGGTCCTCGCTGCTGCGACATCCAGGCGCACAGTTTGGCTTGCGCCTTCATCAAAGCCGCCGGTTCCTCCACTTGTTGAAAAGCCCGGGCGGTCTGCCAACCGCTGAACAGAAATGAAACGATCAAAACCGCCGTCAGAAATTGGGCGCGGGTTTTTGAAACCGGGAAACTTTGAAGCATTCGTGAAGCGCCCAGTGCGGCCACACCCAAAAGAATCGGCATAACTGAAATCATGCGGAGCACTTGAAGATTACGGGACAAGAAACCCGGAGCCATGAATAAAACCAAGGCCATCCCGATCCAGAGACTAAAAGCTTTGTCCTTCCGGCCTACCAGCGTCCAGACTCCCACCCAGAAGAAAGCCGCTTCAATGGGATTCAGCAGTCCCATGTCCGCCGGCACATAAGCGCCGATGGCCGACCAATGGCCCCAGAAGAGGCTGTTGAAATAATCGAGTGAGGAAAGCCAACGGGGCAGGGGCAAAGTACCGTCGGTCGAGGCCAAAACCCCAATATGGGTGCCGTAACCATGCTGGGCCACCGCCAGAACAAAGGGGATGAGCGCGACCGCGAAACCACCGCAAAAGCCCCCTAAAGAGGCCACATTCCAGCGCTTTTGAAGCCAGCCAAAGAAGATACCGGCCAACAGAGCCGCGACGACTACGGGCCAGGGCACATAGGTCCAATAACCTAAACCGGTCCAGAAACCCAACAGAACCGCCAGCCCCCAACGCTTGGATACCAGTGCTTTGTCATAAGAAAGCCAGAGCCAAAACAAAATCCATTCCCAAAGCGGCAGCAAGGTTTCCTGCAGGGCCAGACCCTGACAAAAAACCGGCCAGAAACTGACGGCCCAGAAAAAACAAAGGAAGAAAGTCTGGGAGCGTGAGAAAAAACGGCGCCCCACCTGCCACACCACCCACAAAGTTAAACAGGAAATGAGGAAGGACGGGAACCAGAGACCCAGTTCAATGGGGTTGAAGCATTTAAAAAAGAACCCCACAATCCAATCGAGCAGTGGAGGACTTTCGCCGTCACTGCGGAAAAAATTCCAGTTCCAATGATGGCTGAGCTGAAAACCCGCCTGGGCCGTAATGCATTCGTCGCCGATAGGCCAGACAGGAGCGGAGATAAAACGAAAGAAGCGCGCGATCAGCGCCAGAAGAGGGATGGCCCACCAAAACCAAATGGAAATACCCAAAACCTTTTCATCCGCCAGCTTTTCTTTTTCCCTCTGGTTTCCCACCCAAACAAAGGCAGCCAGCAGACCCGCCAGCCAAAAGACTTGCCGGACTACCGGAGCCAGAAAAACCAGCGAAGCCGCGGCGTGAACCAGCAAAAGAACCAGGAAAAAGATTTTCATTTTTGAACGCGCTTCCAGAAAGGATCCTTCTTTTTCGCCAGACTCATATAAAGTCCGCTCAGGCAAGGGACAAAACGAGAAACCAGATCAATGACCACCGCGTCGCGGCCCACTAATACTTTTGATTTTTTAGAACGAATGCCTTTCACGATGGCCTCAGCCGCCTGTTGAGGCGTGCTCTTCAAGCCCGCTTCCATTTCTTTGCGGCCAGTTTCTTTCGCTTTCGAGGAAAGGCCGTACTCGTTGCGCGATCTTTGATGAATGCCCGTTCTCACACCGCCCGGATAAACCACCGTCACCGAAACCGGCGAACCCGCCAGTTCGTGCTTGAGCCCCTCAGAAAAACCCCGCACCGCGAACTTGCTGGCGCTGTAACCCGCCTGGCCGTAAAAGCCCATCAGGCCCAGAGCGCTGGAAATGTTGACGAGAGAAGATTCTTTTCGGCTGAGCAACTGGGGCAGGAATGCTTTCGTCATATAAATGGTGCCCCACACATTGACGTTGATCATCCACTCAAGCGTTTCGTACTTGGTGTCCGCTACCCGGCCCCAGCTATTGACGCCCGCGTTGTTGATGACGATATCGACCGGGCCGAAGGCCCTCTTGACTTGAGCGGCGAACTTTTCCACCGCTTTGCGGTTGGTCACATCCAAAGTCCAGGTCCTCACAACCGAACCTTTAAGGAGGGATAGGGTTTCTTTGAGCGCCGAGGAATTCTGATCCGCCAGGGCTAACCGGACACCCTCTTTGGCCAGGGTCAAAGCCAGGGCCCGGCCCATGCCACCGCCCGCGCCAGTGATGACCGCTGTTTTGTCGGTTAAAATCCTCAAATTGGCCTCCCGCCGGGGGGTTAGTGTTGGAGGGCAAAAGCGCCCTAATTCCTCACAATTCTAGTCGATAAAGGCCCTGGATTTTAACATTTGATGGTGGCTAGCAACCTCTTCGGGTTCTACAATCGTCAACACCATATGAAACCCAACAGCTCCAAACACCTCTCATTTCTCATCTTATCCGCCAAGGGCTGGGGCACGGGCAGCGCGCTCAGAGCGCATTACATCGCCGAAGCCCTGAAAAAACGGGGCCACCGGGTGCATTTCATCCGCCCCCTTCCTACCCTTCCTTTCTGGCTCGACATGATGTTGGCCTGTCCCTATTACCTGCTCTGCTCGCTCTTCACCCGCGTTCAAGTAGCGATGGTCGTCAAACCCTATCCCACCATGGTGCCCGCCCTGGCCTGGCAAAGACTTTTGGGCGCCAAAATCGTAATCGACATCGATGATCTGGATTTCGCTTACAGCCATGGTTACATGCGAAAATTTCACGAGAAGCTTCAAAAGCCCTGGCCCCGCTGGGCGGACATCGTCACTTACCACAATCCCAAACTGAAAGAAGAACTGTTGGGATTCTTTGAAGTCCCCCCATCCAAAATCATTCAACTGCCCCAGGGTGTGGACACCGGCCTTTTTAATCCCAAACCGGTGGAAATGAAAAACCTGCCGGACCGGGCCAAAGCCCTGGTCACAAAAAAAAGCCGCGCCCATTTTGACTTTTACCGCCCACCTGAACGTAGCCTGTGATCTGGAACCAGCCCTCTTCGCATTTCAAGCCATGCTCAAAGAGAAGCCCAAGGCCCAGCTCCTGGTCGCCGGGGGGCGGCCCCAGCGAGGGCAGTTTCAAAATGACCGCCCAGGAACTTGGCATTTCTCACTCGGTGCACTTCACCGGCTATCTCACCGTGTCTCAGGTGGCGGCCTGTCTGAAAATTTCAGACGCCGTGCTGGTTTATTACAAAAAAGTTTTTGTCAACGAATACCGCGCCTCCATGAAACTGCGTGAAGCCGTGGCCTGTGGACGGCCCGTGGTAACCACCAAAGTCGGCGAAGGCTCTTCCTGGAAAAATTTTGCCGCCATCAGCGAACCCGATCCCATTCATTTTGCCCAGGCAACCCTCAAGGTGTTAAAAACCAAAAAGTTCCCCAAACCCACCGCCTCTCAATTGAAAAGCTGGGATTGGGTGCATTGTGTTGAAGCTCTGGAAAAGGAACTCGCGTGAAAAAATTAATTTCCTACACTTTCATCTTCGGCCTTCTGCTTTATGTGTTTCTCATTTCCAAATTAGACTTCGCTTCCTGCTGGGAAAAATTAAAACAAATCAATCTTTGGCTGGTGCTTCTGGCCACTTCACTGGGTTTGCCTGAAATTCTTTTAAAATCCATGCGCCTCAAATCTTTTGTGACCAAAGCCAAAGCCCATATCAATTATAAAAATGCCCTGCAGGCTTATCTCTCGGGCCTTCCCCTGGCCTCGGTGACGCCGGGTAAATTGGGCGATGTGAGCCGCATTGTGCTTTTGAGCCGCTACGCTAAAATCCCTACCTCGACCTCGCTGGCCATTCACGCGGCGGACCGTATTTATGATTTCGCTTCTATCGTGCTCTTGGCAGTCGTGGGTCTGGTGACCTTTACCAACACCTTCACCCAGGGAGGCCCGGCTTTTGCCACCATCATTGGCATGATGGCGGGGATGTTCTTGATTCTGGCTTTACTCAACCCCAAGTGGCTGAAGTTTATTTTGAAACCTCTGGTCAACAGCCTGCTGTCCAAAAAACTGGCGGACGATATTTCCCATCACGCCAAGGAGTTTTACGCCAAGCTACACACCCTGATCATCCCGTCCTTTAAAATCTTCGGGCCCTTTACCCTGTCGTTTCTGGCCTGGGAAACCGCCATCCTGCGGTCCTTTATTTTGGCCATGGCGCTGGGTTTACCCCTGTCTTACCTCAATTTCGCCTTACTTTTGCCCGTAATGGTCGTGGTAGAATTGCTCCCGATTTCCATTTTAGGCTTTGGTCCCCGGGAGGCTGCCCTGTTCATGCTTTTCACCAGCAACAACATTCACCGGGAAGATTTGGCGGTTTTCTCCCTCCTCATGGCCGTCACCGGGCCTCTGGTTTTCGCCTTAGTCGGCCTGCCCGCCGCGGCTCTCATGCTCTCCAAACGGTCTGAACATGACCCCTCCTAAATACGGTGTGGTGGTCGCTATCGACCGCATCGACAAACCCATTCCCGCCGTCGAGTCCCTGGGTAAACTGCCCGCCAAAGAAAAACCTGCGGAAGTTTTTGTGGCCGTCGGACGCAACCCCTCCGTACAGCGCAACTACGGTTTAAACGAATGTAAAAGCCCCCTGGTTTATTTTTTAGACGAGGACAGCTGGGTGATCCCCGGCACCACGCCCCGTTTAGTTTCTCATTTTCAGGGGGAACGCGCCGCGGTGGCGGGCGGGCCCAACCTGCCTCACCCTGACGCCACGGATTTTGAAAAGTCCGCCAGCGCGGTGTTGGCTTCCTGGATGGGCAGTTTTAAAGTGCGCAACCGTTACGCCTCAATCGGCTCTGTGAAGGAAGCCACCGAGAAGGATTTAATTCTTTGCAACCTCATGGTCCGCCGGGCTTTCTTTCAAAAAGAGGAAGGCTTCCGCCCCCATCTTTACCCCAATGAGGAAAACGAACTCTTGAACCGCCTGATGCACGCGGGCTACCAGTTGATTTACGATCCTGCGGCGGCCATTTACCGCCCCCGCCGGAAAAACCTTCCGTCTTTCTGCCACCAGTCTTACCGCTACGGCGCGGGCCGGGCCCGGCAGATGAAAACCTATCCCTGCCTGTCCGACCTGGTTCACCTGGTGCCCTTTTTCTTTGTGCTTTATGTGTTTTCGCTTTTCGCACCGCTGGTTCTGCCCGCTGATAACCTGGCGGGTCAGGTGATGTCTTCCTGGCTATGGCGTTCGCCTTTCATTTTGTTCTTGTTACTCGCGGCAGGCACGGGCATCTCGGTGGTTTCCTGGTTTCGCCGTCCCATTGATCTCATCGGCGTTCCGGCTTTGATTTTCTTCAGGCAGTTTTTTTATGGCTTTGGTTTGGTGGGCGGTTTCTTAACTCCCATTCCCCGGCCCCAGGGCGACGTTCGTTTATACAAAGCGGTTTACAAAGGTTCTTCTTATAAGTTAGTACCCGTCAAAATCACTCAAAGGAAAAACGCTCCTCTATGAACTTTTTCAAAAAACGTCTGGGTTTTCTGGCTCCCTACAGCCTTTACCTCCTGGTAGGCGCCATCGCTTTCTTCCCCTGCTTGTTTCTCGGCCAGTCTTATTACGTGAACGATTTGATTTATCAGTTCGGCCCCTTCCGCCAATTTCTCAAAGACCAGCTCGCTAGCGGCCACTTTCCGTTATGGAACCCTTACATTTACGGCGGCCAGCCTTTCTTCGCCAATCCCAACAGTATGATGTGCTACCTGCCCACCTACCTGACCCTCTTCTTCCCGACCGGGTTCGGCATGAGCCTTTTTTACGTTCTTCACATGGCCATCGCCTGCGCGGGCATGCATGCCTGGCTCAAGGCCCTTCGCCTTTCGGAAAAGGCCGTTCGCATCGGCGCTTTGGCCTATGCCTTATCGGGCTTCTTCTGGTGGGAAATCATCCATTTGCATATCCTGGCGGATTACGCTCTTTTCCCCGTATTAATGGCCGCTTTGGAGAGACTGCGCCAAAACTGGGCGCCCCGCTGGGCTTTCGCCGCGGGTCTGATTTTCGCCGTGATTTTCGACTGCGGCAGTTTTCAATCCACCAGCTGGATTCTCTACACCGCCCTGGCTTACATCCTCTTTCGCTTCTTGGTTCACGAGCACGCTGAGCATGCCCACGAAACACCCGCTACGGGCATTCCCTGGAAAAAAGCTGGAATGGTTTTGCTCTTCGCCTTTTGGGGCACCCTGCCCCTTTTCGTCCACCTGATCCCGGCCAAAGAATTTTCCGACCTGTCTAACCGCCGGCCCCAGGGACAAACTTACGAAAACTTCAACGGCACTTTCTCCATGAAGCCTTCCACGATTTATGAATTTTTGTTTCCGGATATCAGCGTGCCCCAGGGCGACAGCATCGATAGCGTGATTCAGGCCGTCAGCGATCAGGTCAATGTGGGTAATGACTACCTGGCCACCTTCGCCTATTTCGGCATCTGGGTTCCTTTCTTTTTCTTCTTCGCCTTTATGCGCAAAGATAAAAAGTTTCTCTATTTCATCACCGCCGCCGCGGTCTTTTCAATCCTGACCGCCTTTGGCCGCTTCTTCCCCCTTCACCGGCTGCTTTGCGATTACCTGCCGACCCTCGATTTAAGCCGGGCGCCTTTCCGTTTCGTGGAAGGCTATGTGCTGTTTGGCTGCGTTCTTCTGGCCTATGGCTTTCAGACACTGGAACGCCGGTTGGATGAAAATAAAAAATCGGCCGGCCTGGCCATCGGCGCCATTCTTTACGCCGTGTTTTTTATGGCCCTGGCTTTCGTGAGGCCCGATCAGACCTGGCGCGAAATCGCGGCCCTGGTTTTAGGCGCGGTGGGGTTTAGCCTCTGGGGTTTGACCGAGTCCTGGAAAAAAATGGGACGCTGGATTCTCATGACCGCACTGGTTTTGCCTTTACTTTTATCCGGCTGGGGCGATTTTAAACCCGCGTCTTCCGCCAATTTTAATTTCGAGGATAATTTTCCGAGCTTTCTTCACCTGCGCCAAAGACCCTCGGACAGCCGTTACTATTTTGACCGATCGCTTTATTACGCGGTTCATACCCCCGGCAGCATGAACGCCATTCCTTTCCCGGAAAACCTGGTGGTCCCCGAACAGCTGCGCGACATGGGCGGTTATAGCCCGATTGTGCTGATCGCCAACGCCGAGCTGCACAACCTGGCGCCCAAAACCCAGATGGATCTTTTCGCGGTGCAGGGCCTGCTTTACGGTAAAAACGAGGGCGAACAGCCCGGCTTTACCCACGAGGATTTACAGTCCGCCCACCTTTACATCAAGAAGGACGCTCCCTCTTTCGTGAACGCCCCCGAAAATATTCAGATCGCGCCGGATCACGCTTCGCTGTTGAACATGATGGCCCTGCCCCAGTTCAACCCGGCCAGCGACGCAGTCTTCGAGAAACCCCTGCCCAACTCCATCTCGGCTAACCTGCCCAAAGGAAAAGCTCAATTGAAGTTCGAGCTTAAAAAAGACGAGGTGGACGCCCAGACCTTCCAAATTCAATTGGATAAAAACAGCATGGTGACCTTCTCTGAAATGGTTTATCCGGGCTGGAAAGCCTTTGTGGACGGCCAACCCGTGCCGATTTACACCGCCAACGACACTTTCCGGGCCCTTTTTGTGCCGGTGGGCCATCATCTGGTGGAGTTTAAGTACCAACCCGTCTGGTTCTATCCTTTGATCGCTTTATTGGGGCTCTGGTGCATGACCACGATCTTTTACGTTGTCTGGCTTTACGCTTCCCGGGAAAAGCTTCCAGAACAATAACTGAAATTTTTACCACCTCCCCTCACGGGGAACCAGGCACCAAGACACCAAGTAAGACTTAAGCTTTAAGCAACTGATGTTCTTGGTGCCTTAGTGTCTTGGTGGTCAATAGGCCTTTCAAATATTGGAGTTTTTGTGCGTCATCCTTTTTTAAAGTTTCTCAAAAAAACCGCCCTGGCGGTCAGCGGCCACGGCCTGGGACAGATCAAACCCATCCGCGCGGCTTATGACAAACTCTTCCAAATCTTAAAACCCAAGTCCGTCATGGTGCAGGGCCACCGCATGTGGCTGGATGACCAGGACACGTTGGAATTGGCCACCCGGGAAGTTTACGAGCCCTTCGAGACCGCTCTTTTTAAAAAGGAGCTCAAGGTGGGCCAAACCGTTTTGGATATTGGCGCCAACATCGGCTACTACACGCTGATCGCCGCCAAAATCGTCGGGCCCCGGGGCAGGGTTTACGCGTTCGAGCCGGACCCGGAAAACTTCGCTCTTTTGAAAAAGAACGTGGAATACAACTGCTACGCCAACGTGGTGCTGGTGAACAGCGCGGTATCGGACAAAAATCAAACCGCCAAACTTTTTATCAACAAAACTAACCGGGGCGATCACCGCCTTTATGATTCAAAAGACGGACGTCCTTCCATTCCGGTTAAAACCCTCAAACTGGACGATTACTTCAAAAAGCTGGATCAAAAAATCCACTTCATCAAGATGGATATCCAGGGCTCCGAAGCCCGGGCCCTGAACGGCATGAAAGGCCTGATCTGTAAAAACCCTAAGTTGAAGCTGGTCACGGAATTTTCGCCGGGCAGCCTGAAGCTGAACGGTCAAAACCCAAAAAACTATTTGAAAACTCTCATCCAGTTAGGCTTTAATCTTCGGGAAATATCGGAAAAAGACGGGAAGTTAAAAACAGTGGAGCCGAAACGGCTCTTAGCGCTGTCCGACGACAGCAACGTTTACACCAACTTGTTGGGTATCAAATCTAAATAAAAGGACTCTCATGCTGACCAAGAATCAATTTGTGCGCTCTCACGGTTTGGGCAACGACTATATCGTAATGGACCCGGCTTCTCTGTCGTTCAAGCTGACTTCCCAGAACATCATCCGGGTTTGCAACCGCAACACCGGTGTGGGTTCGGACGGTATCCTGGCGCTGGAAAAATCCGAAACCTCTGAAGCCAAATTGCGCATCTATAACCCAGACGGCAGCGAAGCCGAGAAGAGCGGCAACGGTCTGCGCATTTTTTGTAAGTTCCTCTTTGAACACGGCTATACCGAAAAGACTTTCTTTGAGGTGGAGACCGCGGGCGGCAAGGTACAGGCCCAGTTGCATGTGATGCTGGGTAAAGCCCCTTCCGTCACCGTTGAAATGGGTAAGGCCACTTTTGACGCCGCCATTATCCCCGTCTCTGGTTTCACCGGCGAAGTGGTGGAAAAGCCCCTCAAGATCGCCAGCCTCAACCGCGAACTCAAAGTGACCTGCGTTTCCGTGGGCAACCCCCATTGCGTGGTTTTTTATGACGATATCAACCTGGCCGAGAAGGAGATCCATACCCTGGGCACCCTGCTGGAAAATCACCCCCAGTTCCCCAACCGCAGCAATGTGCAGTTTGTGAAAGTGAACAACGAGAAGGAAATCACTATCCGTATCTGGGAAAGAGGCGCGGGCTACACCCTGGCCTCCGGTTCTTCTTCCTGCGCGGCGGTTTCTGCCTGCGTGAAGACAGGACGCACTGGCCGGGACCTGACCGTGCACATGCCCGGCGGCGACCTATCGATCAAGGTCAGCGACCAGTTTGACCTGACCATGAAGGGCCCTGTGGAAGAAATCGCGGTCGGCACCGTCACCGGCGAACTCTTAGAGACCCTCGAAAAGAACGCCAAAGCCTGCGTTTCACCTCTTGATCGGGCCGGTTTTTACCTAAATCGGCCCATTCCTCCGTTTTAAAGCTTCCTTGCAGTTAATACCGCTAACAGAATAAAATGCCCCCCTGTTTCAAACGTCTCCATTCCTAAAGAGGTACCACATGCCGAAAAAGTCCAATCAGCTGAATAAAAGATCTTCCATGGTGACCGAAGGCGACAAACGCGCCCCGAACCGGTCCATGATGCGCGCGGTCGGTTTTAAAGACGGCGATTTCAAAAAACCCATCATCGGTGTGGCCTCCGCCTGGAGCGAAATCACTCCCTGCAATATGCATCTCAATGAATTGGCCGAACGCGTGAAGAGCGGCGTTCAAAGCGCCAATGGTATGGCGCAGACCTTTGGCACCATCACGGTTTCTGACGGTATCGCTATGGGCCACGAAGGCATGAAATTCTCCCTGGTTTCGCGCGAAGTTATCGCGGACTCGGTTGAAACCGTTTCTTCCGCCCAGCGTTTTGACGGCGTTGTGACCGTGGGCGGCTGCGACAAAAACTTGCCGGGCTGCATGATCGGCATTGGACGCCTCAATATCCCCGCGGTGTTCGTTTACGGCGGAGCGATTATGCCGGGCCTGTGCCACGGCGAGCCTCTGGATATCGTCTCGGTGTTTGAGGCGGTCGGTCAATATGACGCGGGCAAGATTAACCATGCCCGTCTGGATGAAGTGGAAAAGAACGCCATCCCGGGCCCAGGCTCCTGCGGCGGCATGTACACGGCTAACACCATGGCCTCCGCCATTGAAGCCCTCGGCATGGCTCTGCCCCACGATTCCTGCCAGCCGGCCATTGGACAACCCAAACGTTTGCTTTCCGAACGCGCGGGACAAGCCGTGATTGAGCTGATTAAAAAGAACATCACACCCAGAGACATCATGACCAAGAAGGCTTTTGAGAACGCCATCACAGTGGTCATGGCCCTCGGCGGATCGACCAACGCGGTGCTGCATTTAATCGCCATCGCCAAATCCATCGGCGTGAAGCTGACCATCGACGATTTCGACCGCATCAGCGACAAGGTTCCCCATTTGGCGGACTTGAAGCCCAGCGGTAAATACGCCGCGGTCGATCTGGACCGTATCGGCGGCATTCCCGCTGTCATGAAGCTGCTCTTGGATGCCAAGATGCTGCACGGCGATTGCATGACCGTCACCGGTATGACCGTTCGTGAGAACCTCAAATTGGCCCAGCCTTTGTCCAAGAACCAGCCGATTATCCGCCCCTTAAACAATCCCCTCTGGCCCACCGGCCCCATGGTGATTTTGCGCGGTAACCTGGCCCCCGAAGGCGCGGTCGCCAAGATTTCGGGTCTCAAAGTGATAACTCATACCGGCCCCGCCAAAGTGTTTAACGGCGAGGAAGCCGCTTATGACGCCATTCAAAAGCGCAAGATCAAGGCCGGCGACGTGGTGGTCATTCGCTACGAAGGACCCAAGGGCGGCCCGGGTATGCGTGAAATGTTGGCCATCACCGGCGCTCTGGTCGGTCAGGGTCTGGGTGAAAGCGTCGGACTCTTAACCGACGGCCGTTTTAGCGGCGGTACCCATGGTTTGGTGGTCGGTCATATTTCTCCCGAAGCTCAGGTGGGAGGCCCGATCGGCCTGATAAAGAATGGCGATAAGATCACCATTGATGCCAAGAAAAAGAAACTCGAACTGCATGTCAGCGCCGCGGAACTCAAGAAGCGTAAAAAACAATGGAAACCCATTGTGAGCCCTTACCCCAAAGGGGTCTTGGCCAAATACGCCTATTTGGTTTCTTCAGCTTCAGAGGGCGCCGTCACTGACGAGTTCGCGAACAAAAAGAAGTAAAAGGCTGTTACAGATCCGTTAAAAGCGGCTCCACAACCTTAAAAAACATAAAAAAAGCCGGCTTCCCCTGTTTGGAAGTCGGCTTTTTTATTGGGACAAAAAAAATCGGGCGGACCCAGAGGCCCACCCGATACATTGAGTTTCAGGCGTAAGCCTGAAACCTTATCAAGCTATACCAAAAATTACTTGGCAGCCGGAGTGGAAGCAGCAGCGGCCGGAGCAGCAGCTTTCTTCGCCTTCTTGGCTTTTTTGGCTTTCTTCATCGGCTTGGCAGCAGCAGCAGCCGGAGTAGTCGCCGGAGCAGCAGCAGTATCAGCCATCGCAACGCCAGTTCCAACGAACAACACAGTCATCAAAGCAGCAATAAAACGCTTCATTACACAGCCTCCTTGAAATTTAACAATAGCGGTACCGCTATTCTTAACAACCCAATCGACCTGATGCCCAAGCATTGGTCGATTAAGTCGCACATTGTAAGGAGTGATGATAGTGAATTCAACTGTTTTTATGGGTAAAACCCGCGAAAAACCCTGATTTAAGGCGGTTTTCACGAGAAAGCGGTTCCATCGATCAATTTTAAACAGTTACTTGTTCTTGGCGGAACTCGGTAGTCTTTGCCAGGCCAGGCGGGCGGCGCCGACGGCGCCCATGTTATCGCCCAATTTAGCCAGGCGGAACTTAAGTCCCTTCAGATGGGATTTAAAACAGCGCGTGTTGAGTTCTTTATGCATGGGCTTAAATAAAAGATCGCCCGCGCGGGAAACCCCGCCGCTAAAGATGATCACACTGGGGTTTAATAAATGAATGGAGGAGGTCAAACCGATTCCCAGCATTTTGCCGGCCTTTTCATAAACCTTCTTGGCCTTTTTGTTGCCCTTGAGCGCCATCTCCTCAAAGGTACGGGCATCCGCGGGCTGGCCGCGCAGGGGCTTGAGTCTGGCTTCTTTAGCTAAACGGGCAATACCCAGGGTAGAAGCATACTGCTCCAAAATACCGCTGTTGCCGTAAGGGGCTTTGGGCCCTTCGGGATCCACCACAATATGACCGATATGATTGCTGACGCCGGTGGCACCTTGATAAATCTTGCCGTCCACCACCTGCCCTTTGTCCGCCACCCGGAGCATGACTATTTTCTGGAAGAAAATTGGTATTACGAAGCCCTGTTTGAAACCTATTTGCCCCTCCTGGATGTCTTTGAACAGCTTGAAAAGAAAAAAGTACCCTTCCAACTAACACTCTCGGTCTCACCCTCGCTTCTTTCCATGTGCCTGGATCCATTGCTGCAAAAGAGGGCGGTTCGCTATGTGGATCAGCTCTTGGCCCTGGTGAAAAAAGAAAAAGACCGGGTCGGGCAGGACCCCGCTTTTGGGCCCGTGGTTCAAATGTATCAGGATAAACTTTCCCGCTATCGCGACCTGTTTGTGCGGCAATATCACTGCAACGTGGCCGAGGGATTTAAACGCTTTCAGGACTCGGGACATTTGGAACTGATTACCTGCGCGGCGACCCACGGTTTTTTACCGCTGCTGCGCATGCATGAGTCAGCGGTGAGAATTCAAGTTGAGACGGCCCTCAGGTCTCACGCGAGTTTCTTCGGCAAAGAACCCGCGGGTTTTTGGCTGCCCGAATGCGCCTACGAGCCGGGGCTGGATGAAATCTTAAAGGACTACCGCTTTCAATTTACCTTTCTGGAAACCCACGGCCTGCTTCAGGCCACGCCCCATCCCCGCTACGGCACTTTCGCGCCGGTGGTCTGTCCTTCGGGTGTGGCGGTTTTTGGCAGGGACCTGGAGAGCTCTAAACAGGTTTGGAGCTCCAAAGAAGGCTATCCGGGAGATGGTGCCTATCGAGAGTTTTATAGGGACCTGGGTTATGACATGTCCGCTGATTATCTGCATCCCTATCTTCAGCCCGAGGGCTTTCCCCGTTTTACGGGCCTGAAGTATTACCGGGTTACCGGCCCCACAGACCAAAAAGAACCTTATCAACAGGCTGCCGCGCTGGCCAAGGTGAAAGAGCACGCGGCGGATTTTTTAAGCCGCCGGCGCCATGAGGCGGCTGTGGTTTCGGGTGGAATGGACCGCCCCCCGCTGATGACCTGTCTTTACGACGCGGAGCTTTTCGGCCACTGGTGGTACGAGGGGCCAAACTTTATTCAGCAGCTCTTTGAGCAAAACGCCGGTCAAGAAGAGACGCTGAAATTTGTGACGCCGTCCCAATACTTGAAAACATTTCCGCAAAACCAAATGACCCAGCCGGTTTTTTCTTCCTGGGGCGTGGGGGGCTATTCGGAGTTTTGGCTGAACCAGAGCAATGACTGGATTTATCCCCTGCTCAATAACGCCTGCGACGAGATGATCCGCCTGGCGGGCCTGGACCGGGTTAAAGATTTAGATTTCAGGGCGCTCAATCAGGCGGTTCGTGAACTGCTCTTGGCCCAGGCCAGCGATTGGGCTTTTATGATGAAGGCGGGGCACTACCGGGATTACGCTGAGAAAAGGGTAAAAATCCATTTGGGCCGTTTTTACCAATTGGCTGACTCGCTTAAAACCAACCGTATTTCCGAAGTGTTTTTGTCCGATTTAGAGGAAAAGGATAACCTCTTCCCTCAGGTAGATTACCGTTTATTCAAAAGGTGCCCAAGGTAGCGCTTTTTTGAAAACCCGCCTTCGTTAATTTCAGGCGAAATTGGTTTTTCCTAACGCTTTCCTAATGGTATTCTTATCAGCACGTCTTCCATCCGCCTTCGCCTACTATTTGGCTTCGCTCGAGTAGAAAGAGAATGGCTACGGTGGATTCCGCAATAGTAAGCGGATGCCCGCCGAAGCCTTGGCGTAGGTGGGCCAAAAAGGTACTACGGGGAAAGCTCGTAGGCTCCATATCTGCCTGGAGGTAGTCTTTGCGAACCGTTATCGGCGTTGATTTGGGCGGTACTAATATCGTTTCCGCGGTCGTCAATGAACGAGG
>JABDGD010000037.1:334-21128 GCA_013286205.1 Candidatus Firestoneibacteriota bacterium | reverse complement strand
AAAGGCCGCGCGGGTCACAGCTTCCGTCCACTTCACGCCATCAGCCGAATGCCAAACGTCATTCCAGAGAGCTCCCCCATTCAGATTCGAATCCCATGAAGTTCCACCGATCAACCACATTTCGGGCTGAATGGCATTAGCCGACTGAAAGACAGCCGCGCCCATAGCGGATCTGGAAGTCCACGGAGCGTGAGCCAGCACAGGGGTCCAATCCGCGCCATTCGCGGAAGAGATAACATCCGGCAATCCTCCCGGCGGTACCGTTGAATTGCCGCCAAAGGTCCACAATAGATTCTTATAAGAAAGCGTGGCGTTGCGGTCGCGCGGCCCATAGCCCGTAGCCGAAGTGATTTCTTTCCAATTCCCCGGCGCGGCGTCACCCGGAGGACAATTAACTAATAAGCCTGAAGGGGTATGCGTCGGTGTCAAAGTCCGCGTCGGGGTGCTGGTCAGAACCGTCGGGGTCCTGGTAGGGGTACGGCTGGGAGTGGGGGTAAAAGGAATCTTAGGCGTAAAGGTCGGGGTAATGGTGGGTGTGGGCGGCACATATAAGTAGTAGGTCGCGGTATAAAAATCCAGATCAATGCCGACATCATGGACCGTCGCATCCTGATGAGTGACCTTGATCTGCCATTCTTTATCCGGCACCAAAGTATTCACGGCCAGGTCGAAGGTAAAGAAACTATTCGTGCTCGCGCCAAGATAAGCCAGCTTGGTCGCGACGAACTGATGGGTCACGGATGCCCGAGTGACCCAACCTGACGGTGAATTACTTTGAAGTTCCACCGTCAAATTAACGGTAGCGCTTCCGCGGGCCAGACTGGGAATTCTTTTCCACGCGGAAAAGGATATCTCGCCTCTAGCGTGGCAAACATAACCGGGACTGTCATAAATATAAGCGAACCAGGGATTGGGCAGTTTTTCTAAAAGAGTACTCGCGGCCATACTGATCGGCGCGTTCATTTCGCACTGGGCATGAACCCTTCCGACAAAGGTAACCACACTGAAAATAGCGAACAAAAGGACAAAAAGAACTTGGCGCATAATGAGAACCGATCCATGAATAGAGATTTAGATACTTTCCTCTGACATCAAGAGGAATAAAAAATAGGCATATCGAACCACACCATAAAAGCGACATAAATTAGCACAAGACTCCTCGACAACCGTTTACAAAAGGGACCTTTGGGGGAAAAATGGGGAAGAAAGGAAAACGAAAAACCTTCACACAAATGGGTGAGACCTATCGATTCTGGTTTAAAGTCAGCTAACCGACCTGTGCTCTTTGCCACCAAACACACAAACTATAATCTATAGGTGAGATGCGGATGGTGAGTAAACAAAGCGCGTCGAACTACTGACCTCTTGCTTCAGAACCGCTGAGTGGCATAAGTGTTTTAAGGTCTTTTATCCAGAAAACTTGTAATCAAACGGATAGTGATCTCAACCAATCCGGTGTCGAGCGGGCCGGAATCAACCGATCCCACATAGCCTCCATGATTTGACGGAAGAATCGCGACGCGCGCTCCAGAAATTTCACGCGCCATCCTGAAAGCGTGTTCGGGCAGAACAACATCTTGATCTCCATTGATGATTAAGCTTGGTGCGCGAATCGAACGTATCTTCTTGTCTGGAATATCCACAAAATGGATCATCCGCTGGCTGTCGATAGTAAAGAGTTCCTGCTGATGCTTCGGGTCCGGATTAATTTTTCGGTCGGCATCAAGCAATACCGCGGGCATTTGCGCTATGGTCGCCTTTTTCATGCCTTCAAAAAAACCTTTGACCATTCCATCGCGTCTGGACAACCCCGACGCTACGATCAATCGATGTACTTTTTCCGGGTGTCGAATCGCCACTTGGAGAGCTACTGTTCCGCCATTACTAAATCCGAAAATATCCGCGTCACTGATATGTAAGTAGTCTAAAAGAGCCGCGACATCGTCCGCAGAGTTTTCAAACGTCAAAGCGCGCGGGGTCATTTTTGTGTGTCCATGACCTTCCTCTTCTATAGCGATAACTTGGCGGTTGCGGGCCAACAAAGGAATAAAATTGGCGTAATTGGACTCGATGGTTGAACCTCCGCCATGCAGTAGCACCAGAGGATGCTCCGCTTTCCGAAACTGCCCGTGAATCTCGTAATAAAGATTAATTCCATTCACCGGAGCAAATCCCGTTTTCAGGACAGAGTCGTCCGCAATAGAGGGTTTAGCGCATAATGTAAGAAACAGAACACTCAGGACGAATACGATTTTATTCATGTTGTTTTCTCCAAATATTCCGCCAACCGCTCCAAGGTCTGTTTCCCGCCCTCGATGGCCCCATAGGTATTGGCCGCATGGTCCCTGGCTTCCGTCGTTGGATAAACTTGTCTTATGGTGACTTTGGTCTTTCCCTCCTGATCCTCGAAAGTCCAGATCATCTTTAATTGGATCTCAGGAACCCCCTTTTCGCCGCCACGATGGGAGAAAGCAATGCGCTCAGGTTTTACCACCTCGACAAAGACGCTTTCATTGGGATAGTCCACGCCGTCGGGGCCGTGCATCGTTTGCCGAAAAACGCCTCCCGGCTTCGCTTCCATCTCGTGGACTGTTGTCGTAAAACCTTTGGGCCCCCACCATTTCTCAACTTGTTTCGGGTCAATCCAGGCTTCCCAGACGAGTTCTCGCGGCGCGTCCAAAACACGCGTCACAATAATTTCTCTGTCCGAAGCCGGAACGACTTCGCTTTTATGAGGGGTCATGTTTCTTTCCTTTCTTTTGGATTTCCTGCAAGTAGTCCTCCAATTTGTCCAGTTGCTCTTCCAAAATCTTGCGCTGATGTTCCATCCAGCTCATCGCATCCTCCATCGGCTTCGCTTGCAGCTTGCAAAGCCTTTGTTGGGCCAGGCTCCTACGCACAATGAGCCCGCTTTTCTCCAGCACTTTTACATGTTTGGAAATAGCTGGCTGGCTCATTTTGAAGGGCTTGGCCAGTTCCTGGACAGAAGCTTCCCCCCTGGCAAGGCGGGCCATCATGGCCCGTCGGGTGGGGTCGGCCAGGGCTTGGAAGGTTACACTCAATTGATCAGTCGGCATGTTTTCAACCTCCATTTATATATCCTTTAAGTTATATAACTTATTGGTTATATAAAGTCAAATATTTTTAAATCTAAACTTGGAAGGAGGAGGTTATTGAACACAAAGGGTCATATCTGGTTTAAAGTCAGCTTACCAACTGTCACTCTTTTCCATCGTGGCGACTTCTCATCGGCAAAGTCCTACTTCAAAATCACGCCAATGCTTTTAAGCATTGGCACACCGCAAAGCGGGATAGTACCGCCCTCTTTATTTATATAAATAGAGGGGAGGCACACGTGCAAACCACGCGACTCGGCTTGTCGCAGCCCGCTGGAGTTTCGCCGCCTATTTCTATACCAGCGAGATTTTTGTGGCTGGAGGCAACAAAGCCAATGGCACCATCACCCTGGCGACCGACCTGTGGGACACGCCTTAACGAACCCGGGCATTTAAACTAAAAAAAGGCCTGACGGAAAATCCGTCAGGCCTGATACCTACGCGATTCACGCCGGGCTTTTAGGGGTTTTCTGAATGCGTCGACTTGGAACCGGTGGACGAACCAACCGGATTGCTCGCCGGATTGGTCGAGGCGGACGGTGGGTGGGATAACGAGCCCGCGTTCGAAGACGAGCTGGAGCTCGAGCTAGAGCTGCTCCCCGTTGGCGCGGAAGATGAAGCTGTAGAGGAAGACGCAGAGGAAGAGGAGGCTGGTTTATTGACGACGCCTGGCTTCTTCACGGTGGTGCCACTGCCCTTACCCTTATTCGTTTTGGGCTTTGTGCCCTTGGCTGGCCCGAGGTTGGTCTTTGTGTTCTTTGAATCGAGGATCATAGTGCTTCCCTTTTCAACATTAACGACAGGCTTCGGTTTGTTCGTTGGTATCTCGGTCGCGAAAGAAAAAGCATTGATTCCCAGTAAAATGACCGCGCTCAACAGACTGACTAAAGTTTTCAATTTAATTCTCCTCAGGATTAAATAGCGGCTGAACGACACACACATCACCGCCAACAGGGTAACACAAGACCGGCATTCGAAAAACTCTTTGACGGGCTTATACAGCCCTTTGTAGCCTCATCGCAGAACTGCGCCAATGCTTATTTGGCATTGGCACACCAAACCTCACGCTTCGGCTGGAAGCCTCATCGCAGCACGAGCACTTTGTTCATCCACCTTTGTCCATTCGCTTTGATGATGAAGTAATAAAGCCCGTTCGCCAGATGGATCCCGCTCTTATCCAGCAGCTCAACGGTCAAAGTGTTTCCCGCCACTTGCGGCACGTTGATCACCCGCACTTGCCGCATGCTCACGGTGACTATCTGCACCGTCACGTTGGCCGCGTTTTTGACCGGCAATTGGATACTAGTGGTCGAAGATGTCGCTGGATTCGGATAAACCACCGCGTTGGCCGTGACCAAGGCCGCTGTCAGTGTCGATCCGCAGGGGCCTAAATCTTTCCACAAAGCCGGCACCACCGGCGGCATCCAATTGGATTCGGAGGTATGCGCTTGAATACACTGGTAAAGCTCGCCGTTGTAACTCACCTTCTGGCCGCTGGCGTAAGCTACAAAATTGCCATTCCAGGCCGGCACACCCGAACAGCCTGATGAACTGGTCGGCGTACTAGTCCCAGTTGGGGACGGTGTCCCCGTAGGGGACTGTGTCGGCGGTACCGCCGTACGCGTATAAGTCGGCGTCACCGTCGGAGTCCTCGTAGGGGAAAAAGTGAAAGTCGCCGTCCCCGTGGGGGACGCTGTCGGTACTTTAGGCGTCGAAGTCCAAGTACTCGTGTTCGTCTCAGTTGAAGTCGGTGTAGCCGTCGGAGACGAAGTCAACGTCCTCGTCGGGGATGACGTCAGCGTGAAGGTATAAGTCAACGTAGGCGTAGGGGTTGCGGTAGCACTCGGCGTAAAAGTATTCGTCTTTGTCGAAGTTCCCGTGGGCGTCGCCGTATTGGACGATGTCACCGTCGAGGTGAATGTCAAAGTCGGCGTCATCGAAACCGTCGGAGACGAAGTCGACATGGCCGTCGAAGTCCCCGTGTTTATAGGGGAGGGGGTAGTCGTGGGTGACGCGGTATTCGTGAGAGTGAAGGCGGGCGTATTCGTTGACATATTCATGGGTGTATTCGTCAACGTCGAAGTCGCTGTGTTTGTCGCGGTGCGGGTCATCGTAGCCGTCGGAGACGAAGTCGACGTCCCCGTATTTGTAGGGGACGAAGTCTCCGTGTTGGTTGAGGATTGAGTCGCTGTGTTCGTCGTGGTGCGGGTCATCGTAGCGGTCGGAGACGAAGTCGACGTCCCCGAATTTGTAGGGGATGATGTCGCGGTCGAAGTCCCCGTAGGGGAACGGGTAAAAGTCGCTGTAGGTGTTGGGCTTGAAGTGGCGACCGCCGCCTGGCATCCGACTCCCGGAAGAGTAACCCACTCGACGTTGAACAGGTTCCCCGCCCCGCCCGTATAGACCAGATAGATGGTGTGGGTTCCTGTCGTGGCGGTGATGGCACAGCTTTCGGTGATCCAGGTCTGCCAGCCGCCCGTCACCGGCACCGCGCAGGTCCCGACCACGGTTCCCGTCGGGCTATCCAGGCGAACCTGAATGTTCCCGCCCACGCCCGCGCTGGCCACCCGGGCGTAGAACTTCGTGAACCCCGTCATGGCGACACCCGTGTAATAGGTGTAAGAACCGTTACTGATCGTCCCGATATCCTGGCCGCCCTCGGCGCAAGTTTCCGGGATCACCGAGTTCTCGCCCGAATAGCTGGCCACCGGAACACCGATGGCGAGAACGTTATTGCCGTCGTTGTTGACGTAGGCGGATTTGCCGGCGCTAAGCCCCGTCACCGTATTGCAAATAATCGTGTTGGTGTTGCCGGTGTTTCCCTCCCCAATACCATTCCCCCCAGGCGAGATGATGGTGTTGTACTGGGCCGTTTGCGAAACGCCGCCGCTGTTAAAGTCGATCCCATCGAACATGGCGTTGGTGATGGTGTTGCCGCTCACCACGATGCCCGCGCAAGCGGCGGGCGGCGAACCCCCTTGCGCGCCGCCGATCGATAGACCGGGGTTCTTGTTGCCATAGCCCAGACTGCCGCAGCGCTCGAGCGTGTTATTCATGATCAGCGCCTGATTCATGTTCCCGCCGCCGCTGCCGCCGCCATTGCCGAAAATGCCCACCAGCATGCCGTTGAGCTTCACCGAGTCGTGCAGATCGTTGTATTCCACCGTCACTCCCGTGCCACCGTAGATGCCCATATTGTCGGCCCACCACGACGCCACACTGGTGTTGTGGGTATAAGTGCAATTGGTCATCACCGGGGCGCTGGTGTTCGATGAATTGAGCGTGATGCCATCGTCCCCGTTGCCGCGGGCAAAATTATTCGTGACGGTCACGTTATTGCAGGCCGTCCCGTTGGTATTGTTGATGTTGATACCGTCGCCGAAAGAATTATTCACCCGGCAGTTCTCCACCAGAATGCCGACGCCCGTGCCCCAGGTCAGCATGGTATGGCGGGCCCACACGTTGTTGAGCGTCCAGCCGGGATTGTTGCTGCTGCCGTAGGCCAGAATGGCGTAGAGGCCGGGGAAGGAGTTGGGCTGGGTGGCGTCGATGGTCAGGTTCTGAAACGAGGCCCCATGGGCCAGAAAGAAAAAGCCGTTGGACCAGGATGTGGACGTATCCACCACCGAGCTGTACCAGGGCCCGGCGCCCTCGACCATCACATCAGTAGCGTTGAGCACCCCGCCGGAACTGTACCAGGTCCCCGCTGGAATCCACACGGGCTTGCCCTGACTCTGGCCGGCATTCAACGCATTGTTAATCGGGCCAGAATTGTCGAAGCTGATGTTGTTGGCTACCGCCCCATAGCTGGTGATGGAAATGGTGTTGGCGGGCTGGGTCAGCGGCGCGGGCGGGTTTTCCAGATCGACGCAGTCAATGTAATAGAAGTTAGCCGTATTGCCCGCGTCCACCTTGAGCATCAGGGTGTCGCCGGGCGTCACCGCCGGGCCGTTGAGAAAGACGCGCGACTCGTCCCAGAAAACATGGGGTGTGCCCGCCGAGGGGCTTTGGCTCATGCCGTTGTAACTGCTGGCGGTCTCATAAACCCAGGTCTGGGTAGAGCTCATCGTAATGGCCTGGTTAAAAACCCCATTCACATAAAGGTCCAGGGTAGCGGTCGTGCCCCCGCCCGCCGCCGAGTCGGGAATGCAATTGCGGATGTTCACAGCGGTCACGTTCAAACAGGTGTTATTGGTCCACTGCACATACTGGCCCAGCGCGTTCAGCTGAACGTAGGCATGGCCCGATGCTTCCAGAGCCGGGCTGGAAAATTCCGTGGTCGAGGGGCCGCTCAGCGTTACCACCGAAGCGCCGCCTCCCACCGTTCCCCCCTCCGCTTCATAAGTGATAAAGGGCGTGTTGGCGCCCGTGCTGGGCACCGGGGGGCACTGCGCGAATGCCGGAGAGAACCCGAGCGCCATCATGGGAATGCCAAGGATCAAGAAATGTTTAAAATTTCTTATCGCTGATAACGTTTTCAACCGCGCGCAAAAAAATAGACGAGGCCGTTCAGCCTTTACAAAACTGCGGTTGAAACTGAGAGAGACTCTAAGATTATTCAATCATTACCCTCGAAAAGCCAAAACAGTTGAGGTGGTTCAAAAAGGTTTGAAATCATGAGATCGGTGAACCTTCTAGTTCACTCTCACGACCAAACAATTATGGGCCCAATTGTTTTTCAGTGGCGGGACAAGGTGATGAATGAAATTGATATAACGTGACTAAAACTGATGTCGTCGAGGAGGGTAAACGTTACCTAATAATCCGCTTCTAACGCGGCTTACCGGTTTTTCACAGAACAAAGGGGCGCGGTCCCTTTGTTCGCAGCTTCATTGAAGGTAGGTTGCCTGACACTCTTTTTTATTGATGCATTGACGCGACGTGTCCTGTGCCCGGCCAGAAGCCTCAACGCAGCAAGGCGCCAATGCTTATTTAGCATTGGCACCCTGCAAAGCGGGATAGTACCGCCCTCTTTATTTATATAAATAGAGGGGAGGCACACGTGCAAACTACGCAACTCGGCTTGCCGCCTCATCGCAGCGAGGCGCCAATGCTATTTAGCATTGGCACGTGCAAACCACGCAACTCGGCTTGTCGCCTCATCGCAGCACGAGCACCTTGTCTGTCCACTTCCGGCCATTGGCCTGGATGACGAAGTAATAAAGCCCGTTCGCCAGATTCACCCCGCTCTTGTCGATCAAGGTCACCACTAAATTCGGGCTGTTCAAATTCCCTGCCTGTATGGTCCGTACCATGCGCAGCGACACTGTATAGATGCCCACCGTCACGTTGGCGGAAGTCGCTTGCGGCATCGCCAGAGTCACCGCGGAGCCCATCGCCGGGTTGGGATAAACTACCGGGGCCAAAACCGCTGTAGGTGTGGAACCGCAGGGACCTAGAGCCTGCCACAGTGCTGGCACCACTGGCGGTTCCCAGTTCGGTTCCGAAGTGTGGGCTTGAATACACTTATAAAGTTCTCCCTCGTCAGAAACTTCCTGCCCCAACGAATAGGCCACAAAATTACCATTCCACGCGGGAATGCCCGGGCAGGATGAGGACACCGTAGGTGTAAAACCGCAGGGACCTAGAGGCTGCCACAGAGCTGGCACCACCGGCGGTTCCCAGTTTGGTTCCGAAGTGTGGGCCTGAATACATTTATAAAGTTCTCCCCCGTCAGAAACTTCCTGCCCCAACGAGTAGGCCACAAAATTGCCGTTCCAGGCGGGGATGCCCGCGCAAGGCAAGGACACCGTAGCGGTTGAAGAAACCGTGGCGGTCGGAGTCAAACTAGGTGTCGCTGTGAACACCGGCGTATGGGTTCTTGTCCAAGTCGGCGTTGAAGTCGCTGTCCAAGTGAGCGAAGCGGTGAAAGTGGGTGTGTACGAAAGCGTCAAAGTGGCGGTGGCCATCCCCGTGGGAGACAGGGTGGGCGTTGATGTCCGGATCAAAGTCGAGGTGGCGGTGGCACTGGAAGTCGATGTGACCGTCCAGGTGTAGCTGCTGGTGAGCGTCGCCGTCGGAGTCGAAGTCCCCGTGTTGGTAGGGGAAACGGTTGCGGTATCGACCGGCGTATTGGTGGATGTATTAGTGGGGGTGTTGGTTGCTGTGTGGGTGCTGGTAAAAGTATTCGTGCAGGTATTAGTCGCGGTGTTGGTCGAAGTATTCGTGTTTGTTTTAGTCGACGTGACCGTATTGGTTTCGGTCATGGTCATCGTACGCGTGTGAGTAAGTGTTGGCGTAGCCGACGAAGTCCCCGTAGGGGAAGGCGTAGCGGTGAGGGACGGCGTAGCCGTCCTCGAAGCCGTCGAAGTATTCGTTTTTGTTTTAGTCAGCGTGGCCGTATTGGTTTCGGTCAAGGTCACCGTGCGCGTGGGCGTGTTGGTCGAAGTGGAGCCTCGGGTAGGCGTGGCCGTATGACAAAGCAGGCCCTGGCGGGCCGCCAATTGGGCCAGGTACAGGCTGGTATAAGAACCTAAAGTCACATGGGTACCGAGGGAATCATAAGTGCCCTGTACCTCGGCGCTGCCGGCGCAGCTGCCGGGCGCGTCCTCGGTGCCGATACAGCCGATGGCCCAGTTCAATGTGCCCGGTGGATTCAAAATCTGGAAGTCCGAGCTGGTGCAGTTCCAGCCCACGGACCAACCCGCGTCCCAACCCTGGCCCGATCCGTCCTCGCAGCGGTTGCTGTAGGCGATGCCCGGGGTGCCTGTGCCGCCGCCCCCGAACTGACAATTGTCGGCCAGACTGCCCGTTGACCAACGCTGATGCGGTGAAAGACCTCGGGCGTCACTGAAACAGTTGAGCATCACGTTGGGGCCGGTGGCCTCGGCCTGGCCGACAAAGGCCCAAACCCCCGTGTTGCCCTTTGAGGCGCAATTCTCAAACAAGGTTTGGGTACCGCTGTAGGCAAAATCCGCCGGCCCGGCGGCCTGAGTAAAGTTGGTCGTATGGGTGACCGTGACACCGCTGAAGGTAATTTCTTTTGTGCCGCCGCCAACGGAAAAGCTGTTGTCGGTATCTTGAACGGCGATGTCTTGAACCCATCCATTCATCACATTGCCCATGTTCATCGCTTCATATTGAGGGGTGCTGATGTTGGCGTTCTGTGCGGGGGCCAAAATGCTCAGGTGCTCTAAACCGGTTTCAGAAATGCGGCCATTGAAAGAATAATGCACAATCGTACCGGCGGTGTAATTGGCGTCGAAAGAATCAGTTAAGGGGACATCGAGGGTGACTTGATTGCCGTTGATGGCGGTAATGACACGGTCGGTTTCAATGTTGGATCCAACACCGATCCAGGTTTGAGCGGCTCCATTACGCACGAGATTGTTCATGTTCATCAAATCAACCCAGGCCTGGGTGACCAGGCGGCGCACCAACACGGTGTCGCCCACAGCGTAGCCCGCGGTGGAGTTAACGGTGAAAGTGATGGTGCCAACGGGCGCGTAGGAAGCCGTCATGGTCATAGGTGTGCCGGACGCCGCGTAATTACCCGAGCCGGTGATGGCGAACAAATTAAAAGCCGCGCCGCTCATGCTCAATTGGGTGCCGCCGGTGCCAGAGCCGCTGCCGCGAAGAATCACGCCGCTGGCGGTGATGCTGATGGGACTGGTAACGCTGTAGGTACCCGGTTGCAAAAGCACCGCGCCGCGAAAGCCGCCCACCAGGGGACGGGCCGAGACGGCATTGATAGCCGCCTGGATGTTAGCGCTGTTGTTGCCCGCCACAGGGGTGACGGTCGCCTCAACCACCACGACCGGCAGGGCCGCGCCGCCGCCGTGATAGCCGGCATAGGAATAATCGATGATGCGGTTGCCGTTGGCGTCCGTACGGTAGTTCAAACCACAGGTTCCCATGGAAACCCAGGCGGAAGTAGCGGCCCCGGCGGATGAGCCTCCCAGAAAAAGAAACGAAAACGCCATCACCCGCAGGCACAATTGAATCAATGGGGGTCTCACCAGACGCTCCTCCTGTGTTGAAGAAGACTATCTCTGGTTCCCTTGAGCGCTCATACCGGTTTTACGCTTTAGTACTGTCGTTAGTAGGCTGGATATTTTTGAACTGATGGCGCTGCCATTATTTATCCATTTTATGACCTAAAGATGGATTTGAATGATTCAGCGATAACACGGTTTTCCTAAAAAACAAAAGACCCCGGCTTGGCTTCAAATCGGGGTTTTTTGCTAAATGCAAAATGAAGACCTGACCCTATTTTGGGCCTCTTCGAGGCTATCGGTTGAGGCTCCTCGACATATTTTCAACCGCGCTGTTTTGGGCGGATAACACCGCGCCCGACATTTCTGAAGCCTGCGAAAAGTGGTTCATCAACATTTGCATCTGAAACATGTCTGCGATACTCACGGTTTGCCCTGACGCAGTGGCAGCCGTTGTCGACTGAGCTTTCTGCCCTTTGGCGCCATCGTTCACAATCTGAAGCAAAGCCTGAGTGTCAAATTTATCCGCGATGGTTCCCCCGGTGGTCGCCGGGGCGCCATTGCCGCCCGCCGCGCCTGCCTTGCCTGAGGGCTGGCTCAAGCTGGCCGTCGAAGGTTTCTTCCCCTCCTCCGCCTTCAAAGCCGCCGCGGCCGCCTTGGCCTCAGCGGTATCCTTCGCCATTGTTTTTTGATCGGTCGTGTACTTGGTTTGATCGGTGAGTATCTGCGCGTGAAGTTTCTGCAAGGCTTGCGCCTGAGCCAAGGTAGGTTGGTTGTTCTTAATCTGGCTGAACAGCGCCGTGGCCGCGTTAACGTCCTTCTGATATTGCGCGGAATCCTTCGTCTGCGTCTTTAAATCCGTCTGGTAGGTCTTCACCACCAGATGGGGATTTTTGATATTCAGCGGCACATTGCCCTTGGGCGTCTTGGCCAGTTTTTTGGTGGCCGAAGTGGCTCCCGCTTTCGGCTTAGAAGCCGGTTTAGCGCTGGATTGACCGGCGGCAGCCTGATTCTTCTGCAGGGTTTCCATCGCCTGGTTCGTCAGCTGGTTGGAAGACTGCCCCGCCGCCGGCGAAGCGGCTAAAGAAATGGAATGGATTCCGCAAAAAACTATCGCACTCAATAGGGTTATCACTGTTTTCAAAGGGCTCTCCTTTTTTTACCGGCAGGTCATGTTAACCCAGGGGCCCCCAATCCCAAAATT
Organism: Candidatus Firestoneibacteriota bacterium; assembly: GCA_013286205.1. Lineage (GTDB taxonomy): Bacteria > Oederibacteriota > Muellerivitia > Muellerivitales > Muellerivitaceae > Bog-1183. The sequence continues at coordinate 8,874 of JABDGD010000037.1, read as the reverse complement.
AATACGGGGATGGGATGCCCGTTACTACCAGGCTGAACCCGTCACTAAACTAGCCGTACCCGCTCCCAGCAAACCACCCGACACCGCCGTGAACACGCCATTGCCGTAGGCTACGGATGACCAATCCTGCGAACTGGGCAGGGTTTGGGCTGTCCAGCTAATCCCATTCGCGGATGTGGCCGCCTTCGTGCTGGGGCCAGTGGCCACCGCCAAAAATACGCCATTGCCATAGGTCACCGCGTCCCAATCCTGTGAGCTGGGTAAGTTTTGTTCTGTCCAATAGCTCCCGTCCGCCGATATCGCCGCGAACGAACTGCCGTAAGCGACCGCCACAAATAAACTATTTCCGTAGGTCACTCCCTGCCAGTTCAAACTGGGCATCGTTTGAGAAACCCAGGTCGCCCCATCCGTCGAGGATGCCGCCGCGCTGGTCGTGCTCACCGCCAAATAGGTGCCATTCCCATAGGCGACCCCGACCCAGTCCTGTGAACTGGGCAGAGTACGCGATGTCCAGGTCACCCCATCCGGCGAAGTGGCCGCCACCGAGCTCGATTGAGACAACGCCACAAACAAGTTATTCACGTAGTTCACCGATATCCAGCCCTTGGTGCTGGGCAATGTTTGGGCCGTCCAGGTAATCGCATCGGGCGAGGTCGCCGCGATATTGGTTCCATTTGCCACCGCCACGAAGGTTCCATTGCCATAAGCCACGCCTACCCATTCATTGGTGCTGCTCGGCAGGCTGAAGGTCGTCCAGGTCGTCCCATTCGGCGAGCTTTCCCCAAAATGCACCGAACTGCTAGACCCGATACTGACCGCCACAAACTCGCTATTGCCATAGGTCACCGCGTTCCATTTCGACAACGAGATGGAGTTCGAGGTCCATGTCGCACCGGGCACGGGGGTATTGGTCGGCGTCAAGGTGGCTGTGGAGGTCGCCGTCATCGTTGGGCTTGCGGTAGGAGTACGCGTTACCGTGTAAGTCGGCCCGGTCTGCACTACAGTCACCGGAGCCTGGGTGGGGGGCGTTAGATTATTTCCACAGGCGATTGGCCACAAGGCCGCGCCGCCTAATGCCAAGATGACCATTAATGTTTTTCGCATATCCTGCCCTTCAAAAATAAATTTTGAATTTTAAATTATGAATTTTGAATTGTTGTGTCTTCTTCGAAGATTTTATTATTTAAAACCAAATAACATCTTCGGCCTATCCTCCGAAGCCTCGGCGCAGGAGGAGATTCCACAATTCAAAATTCATAATTTAAAATTCATAATTTCCTTTTACAGCCCCACCCATATTCCGATATTCAACGGCACATCCACAAAGGTCGTCGTTTGGCTCATGATAAAATTAACCTTAGCTTCCACAAACAAATGGGTGCGAGGCGCCAGGTCAACCTGAACCCCCGCGCCGGCAAGACCGTCAAAATTAGAAGTGCTGCCGCCCGAGGGAGAGAGCGATTGAAATACCATCCCCGGCCCCGCCAAGACATAAGGCTGCCAGCCCTTTCCGTCGAAGGTGTATTTGGCTTCGGCTAAAAGGCGGAACTGATAAAGCGAATAACCCGAGCCGGTGAAAAACCATTCGTCACCGTCCAGCTGAACCGCTAAGTTTTTATCCAGGGTGTATCCGGCCAAAGCATTAGCCCCGCCCGCCAATGAATAATGGGGATCCCAGCCCGAACCGGGTATATCCAAGCCCGTGCCCAAGCCCAGATAAACCGGATTCGAGGCCGTCTCCTGCGCGAAAACCGACGCGGTCAAACTTAACGCTAAAACGAAAAGAATTATATTTTTAATGGCCGCGTCCTTTGAAGAGGTAAGACAATCTATCACCCGTCTCGAGAATGTGAATGAAGTTTGTGTGAAATAAAGGGGTATGACAAAGGCGGCAGCCAAAGTGTTGAATCCCTGCATCGCGCTGAGGTGCGCGATGCCTGTCTGTTGAAGCTTTAGCGAAGGCAGATCACTGCTCCACGCTGCGGGGCGTGGAGCCTGGCCCCTTTGGTAATCGCCAATTAGTAGCTTGTGAAAATTCTAGCCCGAAAATTATCCAGGTAATTATTTTTCTTTATTAAAAACCTCATGTAATCAAACGAATCTTTATAAAGACTTACTTTTTCACATTCCTTCTCTAAGTCACTCCCTTTACAGACACTAATTCTCTCTGGAAAAAAATCAGGATATTCCAGGGAAAATAATTTATTACAACTTTCTAAACACCGATGCCACTTAACGGAATCCTCGCTAAAATAAGCACGAATCCATTTGTGGACATTCCATATCCCAGCGAGATATCCACGCGAATACTCCCGCAGATCTATCGAATCGCCTTTCGAATTCAATTCTTTTATTAACTTTTTATCTATCCTTGTGTCTTCGTCTAAAACAGACACAGGCAAAGAAATTTTTATTTCAGTTTGCTGACGTTCTTTATCCTTTTCCTTCCTCATTCTCCAACTCAACGAAATATTCTGAACAGGAAAATCATTGTGCTGAGAAAAATTTCTAATTAATTCCATGATTTTGTATTCAAAGTTTTCTTCGGCTTGTTGTTCGAAAACCGAATTTAGCAAAGCCAGTTTTTCTCTATCACCGCTCGCTAACTTCAAAAAGTTTTTCTTCGTTTGATCAATGTAACTTTTTACCGAAGAAAGATAATTCATTAGTCGACGATTCAAAACACTTCGAGATTGGTTAATGTTGTCTATGGCGGTGTTCGAATGCAGCATCGACCTCAGTGTCAATTCAGAAAAAGAATCCTCAGTTTCAATATAATTCTCTATAACCAAATCAAACTTTTCTTCAATGCGCTTCAACTCTTGCAAACTCGAAAGCGAAGAAAGAATCTCGTTATATAGCTCTTTAGAAATATCTATATTAAGCCAACCGTCATTTGAAAAAGTTTGAATAAAATATTTCAACGTTCGCTCTCCATTTAAATAAAAATTAACAAAGGGGTCAGACTAACATTCAACACTATAGCAAAGTAGAAAATGTAGGCCCGGCCGCTTTGTTATATACACTGGAATGCACCATGTTTAATTATTTCCCCGGAGGGCCTTTCCATTGTTTTCTGGCGATTACCTTTGTCTGCTTTATGTGTTCCAGGGCACCAGGCCGCATTGAAGGTCTCACAATAGGCATGATCAATGTCCCATCATTAGTTAAACGCCACATCATTACTTCACTCGGCACTTTATGACTTTGGACAATCATGAGAAATTCAAATTCGCCACCGGTGAAAGCCACCAAATTCACCCCAGATGTGTAATCTTTTCCCCTAGCAGGAAAGTGAACAACGTTTCTCAACATGTCTTTTGAATCAATTTTTAAAATCAAAATGGGATAAGCAATATCGTTTATATCGCTTTCATCCAAATACATCTTTCGAACATTTTTGAAATGTTTCTCACCCAAAACAGGTTTCGAACCATGAATTCCCGACAAATAGGCCCTGATGAAAACGCCTAAAATAAATTTTTGTACTTTTTTAAATTTTATACCAGTCAAAACCAGACATGGCACAGGGGCATTAGCCGTTCCTAAAATCCTTCGCTCAGCGGAAGAAATGTTCTTGATGCCTTTTTCTTTTCCCCGATCAACAAAAACTTTACTGGCGTAGGTGTCATCCTTTTCGAATAAATCTTCACAAGCATCACAAACAAAAGAGGATTTAAGACCATCTTGTACTATTTTCGCTTTTTGTTTTTTGAGATTTATAGAAACAAAACCCTTATTTCCTTCGAATGTGGGCTTATGCATCCATTTCGGAACTATATGACTGTTAGTTTTGAATCGCTCAACGTCTCTTTCGCAAAAAGGGCATTTCACAAAACATCTCCAAAAACAGGGTCAGAGCAAAGTGGAAAATGCGGACCTGGCTCTTTTGTGCATTAAAGGTTTTTATCGAATTCCCATCCAGTAAGCCGACATCCACTCAACATTTCTATAACCTCAAAACCGATGGGCGAGTTTATGAGATTCACATGAAGAACTGTCTGTTTTATATCGAAAACCGTTTTTCTCCGCCCCTGTTCTCTTTGAATCGCAGAAATAAAATTATCCGGGTTTGAGCGGATTTTATTTTCGAATTCTCTCATTTCAAAGAAAAGCTTGTTCATATGCATAACCAAAGTTGAGTTGTCGCCACTGGACGCATAACCTCCACCAAGCGGAAATAGTAACGTCCCGTCCCTAAGTGAGACTGAGTAACTAATATGACTTTTTCGTAATTGGTCAACTTGACTATCTGTAATTGGTGGACCTGCCGTAATACCCCGCAAGGCAAAAGGACGGGTGATGTGGGACCAGTTATCGTCGATGATCTGCAGCAAACCTTGGTTGGAGAATCCACTCACCGGATCGTGATCCAGCAGATCGATCAAATATAAATCATTTTTTGTGGCATAAGCGTACAAAAGTTCATTCGTTCGCTGTGAAAACGGCTTGCCGCTTTGAACCATTCCTAGATGAAAATGAAGTATCCGCCAGTCATTGAACAACTGGTCCTTGTAATCTTTCATTATTTTTGTACTGAGATAACAAGTTAGATCCTGTCCTCGTTCCGCCGTTATTTGGATCGTTTTTATAGCATTCTGTTGATCTAAAGCGAGCTTTGGAATCTTTGTTGTTAGTTCCCTCGAATAATGAACTTTTCGTTTCAAAGCGGTTATTCTTCTGTTTGCAGCATTGAAATAAGCAAGACATAAGTCCTGAATAGAATTAGTTTTACTCGGCGCCACGTTGAGGGCCGCAAGTTTAGACCGCAAAGCGGACTCAAGGTCTATGGATAAATTGATTAGGACAATTGGCCGTGGTGGTTGCATATCAAATTTTCTGTTTATGAGTTTTACACTAGAGCGAAATCAACCTCTCGATTAGTTCACTCAGGATTACGCGGGTAAAGCTTCCACTTTTCCATTAAATCATCTTCATACTTTTTAGAATCTCTCAAAAACTTCAGTTCATCCTTCTTACTTCTAACCACTCGTTGAAGAATTGTTTGCCGCCCCAATACCGGGTCAAAACCAGAGCTGCTTCTATTCGGCTGCGCCAACGCGACTTTTTTCAATACCGAGGCATACTGATTCATTGATATCTGATAAATTTTTTCATTTAATTTTCGCTCTGATGTGAAAATCATTCCCAACGGTTTCATTGAGCGTCTTGTTCTGGTGAAATGAAATATATAGCTATGAATAAGTTGATCGCACAAGGCTTTCAAACTTAAATTGCAGGATCTAAATTCTCCTCCATCAAAATTATCTTCAGGATATCTAATAGAAAAGGTATTTTTAGTGCCGGGTAATTTTAGATAAGAAGTCAACTTTATACTTGTAAGCAAATCGTCAGGAAGTTTATTTGAATGCAAAAGCTTTCGAATCAAAAAAGCGCCAATAAACACTTTCATTTCTAAATAAAGAAGCCAGTCACCGGAATAACGTTTCTTTTTCTTTAGAATAAGATTCGCAATCCGCAACAGCTCATCTCGTGCATACCTGCTTTCAGTAATCATCAGCGGAACTCTCGTTTGATTGGATTTTTACAAAGGGTTTGAGTCTACATTTTACACTCTGCTGCCAGATTCAAGTTCGTCAGAAAATCTCAAAGTATGATGTGTAGGCTGGCCTTTTTTTACAAAGAAAAGAGATCTAGATTGTTATTCCCTTCAATTATTTCCAACTTAAGCCAAACGTAAATTCAATTAAACTGACAAGTTATTTTTTAGTTAATCGCATATCAACTTTTAGAGACTTATTTTTATGTGTGTAAGTTTCGCCAACGATAAACTCTTTTTTATTTAAATCCGGCGAAAGCATTGAGGTTGTTAGAATTACTTGATGCACAACATCTTTGTTCTCGTCAGAAATCTTTAAAACATTTCCTTGATAAATATGACTTCTAACCTGCTCCATTCCCTTGTCTTCGGTATCATCCATAATCAACAATCTCGGATAACGCATAAAATCGAGTTTTAATGACGCAGCAAACAGGCCCAAATGAAATGAATTCTTTAAAACAGTCATAGAGCTAGCGGCAAATTGATTTCTCCCATTCACCTTTACAGTTCCAGCCTCAAAGTCGTAATCAAAATTTTTAGCGTTTCTAAAATCGTCCTCTCTATTCAAATCCAACTTCAAAAGGTCAATCGTCATACTCGCAATCGCCTCTTTTACTTTCTGCTCTTTTTGTCTTTGTTTTTTCTGACTTAACTCTATTTCCGTTTCCAAAGAATCGACAGCAGATTTTAGCTTTGTATAATTCTTTTTCAGCCTAAGGAATTCGCTCGATATCTTTTTATATTTGGTCTTTTCTTCGATCTGCCCAAGCAAGCCACCCAACGTTTCATATAAAACATTCAATTCCGAATCGCGTTTCGCTTGCACTAAAGAAATTATTTCTTCAAACTTTTTTCTCAATGACCTTAAATTCTTAATTTCCGACTTAGTTTCCTCGACTACCTTTTGATCAAAATTTTCTTTAGATTCATAAAGCTTTTTAGATTCCGCAATTTGAAACTTCAGTTCTTGTTTCATCCTTAGAACATTCGCATTTGAAGGAGTCTTCAATTCACCGTGACATAACGAACATATATTTTTGCTCGAAGATTCCTTGATCTCGCCTAGGCAAACCGGACAATATCCGAAAGACAATTTTCCCAAGGTCTCTCTCACAGCACCAGAATCATCCAAAGACTCAATTCTCATTTTTAAAGAGTTCAAAAAAAGTTTCGAATCTTCCAACTCGTAAAGCAACTTTTCATGTTGCTGACTCAATTCACTTATTGTTTTTTCTTTTTTAGTAATCTCTTTTTTTAAAACTTCAACCTTTTCCCTTTCACTTTTTCCCAAGTCAGCATCTTTTTTATCATCAAGCTCACGAATGGCTAACCGCACCTTTTCGATTCTCTTTTCAGTCTCAGCAATTTCCTTATCAAGTGAATCTAAATTATCAAATCTCATCTCTAATCGACCAAACATTTCATTAACACCATCAACTTGTTGTTTAGAAGCTTCCATATCCTTCTTAGTTTTTTTCAGCAAAAGTTGATTCGAATAAAGCTGATCATCATAAATGCCGGATAACAAATCACCGATTGTCTGCCTGGTCAAAGGCGAATCGTATTGTTCTGACTTAAACATTGCATCTATAGGTGATATTTGGTCTACATAAATCAATCTCAATATTTGATGAATCGTTATGTTGCTATTTTTCTCAGACGTGACTTGTGGCAACTTCATTGCGTCAAATAATATCTGTGAAAAGCTTTCTTTTCCCTCAGACCGCTTATAGGGAAATAGTTTCCAGTTTTCATCGCCAAATTTCATGGCTTCATCGTAGGGTCCCCAAAAAATCGACATAGGCTGACCAGTTTTCTGCTGATTAATTTCACGCTTCAAAACAATTATCGCGTCATTAATATACACTTCAGCAATAACCCAATCACAAAGAGCAGCTTCAGGCTTTAACTCTTTTAAATCTCCCCCCAAAGCAAAAAATATAAAGTCAGTAATCGTTGATTTTCCGGAACTATTTTCACCACTAATAATATTAAGGCCTAAATGAAAAGTTTCGTCGTAAACCTTTTTTCCAGATTGCATAACAACTAATCTTTTCAAACCTAAAAAAGGACTAAATAATTTCATAGTTATATTCCAAGCTTTCAAATCGACTTTTCAATCCATCTCCTCCAGCAAACGACATGTTCCCCAAATCCTCAACGACAATTTTCATCAAATGTTTTTCCTCTTGATTTCTTTTTTCAATACGATCTGCCACAATTTCAGAAACTTTCTTCGAGGTTCCAACTATCAGTCCGCTCAAAAATTGATTTTCATCCAAAAAACCCTCTTTAGCTAAAGCCCCTAATGCAGGAACCTGAAAAGCATTATGTTGTCTAAAGTTTTTTTCGGTATTAGGAACAGAATTATAAACACCACGATATTGAGAAAGGTCTTTTCGGACTTTGACTTTTATCTCTATCGGCAACTTCATTAACAAAACAGCTTGAGGAAACACCAATAGAAAATCTAAAACTTTAATTTGTGCAACGGTGTAAGTACGATTGCCCCCAAAGCGAAGTATTCTTAACATTCTAAAAACACAATGGTAAACATCGTTCGCGGGATGATAAATAAGCATCAATCCCACCTCACATGACAATTACCTGTTATAAAGAAAAGCATTCCTTTAATTTCAGGTTTATGTAATCCAAGAACATTCTCTTCCAACTGTTTAACAACCGGATCAAGCACCTTTTCTTCTATCGCGCTGTCAATCACTTGCTTTTCTGCTCCTGCCTTTATAAGCGGCGTTATATGCTGTTCGAACTTCACTTCAATCTCCCCCATCAAAAAGGCATATATACATTGAGCAGATTCGTAAAACTCATACATAGCAAGTCGCTTGGCAAATCTTTCCTTTTTTTCCATTGCCGACATTACTTCCGATTGACGAGAAGCTAATTCCAACTTCTTTTCCAATCCTAAAAACTCAGTAGGAACATTAGGATTTGTAGCTTGATAATGCTTCAATTG
>JABDGD010000037.1:0-324 GCA_013286205.1 Candidatus Firestoneibacteriota bacterium | reverse complement strand
TGATTTGAGTTCTTTTTTTAAACTTTTCAATCAAGGCTCCCATATATGTTTGTTTTTGAGAAAAATGATTGTGGTTAATGTCGCGCCCTGCGACGTCACCGTTTACAACATTTCCCGCTTGAACAACTTTGTTGTCGCCTGCTTTTTTTTCATCGCTCATTTATTGATATCTCTTCCCGCTTGATCACCCATAACCTTATTTCCATTTTGAGTAACCTTATTCAAATCACTCTTTCGTTTTATCGAGATTTTAAAAACAAACCCAACACCGATTGCCGCCAAAATCATTTCCAAAATTTCTTTCCAGTATTCCTGAAAAAAATT
>JABDGD010000036.1 GCA_013286205.1 Candidatus Firestoneibacteriota bacterium | reverse complement strand
AATGACCGGCCCACCGGTTTCGGCGAACTCTAAATGAAAGCCCAGAGGTTCGGAGATGAGCAGGATATCAGCGAAGAGAATGGCGGCATCGACGCCCAAAACTTCCTGAGCGGAGACAGTCACTTCGGCGGCCAAGTCGGGGCGCTTGCAAAGGGTTAAGAAGGAAACGGTGGAGCGGATGGCGCGGTACTCGGGTAGGTAGCGGCCCGCCTGGCGCATAATCCACATCGGGGTACGTTCCACATGCTCCTGACGGCAGGCTTTAATAAAAAGGCTGTCGTTTAACGTGAGAACTTTTCCAGGGTTGGCAGTGTTGATTTGAACCCGGCCCAGGTTTTTCTTTTCGTGAATGGCCCGGCCTTTTTCCCCGGCGTCTTTGACCAGAAAACCCATTTTGCTATGTTCGGGCTCGAAGTCGGGCTCAATGCCTTTGCTCTTGAGAGCTTCGGTGGCGATAGGGCCGATGGAACCAACCGCGGTACGGGTGAGGGCGTCTTTGAACCGGTCTTCAAGACCCAATCCTATGCACACTTCCAAGATGTTGTTAATTTGCTGAGCGCTGGTGAAAAGAACAATTTGAATTTCATCATTGATGATCGAATTGATTAAGCGGGTGAGGGGTTGAATGTTTTCGGGCAGTGCCCAGCGGTAAACGGGAACGCTGACTACTTCTTTAGCGCCCTTGTCGCGCAGGGTCTGTAAAAACTCCGGGTTCGACACGCCATATTCCTGCACGGCGATGCAAAGATTTTTGATGCTCTTGTGTTCTTCCATGGTGGCGACGACTTCGCGCCATGTATTGGGTTCGGGCACCACGAGAGTCGCTTTGAGATTGGCGTCGACCAGGGCTTTAGCGGACTTGGGGCCGCGGGCGATGAGGGTGGTCGTTTTAAAAACATTGTGAATCTGGCTCGGTGGATATTTTTCCTCGAGAATCTGAAGGAGAGACCTGGTGCCTACGCCGGTTAAGAGAACGACTTCGTTATAGTGGCCGTGTTTGAGCTTCTCAAAAAATTCAAAAGCTTCTTTGTTTTCCGAAATAGGAATCTCGCGCATGGAAGCGGCCACGTGCGGCGTGCCGCCGGCGCGCGTAATAAGGCTTTCCATCTCTTTGCCCTGACGGCTTTCGAAGGAGGCGATGGCTAAACCATTGAGCCCTTTGGATGAAATTTCGCTGGAAGTTGAGTTCAAAAAAATCCCTTAAATTGTGAGGATAATCATACAAATCCCCTATATGTGGGGTGCAGTATAAAAGTCGAGGGGGTGGAAATCCACTAACTCTGGATATTTCGAGGGTGGGGGGAGTATTCTTGATGTCCGGCTATTGAAGAGGCTGTGCCGGACATTGAACATCGACAGTTTTCCCGGCGAAAAGCAGCCAACCGGGAGTGGACCACGAATAAGCGTGGCTTGAGAGAGAGTGGGAGAGACAGATGCCGTTTAAAATTCGCGTTGGCGATGAAGTGATGAACCACAATGAGAATCAAGTGGGTATCGTGATGGAAGAAACTCCGAGCACCTATCTGGTTTTGATTGCGACTGAGGATGTGACTAAAACCTGGAGCAAGACCGAAGCCAAGGGCTGGCGTCAAAAGATTTCCAATAAGGCTTTAGATCAGACGGAAAAGAAGGCCTCAGAAAAACACACCAAGACCAAGGGTGTGAGCACGCCGATTGTTTACCGCAAAGTGACCAAGAAAAAGGTTGCCGCTCACAAGTAAGTAGTTGGTGAGTTGAAGATTTGAAGCGCCCCGGGGAAACCTTGGGGCGCTATTTTTTTGCCGGTTCCAGCGATTTAATCTCAACCTCATAATCTAAACGGGTCAAGACGTCCGTGCCTCTAAAGGTACCGGATAAGGCCGCCGCGTCTTGCGGGGTCGGCCCCGCGGCCAAAGCGATGTGATGGTCGGCGACCGCCAGGCCTAAGCTGGGGTCATAGCCTCTCCAACCCGCGCCCGGCAAATACACTTCGGCCCAGGCATGCAGCTCGTGGCTGTCTCTGGCGCCCGGCTCATATTTATAACCGCACACAAAGCGCGCGGCCAAACCTAAGGCCCGGCAAAGATCCACGAACAACACCGCTAAATCACGGCAGGCGCCTTCTTTGCGGCGTAAGGTTTTGTTGGGGGTCAGGGGATCGCCTACTGCGCGGATGGTTTGTTGAATGTTGCGGTGAATCCAATCGGTCATGTGATACAAAAAGTTCAGAGTGTTGTCGTCGCTCTCGGATAAAAGCGTTTGAGCCAGTTCATCCACCGCGGCGTCGGGGTGAATGCGGTGCAGGTAAGGGGCCATGGCCATTTTGTTTTCGGCAGAATATTTCGCCGGCAGTTTTAATACCTGCGCGTCCGTGACCAAATAGTGGAAAGGGTTGCCCAGGATGGTGTTAATTTTGAAATGAGTTTTTAAAGTAAGGTTGGCCTGTTTTTCGGCGAACCAAAGTTCGGTCTGGTGATTGTTAAAAATATCCAACGAGTCCGAATGGCCCAGGGGGGTAGGGGACACCGTCAATTCAAAGGACTCCAGCTTTTGGCTAAAGTCGTCGCGGGGGCGAAGACGAACCACGTTGGGTTCGAGGAAAATTTCTTTGCTGTAAATGTACTTGAGCGTATGTTTGACTTCAAAATGCATAACGGCCCCTTGGTTCCGGCTTCAACCGGATGAAAGCTTTCTTAAAGTCTAAACCTTTTCGCTTCCCGAAACGCTACGTTTTACTGCGCCCACCTTGCAGGGTGGTTTAAATGTAAGTTACTTTTTCTGATGAACCTTATCTAAAGCGCCTTTGGCCCAGTCTGAAGGGCACAATTCCACGGTTTCGCGCACACGGGTTTTCCACCATTCGGTGACCGAAGCCAAATCTTCCCGCTGGTAGCGGATTTCCGTCATTTTGAAGGAGTCTTTTCCATATAGAACCATATCAATGGGAAAGTCCACGTCGGTGGCGCTGGTTCGGGTGGCCTCGAAAGCCAGATAACCCAGCTTCATGGCGATTTCTAAAGAAGTGTCATAGTGAAGGGCCCGGTCAATCAAAGGCTTTCCGTAGCTGGATTCGCCGATGGCGTAATAGGGCGTGCTCTCGGTCACTTCCACCCAATTGCCCTGGGGATAGACCAGGTAGAGTTTGTGTTCGGTATCTTTCGACAATTGCCCGCCGATAATCGACATCAGGTTGAACTGGTAGCCGCTGGCTTCCAGAATTTCTTTATCTTCTTTAGCGACCTGGCGGATTTGAGCGGCGAAAGCGTTGACCGCTTTATAGAGCTTGTCGTAAGTGGCGTGATTTTGTTCCAAATCCTCATTGAAGTAAGTCAGCGCTTTATCCCGGGCGGAACGCAGGCCGGAAGTCATGAGAAACAGCGAGTGATTTCCGTTTTGATGAATGGAAACCTTTTTACCCGTGATGGGCTCGGTGCCGCTGGTAATGCGGGTATCCGCTAAGGCCACTAAACCTTCTTTAACCTTCATCGCGAGACAAAATGTCATTGTTCATTCCTTTTAATTACGGGCACGCCCGGCATGGGCTGCATGGCCAACAGAGTGGCAAACAACGCTTCACCCGCTGAATTTAACTTGGCCTCGAACTGATCGAGGTATTCGTGCATACCGTCTTTAATGATCTCCTGGATATTATCATAGTCCAGTTCCGACCGCAGGCGGCCCAACTGACGTTCCGCGGAGTTGTTGTACTGATTCGCCGGGGAGCCCGTAATAAAATGAAGGGATTCCTCGGCGCGGGTCAGGCAAAAACGAATGGAGCGGGGAAACTCGCGGTCGAGAATTAAAAACTCAGCGACTTTATCGGGTTGAATGTGGCTGTATTTTTTACGGTACATTTCCTGTGCGCTGGCGGATTTCAAAAGCGCGGTCCACAAAATGGCGTCGTAGGGTGTTCCCACGTCTTCCACTTTGGGCAGAAGAATAAAATATTTCACGTCTAGAATACGAGCGGTCTTATCCGCGCGCTCGAACATGCGGCCCAGGCGGATAAAGTTCCAGGCTTCTCCGTGCGACATGGTGTGGTCCGTCACGCCCACAAACAAATGGCTGGCCAGGCGGATTTGACGGCAGAGGGCATAAAGATCATCCGCGTCCAGCGGTTTGTGCATATAGCTTTGAACCATCAAATAAAAAGTATTGAGCTGTTCCCACATTTCGTTCGAGATGGATTCGCGCATGGTGCGGGCGTTTTCCCGGGCGGCTCTTAAACAAGAGTAAATCGAGTTGGGGTTTTGCTTATCGGCCACCAGAAAGTGAATGACGTTTTCGCGGGTGGTTTCATTGTTATAACGCTTTTTAAAGTCTTCCTCGTCACCGCTGGTGGTCACCAGGGGAAACCATTGTTCCGTATCCTCAGAGAACGGCGAGTCCAGCATCAAGTTGACATTCACATCGATAAAGCGCGACACGTTTTCGGCGCGTTCAATGTAGCGGCTCATCCAGTAAAAAGAGTCGGCTAATCGGCTCAGCATAAGGGCACATCCTTTTTGACCACCAAGACACCAAGACACCAAGTTAAAACATAGGTCAAATTTAAGCTTTTGCCCGGTATTTGTTCTTTCTTTCCGGTTTCTCTTGGTGTCTTGGTGTCTTGGTGGTGAATCATGGTTTCTTCTTTACGGGTTCGCCTAACACCCAGGTATCTTTGCTGCCGCCGCCCTGTGAGGAATTCACCACTAAAGAGCCCTTTTTCAGGGCCACGCGGGTCAGGCCGCCGGGCATGACGTAGATGTTTTTGCCGTAAAGCACGTAGGGGCGAAGATCCACGTGACGGCCCTCGAGATGGTCTTCCACAATGATCGGCGCGCGGGAAAGTGCCAGCGTGGGCTGGGCGATATAGTCGCGGGGGTTAGCGTTAATCAGGTCCACAAACTTTAAACGCTCTTCCGGGGTGGCGTGGGGCCCGACCAACATGCCGTAACCGCCGGATTGATTCACGGCCTTCACCACCAGCTTGTCCAAATTGTCTAAAACATATTGGCGCTGCTTTGGTTCCCAGCACATATAAGTGGGCACGTTATTCAAAATGGGGTCTTCATTTAAATAATATTTAATGATGGCGGGGACGTAAGTGTAGATCGCTTTGTCATCGGCCACGCCAGCGCCCGGGGCGTTGGCCAAAGCCACACGGCCCGCGCGGTAAACATCCATTAAGCCCGGCACACCTAATTGAGAATCGGCTCTAAAGCTATTCGGGTCCAAAAAGTCATCGTCGATGCGGCGGTAAATTACATCGATCCGCTCAAAGCCCTTGGTGGTACGCATCATCACATAACCGTCAATGACCACCAGGTCACGGCCCTCAACCAACTCGGCGCCAATCTGCTGGGCCAAGAAAGCGTGCTCAAAGTAAGCGCTGTTATAAGAACCGGGTGTGAGCACCGCGATGCGGGGCGTGGTGACATTGTTGGGGGCTAAGTACTGAAGCATATTTAAGAGACGGTGAGGATAGTCATCCACCGGGCGAACGTTCATGTTCTGGAATACTTTGGGAAGGGTGCGTTTCAATACGTCGCGGTTTTCTAAAACGTAAGACACGCCCGAGGGACAGCGCAGGTTATCTTCCAGCACAAAAAACTCGCCGCTGTTGTCGCGGACTAAGTCGGTACCGGTCACGTGAATCCAGATTCCCTTAGGCACGGTGAGGCCCTTACATTGCTCACGGTAACCCACGGAAGACTGAATCATGTCCATGGGCACAATGCCGTCTTTGACAATTTTTTGATCGTGATAAATATCGTCGATGAAAAGATTTAAGGCGTGAATGCGCTGAACTAAACCTTTTTCAATGCGTTCCCATTCTTTGGCGTTGACGATGCGGGGAATAACGTCGAAAGGAAATATTTTTTCGGTGCCTTCGTTATTGCCGTAAACCGTGAAGGTGATACCCATTTGGAGTAATTCGGCTTCGGCCACCTTTTGGTAGCGCATGACATCCTCAGGAGGCATCCCTTTGAGACGGTTAATTAAAGGGGCGGCGCTGGCGCGCGGCTGGCCGGGGCCCTCGAAAAGTTCGTCGTAAAAGTTGTCCATCTGGTAGTTGTCGAAATTCATGGCCACATTAGAAAGCAATATCGGTGCCATTTCCATCACGAAAAATTGCGCTATTTGCCTGACTGGGTATGGTTTTGTGAACACTTTTGAAGGAAGCGCTAACAAAAAGGTCGATATCGTTTTTAGAGAGTGTTAAACGCCTGCCCCCTTTTAACCCACATTTGACCTGAGCGGGGTTGGGGATTGATGAGGGTCTTTTAACGTATCTGCTTTAGAACTGCCTGTCCGTTGTCGGGTGGTTTTAGAAGTAATTCAATTTAAGGAGCCAATCATGTCAGATCAAAAGCAAGGCGAACACCAGGAACACAACCATGAACAACATGGGCACCAACAGCACAGCCACGAACAACAACACCAATCCCAACAGCATGACCAGCAACAGCAGCAGCACGGCAAAGAACAACACCAACAAGGCCACGAACAGCACAGCCATGAACAACAGGGTCATGAGCAGCACGGCCACCAAGAACACGGCCACGAACAACACAACGGTTAAGCCGCAAAGCGTCGTTTATCTTTAAATGGTTGGTTTAAAGCCGCTTTCTCCTCGGGGGAAGCGGCTTTTTTGATGGGGGGTAATTTAATTTTGCTCAAATCGCTCTGACAATAGTGAGAGGGATATTAGCTAGGGATAGATCTATGACGAGAACCTTCGCGGTCGTATTAACTCTATTGTTGATCTCGTGGGCTTGGCCGTACCCGTGCGCGGCGGAAGATAATAGTGTTGTGCCCGAAGCGATTGATCCCTTCGCGCTGACATTTGATTTGTCCCAGGGCCTGGCCACCAGCGCGGTCATTGATACTCCCTACCGCTTCTCGGGCAAGTTGGCGCCTGAACTTCGCTTTGACGATTTTGGTTTGGGGATCGTGGGACAGTTTCGTTACGACAATCCCTTTTGGGATTTTGGTCTGGGTCTTCGGGAAGAATTTCTTTTCGCGAAGTTGGCGCCCAACACGGGGTTAAGACTCATCCTCGACGAAACTCCCTGGCTCAATGTGCCCAAAGGTTTGGTGGAAGGCGGCGTGGTCGCGGATTTTTCAGGCATCGCCCGCACTGGTCTTTGGTACGGATGGGATACTCAAACCAATGTCTCGACCATTATGCTTTCTACCGGCATTGATCTACAGACGCTGGGCAAGCTGATATTCCCCAGTACTTTCGAACCCCACTTTAATAATCATCTGGATCATTGGTCGTCCAATCCCTCCCACAATCCTTCGTCTGTGATGCCTGGGGCTTCGGCTCATAAGATCGCGTTGGTCGTTAGCGGTGGCGGCAGTACAGGCGCCTGGGCCATGGGCGTCATTCAATACTTGATGGAAAAGAAACATATTCGGTTTGATATGTTCTGCGGTACCAGTACGGGCTCTCTTATGGCGCCGCTATTGGTGACGGGCGATCTTAAAGACCTGCTGGCGATTTATAGCACGGTGAAGACCAAGGACATCTTCCGCATCAATACCCCCTCGGACATGGTGGCTAGTGGTTCCATCTTTTCCACCGGACCCCTGCAAAACCTGATCTGGAGCACGGCCACTGAGGACCGGTGGAAAAAAATAAAGGACTCATCCCTGCAGATCATCATTACGACGGTCTGTTTACAAACTTCCCAGGCGGTTTACTTTTACACCGGCCCCGAGGAGGTGAAGACCAAATATCCGGATGCCTATCTTCGCAAGCACCCCGGCTTCCCGGCGGATGGCAACCAGTCCGCCATCCGTATTCAAGACCATGACACTTTGATGCGGGCCATGCTGGCTTCCTGCGTAGCGCCGGTGGTGGGCCCGGCTACCCATATTCCCAAAGGTTCGCCCTATCAGTATTCGGATGGCGGGGTGGAAGAGTACGCTCCCATCAGCGTGGCCCTGCTCAACGGCGCCGATGAGGTTTATGCCATCGTCCTGTCGCCCAGTAAACCCATTGTGCAGAAAAAACAGTTCAGGGATATGGTGGGTACCATCCAGCAGACCATCAATATTTTCGCTGACCGCGTCGATCAGGCCAACGTCGCGGAAGCTCAGGACTTAGCGGCCACCTTGGGCAAAAAACTGGTGATCATCCGGCCCAATGTGACACTCACGGGAGACTCACGCAATCCGAATGATTTTGACCCGGACACCATGAGTCGTTTGATGAGGGAAGGATATATGAAGGCGGAAAAGATGTTTCCGTGAAACCGGGCGTGGTACTTTCCCCGTGGATTGAGTAACGTTTTATGGTCTAATTATCCTCATGAACGCCAGCTACCAAAAATGGAAATCGCTTCAATCGCATTGGGACGATGATGACTTTTTAAAGTCGCTCACGCCCTTAATGAAACTTCGCTACCGCCGATTAGACGAAAAGGTTTATGACATCCTCCAAGAAAATTTCTCTAAGGTGCACGGCTTTCCTTTGGTTGTCGACGCAGGGGCGGGTCGAGGTGAGTTTGCATTATTCCTCGCGAACAAATGGGGTGAACAATCGGAACCCTGGAAATATTTGGGTTTGGAGCCTTCATCTGAACAGCTTAATCAAAAGGACATCCGCACTTTAGGGTTGGGCTTTGTGCAGGCAACCGCCGAAGCAATCCCGCTTCAAGATATGGTGGCACAGGGTGTGTTAATGAAAGAAGCCCTCGACCATTGCTACGACCCTTCCAAAGTCTTTAGCGAAGCTAAGCGGTTGTTGAAACCGGGTGGCGTACTGATTGTGACCATCACCAACGACAAGTCTTACTTCAAACGGCTATTGCCCGCGATTAACAATGCCCATAAGGCTAAACAAACCGATCATCTTTTCTTTTTTGGGCCTCACGATCTGAAAAAGTTGGCCGAGGATGCCTCGTTTGACAGGGTCTCAGTCGAAACCTATAATTACCTAAAATTTCCAAGGGTTTTAGAAATAGCGCTGGGTTGGCTGGGTGAACCCCTCAACCGCGGCCTTTTAAGTCTTGCCGATGTGATCGGTAAAGTCCTTCTGCCCGGCATGGGCGGGGGAATCATTCTTACAGCAACAACGAAAGAATAATTAAGAATTATGAATTAACAATTATGAATTTTGGTTGGTTTTAATCGGAGATTAAAACCTTTCAATCATTCAGAATTCAAAATTCTTAATTCATAATTTCTTTTAACGATAAGCAGCACGAGAGGATTATTGAATGTTTTCCAACGAACTTTTAAACATACTGGTCTGTCCTGCCTGTGGATCCGCTTTGCGCGATAAAGAAAACAGCCTTCAATGTACGGAATGCAAAAACATCTACCCGGTTGAAGATGGAATCCCTGTTCTTCTGGCGGACCGTGCGCAAAAAGGGAAGTAAGGCCAGCCCCTCCCGGGGAACCAAGCTTCCTAAACGTATTGGTGTCGATGCTCGTCTGGCTTACCGCCGGGGAGTCGGCACCTATACAGCCAACCTGATTCTCTCCCTCTCTCAAGTCGACAAGCGAAACGACTATGTCGTCTTTAATGCCCCTGAAAGGTTAAAATCCCAAATAGTCAATTCTCGTTTTAAATTTGTTGAAGTGCCTTTTGACAACGCTGGTGATTACGAGGTGCTGGGGTTGCCTAAGGCTGCTAAGGCTGAAGGGGTTCAGTTGCTTCATTACGTAGATAATTCCTGTTCGCTACATACTGATATTCCGCAAGTTCTAACTTTACATGACACTATGTATACCAGACCCCTCAAGGCGGTGAGGCTAAAGCCGACCATTTGGCAAAGACTGATTCATTGGTATAAAAAAGTTATTGTTCCAAGGTCTGCTTGGTATGCCAATAAGATCATTACGGTTTCCAACTATTCCAAAGAGCAGATCGTGAAAGAGACCGGTGTTCCAGCGGACAAGATTACAGTCACACTGGAAGGGGTAGATCAACGCTTATATAAGAGGACAAGACGCAAACAGTCAGGTCTCTTTAAAATCCTCGTTCATGGTGCGGCTGATGACCGCAAAAACCTTTCGAATATTCTTAAGTCGGCGAAGATCTTGGTTCAAGAAAAGAAATCCTTTCAAATGTTCGTCATCGGAATGGATAAAGTTGAACTCGGCTATACAAATTATGAACGTGAGGCTTTGGAACTGGGGTTGGAACCTTACGTGAAGTGGGTCGGCAATGTCCCGGCAGAGAAGTTGGTGCAGACTTATTATGAAAATGATCTTTTGCTTTATCCTTCTCGTCTGGAAGGCTTTGGCCTGCCCGTGTTAGAAGCTTTCTCCTGCGGTATCCCAGTGATTACCTCGAACACGACTTCTTTACCCGAAGTGGCGGGGGACGCGGCGCTGTTAGTGAACCCCGAAGACCCCAAAGACATCGCTGAAGCGTTGAAAAAAGCCATGGAAAAGCCGCTTTTGCGTAAGCAGTTAGTGGAGCGGGGTTTGAAAAGAGTTAAACTATTCACCTGGAAGAAAACCGCCCAGGAAACCCTGACCGTTTATGAAAGTATATTGAATGGCCAATAAGAACCAAAAACTCACCTCCTTTCGTCAGTTAACCTTTTTCAACCTTCTTTTATTCGTGATTCTCTTGGGCGTGATGGAATATTTCTTTTTATCCGCGGGTGTGATGCTGATGGATAACTTTACCCGCGCCGCCGAGTTGGGCGAGGCGGTGTTAGCTGCCTTTGTGGTGCTTCTGGCTTTGGAAATGGGCCTTATTTTCAAACTGGATAACAATAAAAGCAAAGACCACTTTTTAACGCCGTTACTATTAACCCACCTGCCTTGGGTTTTGGGGCTGGGGTTATCTTTTGTGGTTCGCTACAACCTGCCTGACCCCCATAACTTTTTACTGCGAAAAATAGAAATTCTCTTCGGTCTCATGTGGGTCACTCATGTGTTTACTTTCTGCGGCTGGCTGTTATGGCGGGTGCGGGGAAACCGCAAGCCGGTTTCTTTAACTTTTGGTTTGGTGGCAATCTTTTTCTTTGTGGGTATTACGGTTTGGACGATCAGTTGTGACATTAGTGGAGATGAACCCCACTATTTATTAATGGCGCAGAACCTTATCCGCCACGGCAATTTGGACCTAACCGACGGTTATCAAAACAAAACTTATATGGAGTTTTATCACCGGGGCGATCTGGAACCGCAGGGTCTAGAACACGTGGTGGATGGAAAGCGCTACAGCCATCATCCTTTGGGGCCGGTGTTGTTGGTTTTGCCGGGTTTCTTTTTGTTGGGCCGGTTGGGCGCGGCATTAACCGTAGCTTTGCTGGCGGCCTGGGCGCTTTATTTGTCTCTGCGAGTTTTAGAACTGACAGGCGCGCATGGCAGGGCATTGCAAGCGATAGGTACCGTCGGTCTTTTCTCCAGCCCCTTTTTACTTTTTGCTGGATTGGTTTTCCCTGAAATCCCCACCGCTTGTCTGATGGGCTTAACGCTTCTTTTCGTTTTGCAGAAGCGCTGGTTTTGGCTGGGGCTGACCCTGGGTGTGTTTTTGTGGATGCACAACCGCAATGTGTTGTTGGTCATGCCGATATTAGCTTATTTAGGGGTTGATCTGCTGACTCACAAAAAAGACCGTTGGAACGAGATTAAGCTTTTGGCGGCGGGCTTCGCGATCCCCGTTGGTTTATTAGCAGTCTATTTCCACAGCATTTACGGGGTCTGGACGCCCTTGGGCGCGCACAATGAACCTTTTACCTCGCTCTTTCGCTTAAGCCACTTTTGGATTGGCTTCTTTGGTTTGTTACTCGACCAGGAATGCGGGCTTTGGTTTTACTTCGCGATCTTTGGTATGACGCTGGCCGGGGCTTTAATGCTTTGGTCTTCGCAGAACCCGCTGCGCTATTTGGTGATCTGGACTTTTAGTTTTTATTTCATCTTCATGTCCTTTTACGAAAACCTGGGCCTGACCCCCGGCACCCGCTACATGGTGGGCGTCACACCTTTACTTCTCTTTATGCTTTACCACGCTTTTGCCAAACTCAAATTCAACGCCTGGGAAGTTTTGACTTTGGTTTCTTTTGTGGGTGGTGTGTTGATCAACTGGATCTTGGCGGTCGTGCCCTGGATGCGCTACAACAAGCTCGAGGGCGAGAACATGATGCTGAAGATTTTTGGTAACGTTCTTCATATGCCGCTCACGGCCAGCCAGCCGGGCTTTCAAGCCCCGGTCATAGACGTTCATAGTTATTACATCAGTATCTTCTGGGTGATCGTGACCATTGTGTTGTCGATATGGTTCTGGCGAGAAAACAAAGACAACCGGCAAACCGCGAAGAGCTTAGTAAAGCCGGCGCGTTAAAATATTTAGAGTGAGCCATTCTTGAACATTTTGATTCTCACACCCTTAGTGCCTTATCCCCCTCATGACGGCGACAAACTGCGCCTTTATTATTTTTTGAAATACCTTAAGGGCAAGGGTCACAAGATTGACCTGTTTTGTTTGACGCGGGTGAAAGAAGATTTAGTCCACGCGAAGGCTTTGAAACCTCTTTGCCGTTCTCTCTATATAGAACACATCAATAACTTCGACCTTTTCTTTAATTTGCTGGGTGGTCTGCTGGTAGGGAGTTCTTTAAATGTGGCGAGCTACTTTTCGCCAAAACTCAGAGACATACTGACCGCTTATTGGGCATCCAAGGCTGGGCAATCCATTGATGTGGTCTTGGCCCACCGTTTGCGCATGGCCCCGGCGGCTTTGAGAAATCACGACAAGCCGGTAGTGATTGACCTCACCGATTCGATGACTTCCTACACCAAACAACTTAAGAAACAGTCGGGTGCCCATTTACTGCGCCGCATGGCAGCCTGGTGGGATCACTGGTTTTTGAAACAAGACGAAGTGGAGTGGAGTGAAAGGGCAGCTCAAGTGATGACCATCGCCCAACCCGACGCTGATGTATTAATCGTCAATGGTTTGGCCAAGAACAAGATCACCGTTATCCCCAATGGGGTCGATTTGAAGCCTCTATATAAGAAGGCCCCCTCGGCTTACCCGGATAAAGCCAAAGTTGTTTGTTTTGTGGGCAATATGGGTTATGCCCCCAATGAAGAAGGAGCCCTTTGGTTTATGAAGAATGTATGGCCCCAGGTGAAAGCGGCGGTGCCGGACGCGGTATTCGCGGCAGTGGGGGGGAGTCCCCGGAAGGTGCTTCGGGAGTACCATAATGGCTATGATCTTTTAGTGACGGGTTGGGTGCCTCATGTGGAGCCTTACCTGTTGGGGGCCGATCTTTCGATCGCGCCATTACGTTTCGCGGGCGGGATGCAAAACAAAGTGGCCTTGTCGTTGGGGCTGGGCGTGCCGGTGGTAGCGACTACGGCGGCGACGGGTTGGCTGCCCAAGGCAGGGAAGTCTTTAGTCAATGTGGCCGACGACGCGAATGGGTTTGCGGATGAAGTGATCGCGATCTTAAAGAATCCTAAAAAGGCTAAGACACAGGCCTTGAAAGGCAAAAAGTTTGTGGCGAAGAACTATCAATGGAACATGGCGGGTAAGAAGTTAGAGGCGGTTTTGAAGCAAGCCGCTCGATAGGAGACGAAAATGAAATCAATGATTCTGGTTTTGGTAATGATGGGGTTGAGTGTGGGATTGTCTTTCGCTGCGGCAGACAACGCGCCCAAAGGTAAGACGGTTAAAGTGAACGGTGAAGGAATTGTAACGGCGGTTCCTGATCAGGTGGTCTTTCAGGTTTCTGTACAAGAAGAAGGCGACTCGTTAGACGACCTGGTGAATAAGTCCAAAGAAAAAATGAACAATGTTTTGGCCGCTCTCAAGACTTTTAATATTCCGGATGAGGATTTACAAACAACTCAGTACAACATTCAACGCAAGTATCAATACACGAACGGCCATTCCCAGTTTGACGGCTACATGTTAACTAACCGCTTAAAAGTGGTTTTGAAAGATGTGAAAAAGGCAGGGGCGGTTTTGGCAGCCTTGCCCGCGGATGACGCGTCCCAGGTTGAAGGGCCGACCTTTGGTTTTTCTGATCCCTCAAAACTGCAGCTACAGGCATTGAAAGTGGCGGTGGAAAACGCGCATGCCAAGGCGGAAGTTTTAGCCGCCGCGTCTGGCGCCATATTGGGTCCGGTTTATTCCATCGAACAAAGCGGTGTTAATATGCCGACGGTTCGACCCATGGCGATGATGGCTAAACGATCTGTCGCCGGGGCGGATGTACCGGTGGAACAGGGCACCGATCAAGTGACCGCGCAAATTGAAGTGGTGTATACGTTAAAGTGAAAAGCTATTAACCACGGAGTTCACAGAGTTACACAGAGTTTTAAATTCTTTTGGTCCAATAATCTGAAGCCGTACTCCGTGAAACTCTGTGAACTCTGTGGTTGAAAATTGATGTTTATCTGGTACTGAAAGGTTTTTATGTGCGGCATCGCGGGTTTCGTTCAATTTAAACCAGGCATTCCCCTAAAACCTAATGTGCTCAAAGACATGGCCGAAGCCATTAAGCACCGCGGCCCCGACGACGACGGCTTTTACCAAAAGGGTCCGGTGGGTTTGTGCATGACCCGACTGGCCATTATCGACGTGGCCCACGGCGCCCAGCCCATTTCCAACGAGAACGGCACCATTTGGACGGTCTTTAACGGCGAAATTTATAACCACGTTCAATTGCGCGAAGAACTTCAAAAAGCCGGCCATCACTTTAAAACCCAGTCCGATACCGAAGTCATTGTTCACGCTTATGAGGAATATGGTGAAGCCTTTATCAGCCGTCTTCGCGGTATGTTCGCCATCGCCCTTTGGGACCAGCTGTTTCAAAAATTGATCATTGTCCGTGACCACATTGGCGTAAAGCCGCTTTACTACACGACTCAGGATGGACATTTAATCTTCGGGTCTGAAATTAAAGCTTTGTTGGCAGTGCCCTCGGTCAACGCGGCTAAAAAAGTCGATGTTAAACAAATCCTCACTTTGATGACCCTTCAATATGTGCCGACCCCGGATACCCTTTTTAAAGGTGTGCGCAAATTGCCCGCGGCCAATTACTTGATTTGCCAACAGGGCAAACTGCAGGTGAAACCCTACTGGAAACTGCCGCTGGAATCCAAAGTGATCCCCGGTAAGAAATACACGAAGAATGACGAGAATATGTGGGTGGAAGAACTACGCATGCGGTTCTTATCCAGCGTGAAGGAACAGCTGATTGCCGATGTACCAGTCGGCGCCTTTCTCTCCGGCGGGATGGATTCCTCGTTAGTGGTTTCGGCCATGACCCGTCAGGCCAACCGCCGTATTAAGACTTACTCGGTGGGTTTTGAGAATGAGCATGATTTTAACGAGCTCAAGTATTCCCAAAAGGTTGCCCAGTGGCTTAAGAGCGATCACCGTGAACTGATGGTGAATGCCGAGATGTTGAACGGTTTAATTCCCAAGTTGGTGAAGTTTCAGGATGACCCGGTCATTGACCCGGCGGTTTTGCCGTCTTTTCTCGTCTCCCTTTTTGCCCGGCAGGAAGTGAAAGTGGTTTTAACCGGCGAGGGTGCCGATGAACTTTTTGGCGGTTACCACCGCTATTCTTTTGACCGTTTTCATAACCACATTCAGGCCATCCCGGATTGGATTAAAGGTCTGGTGCCGTACTTAGCCAGCAACATGCGCGACCCCTATCACCAAGCGTGGAAAGCTTTGAACAAAGAAACCTTGGTTCACCGCCATTTGGCCTGGTCCCGGCTTTGTTTAGAAGAAACTTTGCAAGGGTTGGCGGGCGATAAGCTGTTGTATGAAATGGAAAATTCCAAGATCGAAGAGACTTTAGAAAAAATATTTGACGAAGCCGCGCCCCATAAGTTCGATAACCTGAACTTGATGCTCTATATGGATTTGAAGACCTGGCTTCCGGATGACCTGTTAAACAAAGTAGACCGCACCAGCATGGCTGCTTCTCTTGAGGCCCGTGTGCCTTATCTCGATCACCGTCTGGTGGAATTCGCTTATTCACTACCGTCTTCCGTGAAACTGCGCGGCGGGGTAGGCAAGTTCATTTTGAAAAAGGCCGCGGTCAAATACATCCCCCGCGAAATCATCAACCGCCAGAAGAAGGGTTTTGCCGTACCGCTGGGCCCCTGGTTTAAAAAAGAACTCAAACCCTTATTGCTCGATATTCTCGGTTCTGACAGCTTTAAGAAGCGCGGTTACTTTGACCAAAACAAAGTGAACGAAGTCATCCATGACCATATGACCGGCAAGCAAGACCATCACTTATTGTTGTATGGTTTGCTTTTGGTAGAACTGTGGCACCGGCAGTTTGTGGATTAATGCGTAACATTTTTTGAATACTATTTTAGGGTTGGCAACGGAAATGAATTTCAACTTTTCTTCGATGAGCATTGATAATAAAGCTAGGGTTGTTCTTATTCTCGTTTTTTTGATTTCTATGGGATCTTTTTTTTACAACGAAATCTGTGAAAGATTTTTTGTTGTATTAAGAGATTCGGACATATCGAAAATTAACTCAGATTGTTTTTTGGCTGTAATTCCAATTTGTGCAGTAGCACTCTTCATTTTATTTATCGCGAAAAAGGAATTATTGAAGGATTTTAAGGTTTATTTGTTGTTGGCTTTATTTCTTGCGGTTTCCTTTTTCTACTTTAAGTCTACTTTTTTGCTATCGAATGCTTATTTGGATAAGTCGGAGCCCGTTGTTCATGATCTTAAGGTGACTGATAAATTCCAAAGTGGTAATAAGGTAATTAGCTGTTTTATTAAAGTGCCCAGTTGGTTAGATGGAGAGGCGGATTTTTTAATTAAAGTCCCGTATGAAATTTATTCTGCGATGAATGTTGGGAATCGTGTCGAGATTTTGACAAAAAAAGGAAAATTTGGATTCGAGTGGATAAAGGAATTGAAGAAAATAAATCCATGAACTCGATTGAGCCAATAAGACGGGTTAAAATTAACGGAGTTATTCATGTCTGACTGTTCAATGTGCGAAAGAGTGAGGCTGGCCAAAGCTGGTCAAAATTCTAATTTAATCCGTGAGTTTAAAAGTTCCTATTTGGTTCTGGGTGATCACCAATACTTCAAGGGCTATTCGGTTTTGGTTTTGAAACATCATGTGCGTGAATTGCATGAACTTTCTCTAGATGCCCAGCAGGACTTGTTTAAAGAACTGATGACGGCGGGCAAAGCGGTCAATGACGCGTTTAAGCCCTGGAAGATGAACTACTCCTGTTACGGAAACCAAGTTCCTCACATCCATTGGCATTTGTTTCCCCGTTATGAATCGGACCCCGACCATTTGAGCCATCCCTGGAAGAATTCCGCGGATTTTGACCAGCACTTGATAAATGAAAGAGAAACGAAAGAATATGTTGCGTTGATAAAGGCGAAGCTGGCTGATTAAAAGACAGGACTATTCAGGAGGCATTTATGCCAAGCGAACGTTACGAAAAAGGGATGAAAAAGTTTAAAGAGATTCACGGTCCCGTGGCCAAAGCCACTGTGGACAGCCTGAAAGATGTGGCGCCGGAGTTGGGCCAATGGGTGACTGAGTTTGCCTTTGGCGACATCTATTCTCGGCCTGGGTTGGATCTCAAAACCCGCCAACTGTTGACCATTGCCTCTTTGACGACCCTGGGTTCTGCTCCGCTTCAATTGAAGTCACATATAAAGGGTGCTTTGAACGTGGGTTGTACCCAAAAAGAGATCGTGGAAGCTCTTCTGCAAATGGCGGTTTACGCCGGTTTTCCGGCTTCGATGAACGCTTTATACGTCGCGCGTGAAGTTTTCGCCGAAAAAAACAAACGTTTGAAGAAGTAACGATCGGAGATAGTGTTAAATCTCTTTTAACTCTTCTTTTTGTTTTAAACGTTAATCTTTTACCTTCCGCAACCCTCAGGTTTTTCCTTTTCCAAAAATCGGTTCGAATTTTACGGATTGTGCATTCCTGCCACCTCTATAGTTTCAACACGACATCTTTTCAACATAAAGCCAAAATCAATTTTATCCATTGAATCAGTAATTCGGTCAATTGCTTGAAAATCAGTTTTGTGAAGTAATGCTGCGGGGAAATTTTATTTTTTTGTTTTCTCGCAAATCGTTTTCAGGAGGCGGGTTTTGAGACTTAAAAATGTAAGCGGTTACAGCGCGGTGGTTTTGCTGGTTGTCAGTTTGATCACATCCTCAGTGTTCGCGGCTCAAGCGGGCGGCAGGCAAAGGTTACACGGCCACCGCAATTCTAAAATGGCCGCCGCTCCTTTAGTGGGTGAAGTGGAGGACAGCAAAACTTTTGACCTCGCGGTCGCGCTGCCCTGGAAAAATTCAGACCAACTGAAATCCTTCGTCGCTGAAGTTTCCGATCCCAGCAGCCCCAACTACCGGCACTACTTAACCTCTGATCAATTTACTCAGACTTACGGCCCCGATGAATCTTCCTACCAGTCTGTAATTGATTATTTAAAGTCCAAGGGCATCAATATTACGGCGACTCACTCAAATCGTATGTTGGTAAGCGTACGCGCGACCAAGGCTGATATTCAAAATGCTTTTCATGTGAACATCCGCAACTATCGCCGCGAAGACGGCAGCACTTTTTACGGACCTGATGATGAGCCTTCGTTAGAC
This sequence comes from Candidatus Firestoneibacteriota bacterium, assembly GCA_013286205.1. Lineage (GTDB taxonomy): Bacteria > Oederibacteriota > Muellerivitia > Muellerivitales > Muellerivitaceae > Bog-1183. Next base: position 2,628 of record JABDGD010000036.1, on the reverse strand, counting down.
ACCGACACTCCGGTCTTACACATTTCTGGTTTAGATAACTTCATTATTCCTCATCCCAACTACACCATTTCGCCTGTGCCGGTGTCGAAGACGGTGACCAATGGTGTTTCCTCAAACGCTGTTACCGCGCACGCGGGCAGCGGCCCTTCGGGTCTTTTGATGGGCAGTGACTTCCGCAACGCTTACGCGCCGGGCGTCGGCATTTTTGGAGCGGGCCAGGCGGTGGCCTTGTTTGAACTGGATACTTATTATCCGGGCGACGTTCAGCGTTACATGAGCGGCGCGGGTTTAACCAATACGATCAACAATGTTTATTTGGACGGCTGGAGCGCCAGCACCACGCCGGGCGGCGGCAACGGGGAAGTTTCTCTCGATATCGACCAGGCTATGTCCATGGCGCCAGGCGCTGTGATGTATTGCTATATGGGACCCAACATCGACAACGTGCTAAATCGCATCGCGACGGATAACCTTTGTAAACAGATCAGCTCTTCCTGGGGTTGGGGACCTTCGAGCTCCACTGAAAACCAAATTTTGCAGCAGTACGCGGCGCAGGGTCAGTCTTACTTCAACGCCTCGGGTGACAGCGGTTCTTTTACCTCTGATCCGGGCGGCAACGAAGACGACCCGATTCAAACCCTCGTCGGCGGAACCAACCTGAATATGAATGGTAGCGGCGCTTCTTATAATAATGAAACCGGTTGGGCCGGCACTACGGGCGGTATTTTGTCTAACGTCGCTATTCCCAGCTATCAAGTCGGAATCAGCCTGGGTTCTAGTGGTGGTTCCACTTCTTTCCGTAACTGTCCGGACGTTTCGGCGGTGGCCAGCGGCTGCGTGCTTTACGCGAACAACAGCGCGAGCCTGATCGACGTCGGCGGTACTTCTGTCGCCGCTCCGACCTGGGCGGGCTTTATGGCGCTGGTCAACCAACAAGCGACTTCCGCGGGCAAGCCTACGGTGGGTTTCTTGAATCCTCTTGTTTACGCCATTTATAAGGGTGCCAATTATGGTAACGACTTTCATGATATTACGAGCGGCAGCGCTGGAACTTACTCGGCAGTGACAGGCTATGACCTGGTGACCGGTATCGGTTCGCCCAAGGGCCAGGCTTTGATGAACGACCTTTCTCAAGCGGCTGGCGCGCCGACGGCGACGCCAACGGGCACACCCACGCCAGTAGTGGCTTCCACCTGGCGCGTTCGCGCGGGCGGCGCGGCTTATACGGACAGCCAAAGCCATGTTTGGGCGGCTGATGAAAACTTTGGAGGCGGATCGACCAACGGCACCGCGACGGCCATTACAGGCGCTTTGCCAGCCTCAACTGATCAGGCGCTTTATCAGCAAGAGCGTTATGAGAATCCGACTTTAACTTATACCTTTAATGTGCCGGCTGGTTCTTACCAGGTCACCTTGAAGTTCGCGGAATTATTCGACAATGGAGCGGGATCGCGCATTGAGAATATTTCGATCAACGGTACCCAGGTCTTGGCCAACTTTGATATTTTCGCCGCCGCAGGCGGACTCGATATCGCCAAGGATGAGGTGTTCAACAACATCGCTCCCAGCGGCGGCAAAATCGTGATTACCTTCTCGGCCGCGTCTGGCAGCCCGGATGGAAACGCCAAGGTGGACGCGCTGCAAATTATTCCGCAGCCGATTACGCCGACTAATACGCCCACCAAGACGAATACGCCGACTAACACCAACACGCCTACCAATACCTTTACACCGGTGCCTCCGACGGCGACATCCACCTCTACTAACAGCTTTACATCCACTTGGACATCTACCTTTACCCCCACGCCCACGTTGGTGGTTCAGGCCACTTGGCGTGTGGCGGGCGGTAAGACCACCAGCTACACCGATTGCAAAGGCAATATTTGGTCGCCAGACAGCAATTACAACGCGGGCGCTTTTAACAGCAACTCAAGCGCGATTACCAACGCTTTGCCTTGCACGACGGACCAATCGCTTTATCAGACGGAGCATTGGGGCGCTGGCAGCTTTACTTACACCTTCAATGTGCCTGCGGGAAGCTATCAAACGACTCTGAAGTTCGCGGAAATCTTTGATACCCCGGCGGGACGCCGTATTCAAAATGTTACGATCAACGGCACGCAAGTGCTGACCAATTTTGACATCTTCGCTGACGCGGGCGGAGCGGATATCGCTGACGATAAGGTGTTCAACAACATCAGCCCGGTGAACGGTCAGATTGTGATTACGATTGCCGCCACCTCGGCCTCGCCGGATCAAAACGCGAAGATCAGCGCGCTGCAGATTATTTCGCAGCCGTCCACGCCGACCTTCACGGCGACGAGTACCGCGACGAGAACCAGTACCTCTACCAGCACGGCGACCTCTACGAATACGTTGAGCAGCACACCAACGTTTACGTCGACGCCGACGAATACGGGTACGGCCACCAATACTTTCACAGGTACGCCGACCTTTACGTTCAGCTCGACGCCGTCTTTCACTCCGACCGCGACTAATTCGAATACGGCAACGTCCAGCTTTACGCCGACTTCGACCAGCACGGGAACGGTTGTGCCGCCGACGGCGACCAACACCTCCACCGCCAGCTTTACGCCGACATTCACGTCGACCTTTAGCTCGACGGCT
>JABDGD010000035.1 GCA_013286205.1 Candidatus Firestoneibacteriota bacterium | reverse complement strand
AACGTCCCACGCCCTGATTGGTGTAAACAAACTTCAAAATTCCTTCTGAGAAAAACACACCGCCGGCCATTAAACGAATCAACAGCACCGCTCCGGGAGTTTCGGCTGGAACTTCTGAGAACCACTTGATCAACTTATTCATAACATCTCCTCGTCCGTCAAATTAGGGATGAAGCCGGCTTCTCGAAGCTTAGCTTCTCCGTAAGGACTGAGTAGAGGGAGAAGCGGAAGGAGGTTACAGAAACTTTTTGAAAGACCCGAATATGCCCGTTGCCCATAAAAGGGCCTGTTTCTAAAGGGATTTGGCCGGGCTTATAATGGCGTAACCTTTCGTCCGCCCCAACGCTATGTAAAGAAAAGAATAAGCCTGCATGGGAAAACAAAACTTGGACTTCAACGACGAACAGTGGCGCACATGGGCGCGCCTGATGGAACAGATACAGGAAGGCGATATGGAAGCTTACGCGCTTCTTTTATCCGAGATCAGTCCGCTGATCTTCAATTATGTCCGCAAAAGAGTGTTTAACCCCCAGCAAGTGGAAGATGTTTATCAGGATGTGCTTTTGACTTTTCATAAGGCCCGCCACACTTACCAGATTGACAGACCTTTTAGCCCCTGGCTCTTCACCGTGGTGCGTAATGCCATTTGGGCCGCCATTCATAAACGCCACAAGGTGACCCAAAAAGAATTACAGCTGGAAGATTTACCCGAGACCGCGGCTAAAACGCTGGAAGACGGCGGGTTGGAGGATGATTTACAGGAAGCTTTAAACTCCCTGCCGGAAGCTAACCGCAGGGCGGTGGAGATGTTAAAGCTTCAAGGCATGGATGTGGAAACCGCGGCTAAACAACTGGGCATTTCTAAAATCGCGCTTAAAGTTCGTGCCCACAGGGGTTATGAACAGCTTCGAAAAAAGTTGATGAGGGAAAACTAATGAAAAAGAAAACAACTTCGCAAGATTACCTTAAAAAGCTGCCGGATATTCAAAGGCGCGCCGCTGAAAGATTATTGGCGGAGGCGGAGCCTTTTAAGCCTGTCCCGTCGGTTCTAAAACAATGGTTCTTTTGGATGGCGATGGCGGTTTTGGTGGCGGGAATCTCCATAACTGTGCTTCAACCGCAGGATGGTTTTTTGAACCGCCTGCAGGAATTACCCTCTGGCGCTTTTCTCATTCTCTTATTCATCGGATCAGCCCTGGCGGCCTGGAACGGCATTGCCTCCAGCATGCCGGGCGAGGAGCCGGGAACCGCTTCTAAAATTTGGATGGCGGTGATTTTGGCGGCGGTGACAGCTATACCCATTTTCTTTTTCACGCCGGATCATCTGAAAGACGTTTTGGACCACGATATGGCCACGGGTTGGTTTTGTTTTAGAACGGTGGTGCTGGTTGCCATTCCTTCCTGGGTGATGCTGGCCTGGATGGTGTCCCGGAACGCCTCTTTTCACCCGGGTTGGACGGGAGCCTGGCTGGGGGTTTCGGCCTTTTTATTGGGAACAGGAACGATTCAAACCCATTGCACTCACTGGGAAACGACTCATATTTTGGTGAATCATTTACTGCCGATGGTATTGTTGATTGTTCTGCCGATTTGGGCGGGGTCTTTTTGGTTATCCCGATGGAAAAAATAACACATCATTCTGAAGATTAATTTTTAAACGTCATTTTTTAAGCATACTTTGTATTTTTTGACAGAAACGACTTTCACGCCATATTCCTTGATGTAAGAGCTTACATTTTTATTCCTTCCAAAAAAATCCTGAAAGGCTGACGCGATCAGTGCCTCAAAGATGTCAGTCGATCTATTTTGATGCAACTTTTTAACCAATAGTCCCGTCTTATGATCACAATACGCTACTGTCTTGGATGAAATTGAAAGCGCTTTTAGAAGCAGAAATTAAAAGGAGAAGTTAAATGCGGAATTTAGTAAAAGCCTCTGGGTTATCGCTGAAAGGCATGGTCCGCGGCGCGGCGCTGTTGTTGGTTCTGCTCTGGACGGTTTCGGTTCAGGCGCAAACTTATACGCCGGAGCAATATTACGCGGCGGGCAACCAATGCTACCAAAATCATCAATATGCCCAGGGCATTACTTATTTGAACGCGGCGATTCAGCTGAACCCCAACTATGGACCGGCTTATCAACTGGCGGGTAATTGCTATTACGGAATGGGCGACAAAGCCTCGGCCCTTAACTATTACTCGAAGGCCTCACAGCTTCAGCCGGATAATGTTCAACTGGCCCAAATGGTGGCGGCTCTTCAGGGGCAAACCGGTATGCCCAGTGTTCAAATTCAGATGAACGTCGCCCCGGGAGTGATGGCCGCTCCCCAACCCATACCGACGATGAGCGATTCGCAGGTTTCTCAGACCAGTGTTCAGCCGGCGCCCGCGGCAGAGGATAGTGACGAAGATGATTCCCGTTATTACGACAAGGCCAAAAGCCGGATGATTAAGATTCACGGCAGCCAGCGCAAAGCTTATCTTTATGACACGACTCAGGCGCATACGCTGGACCATGTGTTTCTCTGCGATCAGGTGACGGATGTGGAATTTATCACGGGCATTGATGGAAAAGCCTGGAGAATCAATTTGACCCAGCAAAATGGAGGCAGTAAAGATTACGATCAGGACGGCCATTTGCTGACGAGCAATTAAAAAGAGCTTTTTGCAAAGCCGCATGGGGAAACCTATGCGGCTTTTTTTATTTACGCTTTTTCTTTCTGGCTTTGGACTGGGTGATGTGATGGGGGCCCGCTTTATCCCGGCCTGTGCGCTTGGCTTCATAAAGACTTTTATCCGCCAGTTTCAGCAAGTCAGCCGCGGAGAGAGTGCCGCCCTGATAGCTGGCCTGGCCGATGCTGATGGTCACGTTTTGATCTTCCGAAATCATGGACGCGATCCGCGGTTTGGCGATGCGCACTTCTTTTAAAAGCCGGTTGACCACCACGTCAATGTGGGTTTGAGTTTCTGGAAGAATAATGGCGAATTCCTCGCCGCCGATACGGGCCACCACATCCAAACTTCTGATATTACTTTGCAGTATCTCCGCAATCTGCTGAAGAATCTCGTCGCCGGCGTCATGGCCGTAGGTGTCGTTGACCCGTTTGAAATGATCAATGTCGATCAGGAGCAGGCTGAAGAACCGGTCGTAGCGCTGGGCACGGCTAAGTTCCTGGGCCAGGGCTTTGTCAAAGAACCGGCGGTTGTAGAGGCCGGTCATAGGATCGGTGAACGATAAGCTGACCATTCTTTCGTGGCTGCGGAAAGACTCGATGGCCAGACCCACTTCGGTGGCGTAGTTCATCAGCCGAATCACGTCCGCTTTGGTGATGGGGCGGTTTTTATTCAGATTGTCCACCGCGATAGCCCCGATGGCTTTTTCCCGGCCAAATTGTAGGGGAACCAGCGCGTTGTTAAAAACCGGTATGTGGAAGTCGGCGCCGGGCATACGGCGGGGAACGTCGTTGGAATAAAAGAACTTTTTGCGCCCGTTGATGATATCCGAGAAGTGGCCCTGCCCTGGACGCAGGTCGATGGGGATGCGGTCCTTATTTTTTTCGTAGCGGCCTTTTTTGTCGATGCCCATGGCCAGTGAAACGCTTTTGCCGTCGGGGTCCACCAAAAAGATGCCGGCCCGTTTAAAGCCCAAACCTTTACAGACGGATTGAATGACCAGTTTTAAGAAGTTGTTAAAGTTAAGTTCTTTGCGGATGCCTTCGAGAATGCTCTGATACATCAGGTTGAGCTCGTGCTCATACTTTTGGCGTTTGAGAAGTTTTCTGATTTTGAGTTGGTTGGAAGCGGGCAAGTGAGACTCCCCCCAGAACTTCGATATGAACCGCATTCTACAGTGATTTGATCTTACCCATCACCAATATCGCCTAGCGGTCAAAAGAGGGGTTTAGCCCTTTTTAAAAGCCGTGATTTTACCGTAGTTATCGTAGTGGGGGCCTGACTTGTCCCGGCCTGTTCGTTTGGCGCGGTACAGGCTCTTATCCGCCAATTTAAATAAACTCTGGGGCGAAACACTGCCGCCCCGATAAATGGCCACACCCAAACTGACGGTGATGGCCTCTTTTTTGGCCGCCATGATTTTAACGATGGGCTTGGTATGTCGGAATTCCCTGAGAAGCCGCTCGACGACCACGTTCACATTATTGGGCGGGGTTTCGGGAAGGATGATGGCGAATTCCTCTCCGCCGATGCGGGAAACCACATCCAGGCCCCGGACATTTTTTTGCAGAATGCCCGCGACCTGTTGAATGATCTCGTCGCCCGCGTCGTGGCCATAGGTGTCGTTGACCCGTTTAAAATGGTCAATGTCGATGAGCATAAGACTGCAATGCCGGTTGTAACGCTGGCAGCGGTTCACTTCCTGCGCCAGAGTTTTGTCGAAAAAGCGGCGGTTGTACAGGCCCGTCATGGAATCGGTAAAAGAGAGGCTCAACATTCTTTGATGGCTTTGAAAAGACTCGATCGCCAGGCCCACCTGGGTGGCATAGTTCATTAAGCTCACCACGTCGGATTTCGTAATCGGGCGGTCGATATTTAAATTATCCACGGCGATAGCGCCGATAATTTTTTGCTCGCCAAATTGCAGAGGGACCACGGCGTTGTTGTAAACGGGGACCCGGAATTTATCTTTTTTAGAAATGCGGTGGGGAATGTCGTTGGAGTAAAAAAACTTTTTATGACCGTTGATGACATCGGCGAAATGATTGACCCCTGGAGCGGTGTTAATGGGAATCTTTTCTTTATTCGCCTCGAAACGCCCTTTTTTATCGATACCCAAAATGAGGCGGACGCTTTTTCCGTCGGGTTCCATCAGGAAAACGCCGGCTCTTTTAAATCCCAAACCCTTGCGGACGGAATTGACGATGAGTTTTAAAAAGCTGTTGAACTTAAGCCCGCCCCGAATGCCCTCGAGAATTTTTTGATACATCAAAATTTCTTGAGCCTGGAGTTTTTGCTGTTTCACCAGCAGTTGGACTTTTTTCTTATCGAAGGAGGGCAAATATAACTCCTGAAAATGGAGGCTTAATATGAGTTATATTTTAACGAAAAGCATTTGCTGAAGGCACAAGAAAGCGCCTTCAGCGGGGGGCGTCAGCGGCCCAACGGGTTGAATGTGAAATCAGATGGGGTGGTGAACAACGTCGACAGGCTTAATTTTACGGTTCTTCACCCGGGCTCGCTTGACCAGGGCTGGTTCGCTTTGGCTGGAGGCGATTTTGAGAGGGTTATCGTTTAAGTAGTATTTCTTGTTCAGGTCGTCGCCGGACTTGTCAAAGAACACATAGGCGAAGCGCAGGTCGATTTTTCCAATGACGCCAAAACCCCAATCCGGCTTGGCAGGCAATTCCACAATTTTTCCGACGTCTTTTTTGCTGATTTCCATGGTGAGGTTCATCCTTATTCTTCAATTTTTTTAAATGTTAGTTGTTCCACTCCACCATAGACCTTTCCAGTCTAAATAGCTCTAACCATCGGGGTTTAAAAACGAAAAGGCTGAGAACCTGAGAGATAACGGCGTAAGTCTCCCCAAGTTGGCGCTTCGCGCTCACAGGGGAAGAGTCCCCTGTGTACCCCTTTTAACGGCATGGGGGCCGGTCATCCCCCATACCCCCTTCAACTCGTGAAGCCCAAATAAAAAAGGCCATCCACTAATGTGGACGGCCTTTATTTGAATGGCTCCCTCGTGAACATCGGAACCGTCGCTTCGCTCTCATAGGGGAAGTTCCCCCTATGTACCCCATCGTACGGCCTGAAAACTCCCGTTTTCAGACTTTCCCATTTGGTTCTCGTCCAACTCGGGATAATAAAAAAGGGGCATCCCCTTATGGGACACCCCTTTTTGTACGTTTATGGCTCCCCGAGTTGGACTCGAACCAACAACCCTGCGATTAACAGTCGCATGCTCCACCATTGAGCTATCGGGGAATGTGCTCGGCTACGAGCGTTTTTAATTAAAAACCCACGAAAACCAAAGGTCTTCGGGGGAGGGATAGTCTAAATCACTACTTCGAAAAGTCAAGTTTTTGTGGGGTTATCCGTTGGATAGGCCCATGGCCTCTAATTGGGCGCTGGTATCAGAAAGCGTCGTGTGGTGGATGGATCGGATGCCCAATTTCTGGGCCACTTCCACAAATAAATGACGGTCATCCACATAAGCGCAATTTTCGGGCGACAACTGGGCAATTCCCAAAGCCAGGCGGTAAATATCCTCGTCAGGTTTACGGATATGCACGTAAGAAGAAACCACGAAAAAATCGACAAAAGAGTGGAGTTCGAATTTTCTGGTGCGGTATTCGGAAAGTTCACGGCCTTCGTTACTTAACACGCCTATCTTGATCTTGTGGGTGTTTTTGAGGGCTTTGAAATACTCAATCGTGGGTTCGTGCGGATGGGACTGTGAAATCATAAACATACGGAATTGCTCTTTAGTAAAACCCCGCTTCTCGAAAAAGACAATGCGGTCTAAATAAGTATCCAGGTTGATCTTGCCCGCCTCATAGGTGTCGTAGGTCAAGTGGTGGCGTTCTTCCATATCGGTGTAATCCAGCCCGAAGGACTTGGCGGCATCCTGGCGCGCTTTGCGGTCCCAGCCATTATTTAAAAGAACTCCGCCAATATCTAAAAATAAGGCTTTGATAGGGTGGGACATATAGGGTCTCCTGAGATAAACGACTTGGGTTATTTTAGTGTGAGCGAGAGGGATATGGGAAGACAAGTAGAAGGAATCTTTTTATCAGCTGTTTAACAGGGGAATAAAGAGGGTGTAAATCTTCGCGAAGGCTGAAAACAGCTACCAGTACAGGGTTTCCTTCATCGCGGGGATCAGCACGTCGGCAATTTTGCGCTGGGCGGCCGCGTTGGGGTGGCCGTCACAGCCAAACTCGTCGGGGGAAATAGGCGGATAGGTCAGCAGCTGAACGTTTTTGTCGCCGGCGCTGTTTCGCTTCTCAACAATTTTATCCAGCATGGGTCCGATGCCGGGCCAGCCTGAGGGGGCGGTGCAGAAAATCATAGTTTTCGGATATTTTTCCCGGAGATGTTTAAGCAGGTCGATGTAGGCGTGGCTAAATTCTTTGCCGTCGGCTTGCGGTTCTGTTGAAAAGTCATTTAGACCTAAGTGAATAATCACCGCGTTGGGAACCCATTTGCTGAAATCCCACTTAGTCTTTTCGTCGCGGCATACGGTTAGGTCGAAAAGAGGCGGAAAGGGATCAATGGAAATGGTTTTCTTGTCGCCCCAATTACGCACAACTCCTTTGCCGGAGAAAGCTTCGATGTGATATTCGGCCTGCAGATCCTGCGCGATGAGGGCGCCAAAAGCTTTCGAGGCGTTTTCGTAGGGCCTCAGGCTGTCGCATTGCGCTTTAGAAGCTTCCACGCCGTAACCGCAAAGAAAAGAATCGCCGATGATCTCAATGCGCCGGGAAGGGAGGTCGGGCGGGTTTATCAGTGTTCCGCCAGGGGATAGGGTCAGACCCTTAAAGGTGGCCAAACCAAAAAGCGACTCGGTGCGTTTGACGATCTTCACCACATGATCGCCCGCAGTCAGCTGGTCGACCGTGTAGAGTATTTTGTTGGCGCTGGTGGCCCAGACCGTGTTGGGTTTGCCATCCACGATGACGTCATAGTTATTGCCCAAATCATCCAATGAAAAACCAATGGAAGTGCCGTGAAAAGCCGCGGTGATAGAGATGCCGGGCCAGTCAAACCGGGGCGCCTGCGGATTCGAAAAGTCCACCCGGCCCGAATACTGAATCAGAGGGTTATTGGCGGAAACAATATTGTCGGCGGCCATGGTCATGGGGGCAATTATAAAGAGAAGGGCGCAAAAAAGTTCTTTCATGGCTGTAGTTTCCTTGAAGCGGTTGAGAAAAGCAACTTATCCGGAGGATTGGCGGGAACTATTTAAAATTTTAACGAAGCTAAAAGGCTTAAAAGGAGTGGTGGTGCCAGTGATGCTCAGGAGTTTCGGTAGGAGTGGGCGTCGCGCTACCATAGCCGCTATCTGTTAAGTAGCCAACGTTGGATGTGTTAATCACGGCAGACCCGCCAGACCCCGCGACAGCGGTTCCACCGCTACCTCCTGAGCCACCTTCGATGACAATAGAGGAACTATTGAGAACTATATTGTTAGACGCGACTGATGTATTTGTGGCAGTTGGTGTGAAGGTGGCGGAGGTTGTCATGGTCGGAGTGAAGGTTGGGGTTGCTGTGGAAACGGAAGCATTAGAAGTTTGAGCAGGGCTGGTCAAAGAGTTCAGCTTACCGCAGCTGGCGAAGCTCAAAACGAGAGCCGTTAAAATGAAAAGCTGAAATATTTGATGCCGCTTCATCGCTAAATCCCTTAGTCAAAAGTCAGTTGAAATATAGATGCAAAGTATATTCGAGGTTTGCGTTTGGCCAAGTAAATTAAAAGTAAGATTTGGCCTGATTATCTGGGTTTTTAAAGTTCCCGGCGACCTTCGAGCGCTTTTAACAAAGTTGATTCGTCCGCGTATTCCACGTCGCCGCCGGAGGGTAATCCTCGGGCTAAACGGGTGACCTTCACCGGCAGGGCTTTTAATAACTGTTGTATATAGAGGGCGGTTGAATCGCCTTCGACCGTAGGGTCGGTCGCTACGATGATTTCTTTAAAGGTTTTGTTGTTCTTCACGCGGGCTACTAAAGCGTCCAATGTCAGGTCTTGTGGGCCGCGGCCTTCTAACGGTGATAAGGTTCCGCCCAACACATGGTACAGGCCCCGGTATTCATGAGTGCGTTCAAAGGCCACCACGTCGCTGGGATCTTCCACCACTAACAAAGAAGTTTTTTCACGATTGGAGGACATGCATATCTGGCAAAGCGTTTCCTCGGTTAGGTTATAGCAGTCGCGGCAGGGATGAATTTTGGTGCGGGCTTCAATCAGACCATTGGCCAGGGCTTTAGAAATATCAGAAGGCTGTTTGAGTAAATGAAAAGCCAAGCGCTGGGCGGTGCGGGGGCCGATACCGGGTAATTTTCCCAGTTCGTGCAAAAGTCTTTCTAAAGAAGGGGGGTACTCAGCCATGGTTTCCTGTTTTAAATCGGTTTATTTCTGAACAACCTTAATTCATATGACGGAAGGTTTCAACTAACTCGAGAAGCGCCAAAACGATTGCGGATGTAGTGGTTCACCGGCACTTCGAAGTAGTTGAACGAAAAAGCCGATAGGGCAGTGGTGGCGACGACGAGGATGATAAAGGCTAAAAGAATATGAAGATTCTGCAAGTAAGGCGCGAGGAAATAGATGACCGCGATATGGTAGAGGTAGTTTCCATAGCTGTATTTACCGGGCAGGGTGAATAGCTTTAAAAAACCAGACTCGAACCAGGTTAGGTTTAAACCGCCCAGTAAAAAGAAGAAAACACTCAGTCCCGCCAGCAAGGGCGAATAAATAAAGTCGATTTTGTTCCAGTTGTTGGTAAAGAGATTCGCGGCCACAAAGAGCGCGCTCCCGCACAGCGTTAAAACCCAGCAAAGCCCTGGCTTTTGAAGAAGTGTTTTGCTGAAATTCTTATGCGTGAAATAGAGCAGAGCACCTAAAGCGATTTGGTCAAAGCACCCGAAAGAGGCGTACTTAATATCCACGCTGTCAGGGAAAGAAATAAAGGCCATCGCCAGCCGCCAAAGCAGTCCGAATAGAACGACACCCCATAGAAACTGAATCAAGTTTTTCTCGTTCTTTAATTTGCGGAGAATGAGCGGGTAGAACAAATAAAACTGTTCCTCCACCGCCAAAGACCAGCAGACTCCCCAATAGGCGCCAATGCCGCCCCAAAGCGGCGTCAAAAAGCAGCGGGCCCAGTTAAAGAGAAACAAAATGAGCGGCCCCCAAAAAGTCCAATCCGCCGGGTGGTCAGGCAGTTTGAAACAGAAAGAGAACAGACTGGAATTGTCACGAAAGATCAAAGCGAACAATAGCCCTAGTGAAAGAATCAGAAGAAAGAGGGGAAGAATACGGCCCGCTCTTTGGACATAGAATTTTTTCCAGCTGGCCTGAAAAGCTCCCTTCGAACCTTCGGCGAGAACTCTTGTGATTAAAAAACCAGAGATGACAAAAAACATCAGTACGCCGTATCCGCCGTTGCGGTCCCAGGCCCATATATAAGAGGGATGAGGCGGGGGCAGATTGGGTTTCAGGTGAAGCGCCATGACGGGGAGAATGGCGGCGGTGCGGGCTAAATCAATAACTTGGAGCGAGCGGGAAGAAGCCGGTTTCAAAAAGCGTCCGGTTTAAAACAGCCCCGGCAGGCCCAGGCCGCCGGTCATTTTACCCACTTCGGCTTTGAGCTTGGCGTTGACCTGGTGGCCCGCGTCGTTGATGGCTTCTTTGATGAGTTCTTGAAGTTTTTCGGTATCGGCGGCGGCTTTAGGATCGATGGCGACTTTTAAAACATCGTGTTTGCCGTTGACGGTGACCGTCACTAACCCTTTGCCCGCGGTGCCGGTAAAAGACTGGGTTTCGAGATCTTTTTGAAACTGGCCCATTTTTTCTTTAATCAGTTGGGCCTGGCGGATCATATCGAGCATGTTAGGCATGGGGACTCCTCGCGAAGGTTTTACGGTTTGGGATTGTTGCGTTTCACTTCAACCACTTTGGCGCCGAATAGTTTCATGGTGGCGGCCACAATGGGTTCTTCTTTTTCTAATTCCTTCACGTCAATTTTGGGAGCAGTTAAGGATTTAGGCGCGCGAACCACCGGCTTATCCGATGGGGTTTTAGCGGCGGAAGCGGGCAATACGGGAACCAGGTTAATTTTACGGCCCACCAGTTCCTCGATGACGCTTTCGACCAAAACTTTGTTTTCGGGTTTAGAAAGATTCTCGAAGTGAAATTGGCCTTTGCACAGGAGAACCAGGGTGTCCGCGTCAATCGTCTTGGGGCGGGTATCGATCAATACGCCTTTGAGCGCGACTTTCTTAGCGCCGACTTTTTCGAGCAATTCTTGCCATTGTGACTTGAGTTTGGCCATCTCGGGGCTGCTGTCGGTTTCAACAGGTTCTTCAATTTCGTCTACCGCTAACACCGGTTCGCCTTCGCTCACCGAAGCAGGTTTTGGCGCAGCGGATTGGTAATTGGTTTGAGAGGGAGCGGGTGCCGGAACAGGCGCCGCGGTTGGAGCGGGACGGGGAGCGGCAGCAGCCGGTCTGGTTGCGGTCATCACCGGGGCCGAACCGCTTTCAGATTGTTTCAAAAGGTCGCCCACTGAAGTGAGACCTTTTAATTGAGAAAGCTCAAGCACAACTGTTTCCAAAACAATTTGTGGGTTAGCCGAATGGCGCAAGGCCCACTCTTGTTCGATGAGTAAACGTAGAGAAGAAAGAATCTGGGCTTCGTTCATTTGGGCTGAGAAAGCGACAATCTTTTGAACATCTTCCGCTGAGAGCGAAATGAAAGTAGCGGCGGAAGCGGGATAAGCTTTGGCGACAGCTAAATGCCTGAAGGTTTCTAGGAGGCCCCCGTAAAAATGCTCGAGGTCTTTGCCGCCTTCGATAATGGTTTTGACCACGGTTAAGGCGGACGGAACATCTTGGTTAACGGCGGATTCGACTAATTTGAGATAAACATCTTCTTCAATAGTGCCGAGAGCGACGCGAATATCCTCAAGCGTGACTTTTTTGCCCGAGAAGGCGATGACCTGGTCGAGCGTTCTTTGGCTGTCGCGCATAGAGCCGTTAGCGGCCCGGGCGATTTGATAAAGACCCTTGTCTTCAATCTCAATGCCTTCAGCATCGGTGATGCGGCGCAATTGCTTGATGAGGGTATCCATACCCATGGCGCGGAATTCAAACCGCTGGCAACGCGATTGAACGGTGGCGGGGAACTGGTGAATTTCGGTCGAGGCCAAAATGAAGATAACGTGCGCGGGAGGCTCTTCCAGCGTTTTCAAGAAAGCATCAAAGGCCTGTTTGGTAATACGATGAGCTTCGTCAAAGATGTAGATCTTGTACTTTCCCTTGGCGGGGTAGGTGCCGACCTGCTCTTGAAGGCTGCGGATATCGTCCACGCCGTTGAAGGAGGCGGAGTCGATTTCGATAACATCCATCGCGGAGCCTTGATTGACTTCCATGCACATGTCGCAGGTGTTGCAAGGTTCGCCGTCTTTGAGGTTTCGGCAATTGAGGGCTTTGGCAAAGATGCGGGCGGTGGTGGTTTTACCCACGCCTCGGGGCCCCGCAAAGATGTAAGCGTGAGCCACGCGTTCGGCCTTCATGGCGTTTTGAAGAGAGCGGGTAATGTGTTCTTGGCCGACCATGTCGGCAAAAACCTGGGGACGCCATTTAAGGGCTGTAACTTGAGGGGACATCAGCTCTCCAATTAGATAGAGGGTGCACTCTGTTGTGGGAGTCAGGCGACCTACAACACCCAAACAAAAACCTTACCGTTGCTTCCTTCCGGACCTGGCGGAGTTGGGGCCAGTTTGCCGTATAGGGCCCGGCCCCCACATCAGAGTGCGACTTCACTTTCATCCTAAACCAGTGCGGTTGGAATTGCCAATGGCGGGATGGGGAATGAATTATAAGGGAAAAGCCTTAAAAGGCATGTGTTAAAAGATGCTTCGAGAGGGCATTTCCCTTGCGATAAAAATGCCATTTTGGGTAATATACTCGTCCTTTAGCCGACCTTTGGCTGAGGATTGATGACGATGCGCCTGTAGCTCAACTGGATAGAGTATCTGACTACGGATCAGAGGGTTGAAGGTTCGAATCCTTCCAGGCGCACCACTTTTACATTGAACTGTGAACTTCTGGTTCACCTTTAATATGAAAGTGGCGCAGTACCGATTTCTTTGAAATCTTAAAAGAAGATCGGCACGCACCATTTTTTCTTATAATTAAGTCCGACACTTAGAGTGTCTGGAGATAGTTGATGACCACGCTGAACCATCCCGACGAAGAGTTCATGCGAGAGGCTTTAAAAGAAGCGAACAAGGCTGCCCGCAAGGGTGAAGTTCCCGTCGGCGCGGTAGTGGTGAAAGACGGCAAGATTATCGGCCGTGGTCATAACCTGACCGAAAAAAAGCAGAGCGCTTTGACTCACGCCGAACTGATGGCGATCAGCCAGGCGACGAAGAAGTTGAACAGCTGGCGGCTGGTAGATTGTGATTTATATGTAACCTTGGAACCCTGCACCATGTGCGCCGGGGCCATTGTGTTATCAAGAGTACGAAACCTGGTTTACGGTACGACGGACCCCAAGGCGGGGGCGGTGGACAGTACGGCCAGAGTGATGGAAAATGAGAAGCTGAATCACCGGGTGAAAGTCACCTCGGGGGTTTTAAAAGAAGAATGTTCGAGTGTCTTGACCGCGTTTTTTAAAGAGATGAGGCTCAAGGCCAAATGATGGATGTGGGGATGTAGCTCAGTTGGGAGAGCGTCTCGTTCGCAATGAGAAGGTCAGCGGTTCGATCCCGCTCATCTCCACCATTTATATGTACCGAGGGCGAGTTTGACTCGCCCTTTGTTTTTTTAGCAGGCAAGCAGGAGAGATGGCCGAGCGGTCGAAGGCGCACGCCTGGAAAGCGTGTAGGCTCCAAAAGGGTCTCCAGGGTTCGAATCCCTGTCTCTCCGCCATTGTATTTTTAATTTGGCGGAAGTGATTGTCGAAGGCGTCCCCGAACAGGGGATAGGCCCAAAAGGTCTAGAAGTAGAATCCCTGTCTCTCCGCCATTTATTTTTGGAGTTCCCATCGTTGGCTGAATCCTCCTGGTTTGTTTATCTCCTCAAGTGTTCTGACGACTCTTTCTATACAGGTATTGCTCAAGATGTTGAAGAGCGGTTACATCGGCACCAAACAAGTCGCGGTGCGGAATATACGAAGGCTCGGCTGCCAGTTGAATTGGTTTATGTTGAAGCGGTAGAAAATGATTCTAAAGCTGTATTTCGTGAAAAGTGGTTAAAGCGACAGACGCGTCAAGTTAAAGAAGAACTGATGAGAGTGTGGCAGGCGTCCCCGAACAGGGGATAGGCCCAAAAGGTCTAGAAGTAGAATCCCTGTCTCTCCGCCATTTATTTTTCTAATTAATTCCTCAATTTCTTTAAACCTTAATATCAATATGCGACGCAGATGATGGTGGCGGATCTTTTTTGTCCGAATCGTTTGGATTAGCGTCATTTGAATTTTCTGTTGGATTTTTTTTATTAGCTGTCCATTGAGGTGGCGTGTCGGAATTGTTTTGGGAATGGTTCTTCGCGTTAATCACTTGATCTTCGAATTTTTTGATCTTTTCAGTGGCTTCTGATTCCAAATTGACTGATTTGCGTTTTTGATCGGCTTTCATGGAAGCTTGAATCTCAGCTTCGGTAGGGCCCAGTGACTTTAGATAATTCTGATTATTGTGAATTTTCATAATGATTTAGACGTTTAAACTGAAAATCTGGGTTCGCGAAAAGTTTAGTAATTAGTCCCAAAAACCCGTTAAAAGAAGAATGCCCACAATCGCGAAGGCGACTGCCGCGATTTTTTGAAGCAGTTGAGGGTGAATCATTTTCTTCGCGTGGTGGCCAATCAAGATTGCGATAGCGGTGGTAGACCAGAGCGCTAAAGTGGAAGCCATGAAAATGGTCAGCGCCAGATGGGTTTTGGCAACCAAGGTGGCCGAGGCTAATTGAGTCAGGTCGCCCCATTCGGCGATAAATATAACCGTGAACGAAGTCCAAATCATTTGAGCGAAGCTTCGTGGCTTATTCTTAAGTTCAGCCTTTTTTTCTTCCCGCTTAAACCACATCATGCCGGCAAAAACCAAAAACAAAATCCCCGAAGTCATATGAATAATATGAGCGGGTAACAGGCTGAATAAGCCGCCAAAGAGAACCGCGATGGCGCTTTGAATTAAAAAGGCCGTGGCGACACCCCAGAAAACCGCCCAGGGGTGGTTTCGGCTGGCCAGGATAACGATGGCGATAGCGGTTTTATCCGGCAGCTCAGCCAGAAAGATCAGGCCGAAGGTGGATAAGAAAAGAGCGAGATCGAAAGCTAAATTCAGATTCATGGGCACAGGTTACCTTTATTCAATGTGCCTTACGACCACTTTTTAAAAATAAAGAAAACCGCGACCACCATAAAGCCGAAACCCACCAGATAGTTCCATTTAATGTCTTCTTTTAAATAGAGAACTGAAAAGCCGCAGAAGACCGCCAGGGTGATCACTTCCTGCATCACCTTCAATTGGGCGGTAGAAAATTCATAACTGCCAATGCGGTTAGCCGGCACCTGAAAGCAGTATTCGAAAAAGGCGATGGACCAACTGGCCAGAATGGCGATCCAAAGGGGCGAGGTGCGGTATTTCAAATGGCCGTACCAGGCGAAGGTCATAAAGACGTTGGAAATGATCAGCAGGATGATAGTTGTCATAAGAACCTCGTTTGTAATAGTTGAGTCATTATTTGATTAAAATAGCGAATTCTCAATTGTTTTTGGGTGTAACTTTTTGACCGGTGAGCCGTCTATATGCTGACGTATTAAATTGAAAATATGAAGACCAGAGGTTTTATATGAAAAGGGTTTTAATCATTATTCTGGGATCGGTGTTTACTGCGGGAGTTGGTTTTGCCCAAACGACACCGAACAACAGTAATCTCACCAAGGGCCAAGCGGTTCCAGCCAAAGCCGGCATTACCACAGCTAAGAGCGGCGCCCATCTGGGCAAAGCTTTTGGTAATCAATCCCGTCCGAAATCCGTTGGTCATGGTTCTTTAGCCGATGGTTCGATAGGTATTGTGGATTCATACGATGTTGCAGATTCAGTGGCTCCATCCCAGGAGCCGGCTGAAACCGAGGCCGAAAGACTCGAGAGAGTCCGCGGCATCCCCTCCCGTCCTTAATTTAAACGCTTAAAGCTCAAATTAGGCGCCTTGTTTTACTATAAACCTGCCTTGAAGCAAGCTTTGAAACACCCTAAACTACCCCACCTTTAACACTCTTATATGAGGTTCTACTTTGGCTCGACCGCTCTTTTTAGACGCACTTAAAGAAAAAGTTCTCATTTTTGATGGTGCCATGGGCACCAACTTGCAGAACTACAACCTGACCAAAGAAGACTTTGGCGGTAAAGAGGGTTTGAACGACTATCTGGTCATCACGAAGCCCGAAGTGGTCCGCGAAATTCATGAGGGCTTTCTTAAAGTGGGTGTGGACTGCTTGGAGACCAATACCTTCGGCTCCAACCGGTTAAAGCTGGAAGAATATGGTATCGGAGATCAAATCGTTCAAGTAAATACCGCCGCGGTCAAAATGGCCCGCGAGTTGGCCGATAAATATTCGACTCCCGATCATCCCCGCTTTGTGGTGGGTTCCATGGGTCCCACGGGCATGCTGCCCGCTTCCGAAGACCCTGACCTGGGCAAGATTCATCCTGACCAATTAGAAGCCATTTATTACGAACAAGCCTGCATCATGATTGACGCGGGTGTGGACGCTCTGTTGGTCGAAACCAGCCAGGACATTTTAGAAATGCGCGCCGCCGTGTTTGGCTGCCACCGCGCCCGAACCGAAAAGAAATCCCCCGTGGGCCTCATGGCGCAAACCACGCTCGATACCACGGGCCGTATGCTGCTCGGCACGGATATCGCCTCGGTCCTGTCCACCTTCTCCCGGCTGCCGATAGATGTGATCGGTATGAACTGTTCCACCGGCCCCAAAGAAATGAAAGACCCGGTCCGCTATCTTTCGCAATATTCTGAAATTCCCATTTCTACTATTCCTAACGCGGGTCTGCCCGAAAATCGCGGCGGACAGGCGGTTTATCCTCTCGAACCAGCGGCGTTAGCCAAAGCTCTCAAGGAATTTGTTGAGGAATTCGGCGTTAACGTTATCGGCGGCTGCTGCGGCACTACGCACGAGCATTTACGCCAGGTTGTTGAGGCCATCGGTAAACAGAAACCCAAAAAGCGCGATATTACCCATGTGTGCAACGTGTCCTCCATGATTAAAGGTGTTTCTATGGATCAGGACCCCCGCCCCCTCATTGTGGGCGAAAGGGTGAACTCCCAGGGTTCCCGCAAGATCAAGCAGCTGCTTTTGGCGGACGATTACGAAGGTATGGTGACGGTAGGCCGCGGTCAGGCGGAAGGCGGCGCTCACGTATTAGACCTTTGCGTGGCTCTCACCGAACGGGTGGATGAAAAAGAGCAGATGACGAAAGTTGTGAAGAAGATGGCGCTGGGTATCGATACGCCGCTCATGATCGACTCGACCGAATCGGAAGTGATTGAAGCGGCTCTGAAGATTTATCCGGGCCGGGCCATGATCAATTCCATCAACCTAGAAGGCAAAGGGGAGCGCATCGAAAAAATCTGCCCCCTGGCGAAAAAGTATGGCGCTACGCTGGTGGCCCTGACGATTGATGACGTTTATTACGACAAGTCCAAGCCCGCTGAAAAGGGTATGGCCAAAACCGCTGCCCGCAAATTGGAAGTGGCCCAGAAGATTACTGAAATCTGCACCACTCAATACGGTATTCCCGCCGAAGACCTGGTGTTTGACGCGCTGACCTTTACCCTGGCTACCGGCGAGGCGGAATTTCTGAATTCGGCTGTCGAAACGCTGGAAGGCATTAAGGCCATTAAGACTCAAATCCCCGGCGTGCGCACCATTCTGGGGTTATCCAACGTGTCTTTTGGCTTGTCCAAACAAGCCCGCGAAGTTCTCAACTCTGTCTTCTTATATCACTGCGTTCAGGTTGGTCTCGATATGGCCATTCTGAATCCGGCGGATATTAAACCCTATTCATCTATCGATGAAGCCGAGCGTAAATTAGCGGACGATCTGGTTTTTAACCGCGATCCGCAGGCTTTAGCGCATTTCATCCAGCATTTCGCGGGCAAGGGCCCGGTCGAAGAGCAAACCAAGGCGGACCCGACCGAAGGCATGACCTTTGCCCAAAAAGTGCATTGGAAAATCGTCAACCGCAAGCCGGACAAGATTGAAGAAGATCTTGCGGAAGTTTTAAAAGAAAAGACGGCTGTTGAGGCTTTGAACGGCGTCCTTCTGCCGGCCATGAAAGATGTCGGTGACAAGTTTGGCTCGGGCGAATTGATTTTGCCTTTCGTGCTTCAGTCCGCTGAGGTGATGAAGCGCGCTGTGGGTTATGTGGAGCAGTTCTTGGATAAGAACGCCTCGACCACCAAAGGCACCGTCGTTCTCGCGACCGTTTACGGCGACGTGCATGACATCGGTAAAAACCTGGTGCGCACCATTCTTTCTAACAACGGTTACACCGTTTATGACCTGGGCAAACAGGTTCCTGTTTCGACCATCATCGCCAAGGCACAAGAAGTGAAAGCTGACGCGATCGGTCTTTCGGCCTTGCTCGTGGTGACTTCCAAACAAATGCCCATCTGCGTGCAAGAAATGGAAAAGATGGGTCTCAACTATCCCGTTATCGTGGGCGGCGCCGCTATTAACCGCCGTTACGGTTACCGCATCAGTTTTGTGGATGAAAAGCTCTATGAGCCGGGCGTTTATTACGCCAAGGACGCCTTTGAGGGTCTGGACATCTTGAACGCTCTGTCGGACCTGAGCTCGCGGGAAACATTCCGCAACAAGATTAAAGATGAAGCCTTGAAGGCCAAAGAAACTAATTTTGCCGACGCTCATAAAGAAGAAGGCGAAGCCACGCCGGATAAATATCCGCCCACGGTGAAGCCCGCCACCTTTATCCCGAAGAATCCGTTCAACGGCACCTCCATTATCAACAAAGTGCCTCTGCGCGAAGTATGGCCCTATTTGGATTTAACCCAGCTTTATAAATTGAACTGGGGTGTAAAGGGTAAAGACGTTGAGGAATATAAACACCTCATCAAGACACAGTTCGAGCCCATGCGTTTAAAGATGCAGGATGAGATTATTTCTAAGAACCTGTTCGAGCCCAAACTGGTTTATGGTTTCTGGCTGGCCAATTCGGATGGTAACGACCTGATGATTTATGACGGCAACGATCCGAAGAAAGAATTAGAACGCTTCAAGTTTCCGCGCCAACGCGTGGGCCGTCACTTGTGCCTGTCCGACCATTTCCGCCCGCTTTCCTCGGGTGAAAAAGACGTGGTGGCCTTCCAGGTCGTCACCATTGGCGAAAAAGCCGGTGAGTTGATCGAGAAGCTGAATAAAGAAGATAAGTACACCGAATCCTATTATCTGCATGGTTTAGCAGTACAAACCGCCGAAGCCATGGCGGAGTGGATTCACCGCCGTATCCGTTCGGAATGGGGTCTCCCCATCGGTCAGGGCAAGCGTTACTCGCCCGGCTATCCCGCCTGCCCCGAGCAGTCGGATCAGGAAAAGTATTTCCGTTTGCTCGATGCCACCAAGGCCATCGGCATTACTTTGACGGAAGCCCACATGATGGTGCCGGAACAATCCACCAGCGCGATTATCCTGCATCACCCCGACGCGGAGTATTTCGCGGTTCGGTAATTTGAGGCGCGTTATGCTAATCAAAATTAAACCGTTTAATAAATCGCAGCAGTCCGAGGTCATAAAACTTTGGACTGATTGCGGCTTAGTTGCCCCTCAGAATAATCCTCTCGAAGACATCCGCCGCAAATCGAAAGTAAATCCTGAACTCTTTCTGGTCGCTCTTTCTGGAAAAAAACTCATTGGGACTGTCATGGCGGGTTATGAAGGCCATCGGGGATGGATTAATTATTTAGCAGTCGATCCCACTCAGAGAAAGTTAGGGCTTGGCCGTCAATTGATGGCAGAAGCTGAAAAACGGCTCAAGAAAATGGGTTGTCCGAAGATCAACTTACAGATTCGAGAAAGCAATGCTGAAGTTCGGGCTTTTTATGAAAGAATAGGTTTCACTCAAGATAAAGCTGTGAGTTACGGAAAAAGGCTGGCTCAGGATGCGAAGACTGGAAAAAGGTAATCAAGGGATCGCCATATGAAAAACGTCGAAATGAAAATCGAAGGCAACATTCTCACCATCAAAGTTGATCTGTCTAAAGAATACGGCCCTTCCGCTTCGGGCAAGACCATCATTGTGGCTTCGACTGAAGGAAACATCACCGTTCCAGAACGCGAAGAAAAAGTCGGCCTGAACGTTTATAAAAAGAAACCCGTCTAAGAAATAACCGACCTCAACGGGAGGACAAATGCAAAAATTATCCGTTTTCCAAAATATCTCGCTGGATGGTTATTTCGTCGATCGAAACGGCGAAATGAACTGGGCCAAAAGTGGTGTCGATGAGGAGTTCAACGCCTTTACTGCCCAAAACGCCAAAGGCGGCGGCACGATGATTTTCGGCAGGGTCACCTATGATCTCATGGCTAGTTTTTGGCCTACGCCCCAGGCCCACCAGATGTTTCCGGTGGTGGCGGAAAGAATGAACAATGGTCTCAAAGTTGTGTTTTCGAGAAAAATGGAACAGGCACCCTGGAACAACACCAAATTGGTCAAAGGCGACTTGGTTGAGGAAATCCGCAAAATGAAAGCCGCGCCCGGTGAAGGCCTGGTCATTTTAGGAAGCGGCAGCCTGGTGGCGCAGCTAGCGCCGGAAGGACTGATTGATGAATACCAAATGATCATGAATCCCATCGCCTTGGGCGGGGGCAGGACGATGTTCGAAGGCCTGAAGACAAACCTGGATTTTAAATTGACCAACTCGAAGACTTTTAAGAATGGAAAGGTCTTTCTCAGTTACACACCCTCAAATTAATCATCCGCAAGGTGGGTTAATTTCAAAGATTCGAAACCTGCGTTGAACAACAAAATGGGAGGTCGCATGATGAATCAATTCGTCAGTTGGGGGGTCGCGGTGGCTATCGTTATGGTCATTGTTCTCGGCATTTTTTGGTTCAAGGGCGATAAAGAACAATTCAGATCTATTTGTATCTTTTTTGCGGGATGGGTTGTTGGAGCCATCGCGATGTACATAAAAGCGACGATCGTCTATAAGCCTTAGCCGTTACTTGTTCGCGAGGGGAGCTGCTATGACCGCTGTAAAACCCGAAGTTTATGTAGCCCTTCTGCGGGGTATCAACGTGGGCGGCAAGAACAGCCTGCCCATGAAAGACCTGGCCGAGATATTTGAAAAGGCTGGGTGTAGCCATGTGACTACCTACATTCAAAGCGGCAACGTGGTTTTTAAGGCAGATGCCAAGCTGGCCCAGAAAATCTCTGATGTAATTTCCAAAGAAATTAAAAAGGGTTTCAAGCTTGATGTGCCGGTTGTGGTGCGAAGCGCCAAGGAATTAATGAAAGTTTCTAAGTCGAACCCCTTCTTTAAAAAAGGCGGCACCATCGACACCGTTCACGTGGCTTTTTTGCTGCATACGCCCCAAAAAACCGCCATTCAATCACTGGATGCCAAACGCTCGCCGGGTGATGCTTTTGAGGTAGTGGGGTCTGAAGTGTATATGCATTGTCCTAATGGGTTTGGACGCACCAAGTTGACCAACCAATATTTCGACTCCAAATTGGCGACTACTAGCACTGTTCGCAACTGGAAGACCGTGTTAAAGCTACTCGAAATGACGCAAGCCTAGTTTCTTTTGGGTCACGCCTTGATCTGTTCCTCTCGTAGTGAAAGAATCCAAGTGACATTCTAAGCAGTCTGCAAGGAGACAATATGAAACATCGTCAAATTGGTCATTCAGCTCTTCAAGTCGCTCCGCTCGCTTTAGGGGGTAACGTGTTTGGCTGGACCGCTAACGAAGAAACCTCTTTTAAAATCCTTGATGCTTTTGTGGACGCAGGCTTCAACTTAATCGACACCGCCGATACCTATTCGCGCTGGGTGCTGGGGCATGTGGGCGGCGAATCCGAAACCGTTATCGGCAAGTGGTTTCAGAAAAGCGGCAAGCGCAACAAAGTGATCATCGCGACGAAAGTCGGCATGGACATGGGCGACGGCAAAAAGGGTTTGGCGAAGGATTACATTTTGAAAGAAGTGGAAGATTCACTGAAGCGTTTGCAGACTGATCACATCGACCTTTACCAATCCCATCAAGATGACCCAGCCACACCCCTGGAAGAAACGCTGGAAGCTTATGCCCAACTGGTGAAGCAGGGCAAAGTGCGGGTGATCGGCGCTTCCAATTACAAAGTCGGACGTTTGGATGAGGCAATTGAGATCAGTAAGGAAAAAGCTTTTCCCGTCTACCAATGCTTACAGCCCCAATACAATCTTTATGACCGGGAAGATTTTGAAAAGAATCTGGAACCCTATTGTTTGGAGAACCGAATCGGCGTGATCCCTTACTTCTCCTTGGCGGCAGGATTCTTAACAGGCAAATACCGAACCGAGCAGGATTTCTCCAAGAGCCCCCGGGGCGGCGGCATGAAAAAGTATATGACGGACAAAGGTTTCCGCATTTTGAAAGCCCTGGACGAAGTGGCGGCTGACCACGAAACGACGCCCACCTCGGTGGCGTTAGCCTGGCTGATTGCCCAGCCAACCATTACGGCGCCTATCGCCAGCGCGACCAGTGTGAAGCAGTTTGAGGCCCTCGCCGAGGGAGCAAAACTCATACTGGATGAAGCTTTTATCGAAAAGCTCGATGAAGCCAGCGCTTATTAACGCTTGTCCTTGAATTTGAATTTTCTAAAACTTAGTTTCAGCTCATGGAATATCCCTGTGAAATGAAAAGGAATTACCGTGGCTGATTTTTCTGTTTTTGATCTGGCGTTCATCACCCAAGGCTCCAACGCGACCGAAGCCCTGCATCATTCCCTTGATCTGGCCCAGCATGCCGAGAAGTGGGGCTACAAGCGCTTTTGGCTGGCCGAGCATCACAACATGGTGGGCATTGCCAGCGCGGCGACTTCGGTGGTGGTCGGTTATGTGGCGGGCGGAACCAAAACCATTCGTGTGGGTTCGGGCGGAGTGATGCTGCCGAACCATTCACCCCTGGTCATTGCCGAGCAATTTGGCACGCTGGAATGTCTTTATCCTGGCCGGATCGATTTGGGACTGGGCCGGGCGCCCGGTACGGATCAACGCACTTTGGAATCCCTGCGCAGAAGCCCCCTGAGCGCCGAACACTTTCCCCAGGATGTCATGGAACTTCAAGAATTACTGGGACCCTTCTTGCCCGGTCAAGTGGTGCGGGCCACCCCTGGAACAGGTACTAAAGTGCCCATCTGGATTTTGGGCTCCAGCCTTTTTGGCGCCCATTTAGCCGCCTCATTGGGATTGCCCTACGCCTTTGCTTCGCACTTTGCCCCCGGGGACTTAATGGAAGCCATTGAAGTTTACCGCAGTGAATTTATGCCCTCGCCCCAGTTAGACAAACCCCGCTTGATGCTGGGGGTGAATGTGATCGCCGCGGATAAGGACGCCGAAGCCCGCCGGTTGTTCACGTCCATCCAACAAAGCTTTACCAATATGCAAAGAGGCAACCGGGGCCAGCTGCCGCCGCCCATTGACGATATCGCGGACTATTGGTCGCCCTTTGAGGAAGTTCAGGCGGGGCATAAGTTGTCTTGCTCTTTTGTGGGGTCTGAAAAGACCGTGCGGGAAGGGTTAGAGGATTTTCTGGTGAAGACCGAGGCGGATGAACTGATGGAAGCCACCGCCATCTATGACCACACGGCCCGGCTGCGTTCCTATGAGATCCTGGCGGGTATTCAGAGAAAGCTGAACGCCGGATAAAGAGGCCATTTAAAGGCCGCGAAGTGCCCTGGTTTCATCCCCCTTCGCCTGAAAGTATCTCCCAATCTCACCTTCCACCTGGTTTTATGTTTTAGGTGTCATTGAGGCTTCGGGGGATACATTGTCACCCCGTAACCTCTCCGATATAATTGCCTGTCTCTGAGGCTGTTATCTACTACACCTTTTCGCGGAGAGCCCTATGATCGTCGTCACTGAATTCCTGTCTTATATCGTTTTGTCCCTCATCATCGCCAAACTGAGCACCATGGCTGTTTACAGCATCTCGGTCATTACGATTGGCTGCGCTTTGTCTTACGCTTTTTTATGGTGGCCTAATAACAAAATCCGACTGGTCGCGGGGTCGGATCATCTTCAGCTCTACCGCCTTATTTTGGGCGCGGCGCTGGGTTATTGGGGCGCTCATTTGTGGACCGGCACTGACCCGATTTGGTTTCAGGGCGGGTTCTTTGAATGTATGGCCTTTTTCGTTTTCGTCAGCGCCTTTCCGCAAAATTCAGAATCCTCAACGGTTTCCAAGCCCTCAAAAAGCAAAAAAGTATTAAACGTCAAAACAAAGCCGGTGAAAACTAAGGGGAAGACTTCTTCCAAACAGCCAGCGGCTTTAGGTTTAGGCGCGAAGCTCATGATCGTCCTGGTGGCTTTGGGTTTCTTAATGGAATTCTCGTTTTTCAAAGAGCATGTGGGCTGGGCTTTGGTTTTCGCCGCGGGTGTGGTGGCGGTGACCGTTTGGATAAAGCTCATTAAAAAAGAAGGCCCCGCGGAAACACTGAAGGTGAATGAAAACTATGTGGTGTGGGGTTTGGTGGGTTTGTCGGCTTTGATGCGCTTTCCTTTTATCTGGAACCATTTGACCGGTTTTCAAATTGACGAAGCCAATGACCTTCAGGG
>JABDGD010000034.1 GCA_013286205.1 Candidatus Firestoneibacteriota bacterium | reverse complement strand
AGTGGAGGTGTTGGTTGCTGTATTCGTCGCCGTTGTTGTAGGAGTATTAGTTGAACTATTGGTGGCGGTATTAGTAGCGGTTTGTGTAGCTGTGTTAGTCGCGGTATTGGTTGCCGTGTTGGTTGCACTGTTGGTGGGGGTAGAGGTGAAGGGTACGATGTCTGGTATGACAAAGTTTTCGGTCGATTCATTTGATACAAAAGTTACGCTAAAAGCCAGTGAGTCAGTGCTGTTCCAGGCGACTTCTAAAAAAAGATGTTCGTTGATGAGGGCAGTGGAAGAAGGCAGTGACATGGCGAAACTATCGGTGGCTGTTTGATTGGCGGCGACATTTAAGGAATTTGGCGAGCTTATCCAGTTAGTGATAGTAGTGGCGTTGGAACCATTGGTGTTGGTGCCGGCTAAAAGACGTGCCTGCATATTGCCGGCCAGTGACAATAATCCGTTGCCGTTAATGAGTTTAACATTAAGGGTGCAGGGGGAAGCGGGTAAGGTGCCTGTCAGCGCGCCCGTTTCCCATCCGCCGCCCGTAAAATTATTGGAGGCGGAGTAAGTGGAGGTAATGTTTTTTCCCGGGATGAATTGATAAACACCGGTCGCGCCTAAAGTGACGTTTATATCCGAATTGTTGTCGGGGCTGGAGGGAGATGAAGTGCTTAGGTCCCAAATGGTAGCGGAAGACGAGTATGAGGTGCTATCGGTTAAATAGTAGGTGGTTGTCTGTGACCAAGCTGTTCCGGAGCATAAGAGTAAAAAAAATAAAGTGACAAATTTAGATTTGGTGTTTTTTTTTGATTCGCAGAACGGGGCAGCAAAAAAGGAAAACGTTTTTATTTGGAAGCACAGTTCAAGTGTGTTGGTTACAAACTTTTTGTATCCCATACAATTCCTCGGAATAAAGTTTGCTACATAAGAGTGGACAACTAAATTCTAAATCGAAAAGATAAATTGAATGGTTTTTGGCCAGGTTAAATCTCCATAGACATAAATTATGCCAAGTTTGATTTTTGATTTTTTTGTAAGTAGAAACTTTTTGCGGGCAATAAAGTTAATCCATGGGCGGTATTGTTGAAATGTGACACACATCATATGTTTGAGAAGTGTCCGGACTTATCAATGTGGGGTGTAAGCGTTTACAAGTTTGTTTTGATTAAATTCATCAATAAAAGGTCTGCTTTTTTGAATTGAAACCAATGTCAGTTTTCAAAGTATCTATCAACAAGATGATAAGTTTTGAACTTTGTTAAGTGTTACAGGAAACCGATGATCGTTTTCTGAATCTAATCAAAGCCACTTTTGGTACTTGATCGATAGATGAAGATGGGTGCGATGTCACGCCATTGTGAGACAAAAACCGACAGGGGTTTTTAAAGGCTATGGGTTGTCGTTGAAGTGTTTAAAAATTTCACCTCAATTCAAACGCTTACTTTTGGGCGTTTTTCCCCATAATTTGTTATTTAATCTGGGGGAGTAATTTGATTTAATATATGTGTGTTTGACGCATTTGAAACCGTTTTGGACAAGCTACTTTATCCAGCTTTTGAGGTCGACTATGTCAATGGGTATTAAGATCGCGGGACGCGCCATCCAAATTCTTCATGTGGAAGATAATTATGGCGACGCAAACATTTTAAAGCAGGTGCTCAGAAAAGCGGGTTTTGCCCACCAGTTGACCTACGTAAACACCGGTGAAGCGGCGCTTGATTTTTTAAACCAACGAAATACTTTCGTGAACGCTCCGCGTCCTGACGTGATTCTTTTAGATTTGAAATTGCCCGGTAAAGATGGGTTGACCATTCTGAATGAAATACGTCAAAGTTCAGTTTTGAAAAACATCCAAGTCATTATTTTGACTTCGTCAGAGAGTGATTTGGACATGGAATGGGCCACTCGCTTGAAAGCGGATCATTATGTGGTGAAGCCCATGGAATTAGTAGAGTACGCGGAATTGGTTAAAATTCTCCGCCAAATTTGGCTTAAGACCTTTCACAAACAAAGACCTTAAAAACTAAGCTTATTTCTAACCGACCCTTATATCTTCTGGTGGTAAAGTCATCTGTGATTTGCTGTGTTATCTGTTTTGTCTGTGTAGTTTTTCTTCCAGTGTTTTTAAAAGCCCAAAATCTTCGTTTAACCCAAGGGTTTACTAGGTGGCAAAAAACAGGAAAGCCGGTATTATATTTGAGAACGTTCTCAAAAATAGGTCTTTTTTACTTCTTAAAACCCGGACCGACTTTGAGAGTGTGAAAAGGTTTTTATTAAGTCTTTGAAGAGACGAGGAATAACGTTTTGAATCGTTTTTTTCTCAAACGAAAAAACTTGGTTTGGAGTCTACTGCTCTATTTAACAGTTCAGACTTCCGTTTTCGCCAGCACGGTGAGTGTTTCGGGCCGCCAGCTGCTTGTCAATTGCTCGCCCTTTCTGGTGCGAGGCGTTAATTACAATCCGGTTCCTATCGCTGACAATAATCAAGAGTGGGCTTATATCTATAATGTTTGCATATCTGACTTTGCCCAAATGAACGTCATGGGCGTCAATACCATCCGGGTTTACTTTAACTACTCCGCTTTGTTTGATACAGATGGTACGGTGAACGCCGCTATGAAGGGCAACTATGACCGCTTGCTTTCGGCGGCGGCAGCGCAGGGGATTTATGTGATACCCAACTTTTGGGTGCCGTATAACG
Source organism: Candidatus Firestoneibacteriota bacterium (assembly GCA_013286205.1). GTDB lineage: Bacteria > Oederibacteriota > Muellerivitia > Muellerivitales > Muellerivitaceae > Bog-1183. The sequence continues at coordinate 22,694 of JABDGD010000034.1, read as the reverse complement.
TGGATTACACCAACGCTACCAATCTTTCACAAATCGAGACTCAATTCGCCGCGGTCATCAATCTTTTCAAGAATACATCCACTTATCCCAATATTTTGATGTGGGCTTTGGGTGATGAAAATAACAATTCTGTCAACCTGAGCCCGATGAACGACACTCAGATGTTTCAGTTTTATCAAAATGTGATCGCTTACGAAAAGGCTAACGCGGATACCGCTCACCCTTATACGGCGGTTTTGGTTAACAATAATGACATCAATAATGCGGGGCTCACGGGGCTGGTAACATCGTTGGATATATGGTCGTTGAATGTTTATTTATCCACTTCAGGAGTTTGGAACAGTAATGTGGTGTCAGCCTACACTTTAACTAAGCCTCTTTTAATTACAGAGTTTGGTAATGACGCTTACAACAATGGCACCGGAACTGAGGATGACGCCGATCAATCCAACTTCTTTGCCGACGTTTGGCCCAATTCTATTGGAAACAATCTTAGTGCCCTGAACTCCTCTAATAAGCTTTTGGGTGGCTGCGTGTTTGAATGGAATGATGAATGGTGGAAATGCGGTACTCCGTCCACCCATGGTTCCTGCGGGGAAACGCTGAGTGTGCTGCCTGATAACTATGGCAATGAAGCTTGGTTTGGCTTGGGAACCGCGTTAGGGATTAATGTCAGCGGCCCCCGCACTTATCGAACGGCCTTTACCACGCTAAAAAACTATTGGACCAATTCGCCCTACAACGTTTCGGTTCCGGTGATTTGCGGTACTAGCCCCACTTTTACACCAACCATGACGCCTAGTCCCACGCCTGTTTATGGCGGCGGCTGCGTGACGGTTTTGGATGATTTTAATAATGGTTCGGGTGCCACGAATACTTTTGGCGGCACATGGGCGACTTCCTTTGGTTCGGGCAGCGGTGGAGCTTTAAATTATTTGGCGCCTGGCTACAGCGGGTTTTCTATGCAGTTCGCCTACAGCATCGCGGCGGGCAGTTATGGCGAGTGTTTTGCTAATTTAAGTTCTACGGCCAATCCGACGGGAGCGGGGACGGGTACAGTAAATATCTCCAACTATGGACAAGTGACTTTTTGGGTGACAGCTTCGGTACCGGGAGCCTATTGGTGTAAACCCGCTTCCAGCCAAACCTATGGCGGCGCTGGGTATTCCTGGTGGCAGGCACCTTTTAACGCCACTACTTCTTGGACCCAGGTGACGCTGAATTTGGATTCAACTACCTTCTCAAACCCTAGTGGGAACTCCGGAACCCTTTTACAGAATCTTCAAAACGCGACACAGTTGGTTTTTCAGCCTCAAACCAGCGGGGCGGCTTATTTATGGATAGATGACATTAATTTCATTACCTCTTCCTGTCTGGTAACCAGCACTTTTACGGCGACCAGAACCAACACGCCCACTATTACAGCCACGCCGACCAAAACAGCCACCCAAACGGCGACCAATACGGCTTCTAACACGGCTACGCAAACAGCCAGCAACACAGCTACTAGTACGGCCACGCAAACCACAACGAATACGGCTTCTAAGACATCTACGGCTGCAGCCACTAATACGGCGACTGATACTTTTACTTCAACCTTTAGCGCAACGCCTTCGGCGACTTATACCAGCACCGCTTCGCCCACGGTGACGTCCACCTTTACCAGCACAAAAACTAGTTCGCCAACCTCAACGCCGATCAATACTTTTACACCTTCTTCTACTTTTACGGCGTCATTTTCACCGACCATTTCTAATACTGTTACTAACACCTTCTCGCCGACTGTGACGGCTACCTTTACCAATACTAAGGTGAATACTGCGACATCAACACTTACCTCAACCGCTACACCCACGGTGACTTTAACTAAAACCGCGACACCGTCTTACACCCCTTCACCTACAACCACATCGACCTACACGAATACAGCGACGTTTACGGTTACTAATACCCCCACGGAAACGCCAACGGGCACGCTGAGTCCGGTGTTGACGGCTACTTCAACGAATTCATCCACGAGTACCGCCACCGCTACCTATACGCCCAGTTCCACATTTACCATCACGGTTACGGCAACGCGGACCTTTACGTTAACGCCCTCTGGCACGCCGTCTAACACCAATACGAATACTCCGGTTAATACGGCCACGCCTACGGCCACTTCAGCTTTTACCAAAACCCCTGTTTTTACCGATACGATGACGGCGAGTTTTACTCCGTCCTTTACATTGACGGATACCTTCACAGCCACGGCAACGGCAACATCCTCGTTTACACCGTTGCCGCAGGCGACTGCCACGAACACTTTTACGACTACATTCACACCGACTTGGACAGCGACTGCCACGCCCGCGACATTATTGCAGGGACCTTATCCCAATCCTTCGCAAGGAAAGCCAGTTAGCATTTGGATTCAGGTGCCAAAACCTACTACCATTAAGTGGACGGTGTATAGCCTCGCTTTCCGAAAAATCGCGGAAGGTGAAACTTCGATTGACCAAACCGGTACAATTGTGTGGAACTTTAAGGATCGCTACCAAAAACAAGTAGCCAACGGTCTTTACTACATGCGGGTTGAGGCCATTCGGGGACAAACGATCACTAAACTGTTCAAAATCATGCTTCTTCAGTAATGATTGAGGCGGTTATCAGAAATTATTTGGCAAAGTTTAACCGCGCAATTCAACACTCGTTCATTTCCGATACTTTTTAAATTGGCGGAAACTTGGTTATTGTAGCTGCAACCGTTTTGTTTATCGCTTCCCATGGTGATTTTACGCATGCCATTAACCGCTATAATCATCAAGTTCAGAAAACAATCAGCTTTCTTTTTACATAGACACTAATCCCGTTAAGCTGGAACTGGGGTTGATACAACGGTTTTGAAAGGAATCCGCGATGGAAAAGAAAAGAGAAATCACGAAGCATTATTCCAATGGTGAAGTGACGATTGTGTGGAAACCGGGGCTTTGCATCCACGCGGGAATCTGTTTTTTAGGACAGCCCGAAGTATTTGATCCTAACCGCAAGCCCTGGATTAACCCTTTGGCCGCGACCACGCAGGAAATTAAAGACCAAGTCGCCAAATGCCCCTCGGGCGCTCTTTCAATAAGTCCTGGCCGTCCTTTAGATTCCAATAAAGGTTTGATTTAATTAAAGCAAAGATCAATTGAAGGTTGTAAGAGTCTGAATCCTCATGGGTTCAGGCTTTTTTGTGAAAGGCGAATGAAAAGCACTGTCGCAGGCGTTACTATGTAGATCATTTTATTGGTTAATTCCCACAACTTGATGGGCCTGGAGGATGCATGATTTCTCGTACTTCTTTTGCTTGGACTGCTCTTTTAACGATTTCTTTACTGGGCGCTCAATGGCTTTGGGCGCAGACCACTTTTCCAACCAATCTCTTATATATGGTTCGCCAAATGCCCAAAGAACTTCAACGGGAATACAAGGGCGGTAAAGTGGATGAAAACGGCATGATGAGCCATAACCTACCCAAGTACTTAGGCGCTGAGTATCAACGAGGCGGGATGGATACGCTTTTGGCGGGTTTGGCCTTTCGCAACAAAGAGTGGATTGGGGAAGGGTTTGAAGTGGCTTATGTCACTTTTATGAAGCAAAAGGCTGACGGAGGATTTGGCGATAAAGCTCCGACTGGAACCGCCTTTTGGGTGAATGCCTGTGCTAGGACTTTTCTCGCGCTCAAGCAAAGCGAGTATTGGGCTGAATATCAAACCAGGGTGGAAACTTATAACTCGTCCTTAAGTTTAGCTTCTGATTATCTTGTTAAGAATTACGACGAATTGGTCAAGCACGACCAAAATACGCCAAACCGCCTTTTGATTGATGCCGACGCCTTGTTTTTAACGGCCAAGCTGCTGGGTACTGATCCTCCTCGAGAAGCATATAAGTTAAGAGATATGGCCTTAGCTCTGTTTGATAAAAACTCGGGAGCTTTTCAAGAAAATGGTGGAGGAGATTCCAGCTACCAGGCGGTCAACCTGCAGATGTTGATGTACTATGCGACTTATTATCCCTCGCCGGAAATTGACACGGTAATTCATAGAGGTTTGGATTGGGAATTGGACAAGATTGGGGCCGATGGCGATGTAAGCGCAGAAGGCAATAGCCGAACAGGTGTAGGCAAAGAAGTTTATTTTGGAAAAGAAAAAGAAGTGAATACCCGCGAGGTGGCTTTGATGTTTGCCTACGCGGGGCAGTTATATCGTGACTACAACTACACCGAAACAGCTCTTTTGATTTATAACCACAAAAAAAACAAATAAATTTCAATTGTTTTTAGAAAGAGGTGGTTGCCATTTATCGGACTCGATTTAAAAAAGAAATTGTGGCTGAGTTTTTACCGCCTTTTGGAAAAAAGGAATCTAACCGCGTCATTATTCTTTGTGACGGCATGCCGGGTATGCCTCGCAAACAAGACTTATCTTATTGGCTTTCCAAAAAGGGTTATTGGATCATTTACCCCCGGTTTCGGGGCTGTTGGGAAAGTGATGGGCGCTTTTTAGCCAAGTCGCCCGCGATTGATATCCGCGACATCATTGATGAACTGCCAAAGGGTTTAAAAGAACTGACCTTTGGGAAAAAGTTTAATTTAAAACCAGAAGAAATATTTGTTATTGGGGGTAGTTTTGGCGGCGCCGCGGCGGTTTTGTCCACTCTCGATCCGCGTGTCACTAAGGCAATAGCCAATTGTCCGGTGGTGGATTGGAATGTTTTAGCCCACTCGGAGAAAAAAGAAACCTCAAATCCTAGCTATACAGCTTATTTGCGAGAAGCCTTTGGTCAAGCTTACCGTCTGCGCCGCAAAGACTGGGCCAAGTTGGGAAAGGGTGGATTTTATAATCCCATATCTCACGCCGACAAAATAGATTCCAACAAGGTGATGCTTTTTCACGCAAAGGATGACCCTTACGTGTCGTGGCGGTCGGTGGAAAATTTCGCGGAGAAGACCGGTGTGCGGTTAGTGTTGTTAAATAAGGGTGGTCATCTTTCAACCAATCGGATAGTTCCGCGCTATTGGAAAACAATTGAGAGTTTTTTAAGAAGGGTTAATTAAAAAAGGCATTCAAACGATAGAAATTTTTTGTCGATTTTAGGGTGAAAAATTGCGGCAATTTGAAATGGGGTTTGTTTACATTGGCTTAACTTGTGGTGTCGCTGGTTTTAGTTGACCGATGGCGATGAGAGAAATAGACTGACAAAACAATCTGAAACGCGGGCTTTTTCCACCTTGTCCCGGCGTGACTTTCTCACAGAAAGTCGAACAGGGAAGAAATCATCTTTAGGCTGACACCTATACCCAAATCGCGTTTAGAGGCGCGTTTTGGGTTTTTTTGTCTGTGGATTCTCAAGTGCCGCCTAAAGTTTTGTTTCTTGATTGGGTTTTGAGCATCCACACTGCCGTTGGAAAAGGAACACTTATGCTAGCGAGCTCAGAGAAGAGTTTTGACGTCGCTGAAATTATCAGTGGTCAACACATCATGGCTTATTTCCAGCCCTTGGTTTCGGTTCAACGAAAAGCCATTATTGGTTTTGAGGGCTTGAGCCGCGGCATTAACCCTTTTGATAAATCCATCATCTCTCCAATAGATCTGTTCACTCAGGCCAATGCCCGCGGGTTGAACCATGACTTAGATTTGGTTTGTCGGGCCAAAATTCTTCAAAGTTTTTCATCTATTAAAAACCGCGGCGCCGAGGTGATTTTAAGCGTGAATGTTGACGCGTCGTCCATTGAGAACAAAGACTGGACCGGCCGTTTGAAAGAGCAGGTTTTGGCCGCTGGGCTTACACCGCACAACATTGTGATTGAGATAATAGAGTCCGCTATTCCAGATGTACATAAACTGCAGAGGTTCGTGGAAAGTTATCGAGATTCTGGTTATTTGATCGCGCTGGATGATGTGGGCGCAGGTCACTCGAACCTCAACCGTATCCCTCAAATAAAGCCCGATATTATCAAAGTTGACCGCTACTTGATCCAGGATATCGATAAAGATTTTTATAAGCAGGAAGTGTTGAAGTCCATGGTGAGCATGTCTGAGCATCTTGGTACGGTCATGATTGCGGAAGGTGTGGAGACCTATGAAGAAGCTCATACCTTGTTGGATATTGGGGTAGATGTGATTCAGGGTTATTACTTTGCCAAGCCTAAACCTCATGGCGAACTAGAAGAGAATCTAATTCGGACCCGTATCGATGAATTGGGTCAATCATTTAGAAAAAACCAAATTGTGAATATGGGAAATAAACGCTTTAACATGAAGCGTTATTTTTCGCTTTTAGAAGAAGTGCAAAGAGATTTGGTGACGGCTGAAATGTCGACTTTGGAAGAAAAATTGAAAAAGGTCGCCAAATCTTTTTCGAACATTGAATGCTTGTACGTGTTAGATGAAGACGGTTTTCAGGCGACCGAGATGGTTTTTAACACCTCGCGTAAGGCTGGGCGCCATTCCGCTATGTTTAAGGCTTTACCCAAAGGCGCCGATCACACCATGAGAGATTATTATTACTTCTTAATGGATGGAGGGCTCAGTAAGTCGACCTATGTGACAAAACCTTATGTGTCGATGGCAACGGGTAACAATTGTGTCACTATCGGATCCTTGTTTTTGGATCAAAACCAAAAGAAACACATTTTGTGTTTGGATATCAGAACTACAAGCAAAAATAGCACCCACTAAACTATTAAGCCTTTAAACGTGGGCTGGTCCTTATAAGGGAGTTTTTGAGGTTCTTTTCTATTGATAATGCTTCTCAAAATCAACGCATTGGTCTAGAATCCTCCGCTATGATCAATAAAACAAACAAAACCAAACAGACAAACGTTTCTACAAATCAAAAGCTGCCTTGGTGGCGTAAAGCGACTCGCTTTTTTATGGTCATGGGTCCCGGTCTGATTGTGATGCAGGCCGACACTGAGGCGGGAAGCATTACAACCGCTTCGGTGGCGGGCGCCCAGTATGGTTTTGAGCTAGTGGGAATGCTGCTCATGTTGGCGCTGCCCCTCTTTTTAATTCAAGAAATGACCGCTCGGTTGGGTTCAGTGACGGGTAAGGGGCATGCTTTTTTAATCCGGCAAAAATACGGTTTAGGTTGGGCTTGGGTTTCTTTGGGAGTCTTATTTGTCTGTAACGTAGCGGCTTTAGTGACGGAGTTTGCCGGCATCATGAGTGCGGGTAATATGGCGCATATCCCGCCCGCGGTCTCGGTTTTGGTCTCAGCCGCCTTGCTGTTAACTGTGGTTATGACAGGGAAATATCAAACGGCTGAATATATCGCGCTGGTTTTTTGTTTAACCGATCTCTTGTTTATTCCGGCGGCTTTTATGGCTCATCCGGATTGGGGTCAGGTTTTTCATAACAGTTTTAGCTTTCATCCTGAGAATTTTAACAAAGACTATATTCTGGTAGTGATCGGGCTCATTGGTGCGGTGATTATGCCCTGGATGATTTATTACCAGCAAAGTGCGGTAGTAGATAAAAAGCTGACGGTAAATGATTTAGGTTTGGAGCGGTGGGACACGGCTATTGGTGCGGTGCTGACCGAAATCATCATGGCCTTTATTGTGATATCTACCGGCGCTACGCTTTATGTTAACCACGTTTCTATCAATGATGCTTCTCAGGCAGCTCAAGCACTCATTCCGCTCGCCGGCCATTACGCGGGTATTCTTTTTGCTATTGGTTTGGTAAGCGCTTCGTTTTTAGGTGCTTTTGTAGTGGCCATTTCAACCGCTTGGGCTTTTGGCGAGACTTTCGGCTGGTCCCATAGCCTGAATCACAAACCGCATGAAGCTAAGCTCTTTTATTCCTTTTATGCGGCAGGTGTTTTAATCGCGGCCATCATTGTGTTAGTGCCGAATATTCCCTTGGTTTCTATCACGGTTCTGGTGGAAGTGGGGAACGCGCTTTTGTTGCCCATTGTTCTGGGTTTTCTGTTGTTGTTGACCAATGACAAAAAGCTTTTAGGAAAGCATGTTAATAATTGGTTTACTAACCTTTTTACCATCGGAATCGGCGCTGTTATTGTCGGCTTAGGTATTTTGAGCGTAGTCATGACGCTTTTCCCCAATTGGACGCCTTGGAAGTAAAAAATGGCCTGAAATAAGGCCGATCATTGGGGTTTGAAAACAAGCGGCAACAGCAAAAAACTGATACGAATCACATCATCTTGCTCGAAAAAACGAAACTTTTTATATAAACTACTGCCTTCTGTGACGGCCCTGACCGTCATCGAATTCACAGGAAAGGACTGTTCATGTTTGAACTGTTTAAGTATTTGCCCGAGGGCATTTCTTCATTCTCCGGAGATATTGATTCCCTGATTCATTTTATCTATCTCTTGACCGGAATTTTCTTTGTGCTGTTTGAAGGCTTTTTGATTTACGTTGTTTTCCGTTTTCGCAAGAAAAACAGCCCAAAAGCCAAATATGAATTGGGTGATAAGTGGGCCCAGATTCAATGGGTGGTAGCCTTTGTGGCTGTGGTGGTCTGCCTAGACTTTTTTATCGATGTTAAGAGCACCAAAGTGTGGGAGCTTTTAAAGGAACAAGTGCCAGCCACTGATGTGAATATCAAAGTGGTAGCCAAGCAGTTTGATTGGACCTTTGTTTATCCGGACAAAGAAGGCAAGTTTGATAGTGATCAAGCCTTGTCGTCCTACCGCGAACTGCATGTTCCGGTTGGCAAAAAAGTACATGTTATTTTGACTTCTCAAGATGTTATTCACGACTTCTTCCTGCCTGAAGTTCGTTTAAAACAAGACGTAATGCCGGGTCGCGAGATTAATGCTTGGTTCGACACGAATAAGGTTGGTACCTATCACATTGTCTGTAACGAGCTTTGTGGGTTTGGACATACCCGTATGTTGGCGGTTTTGCATGTGGATGATGAGAAAACTTATGAAAATTGGAAAGTTCAACTTTATAAGCAATTGCATGGAGGCGTGTAATGTCACAAGAACATCACCAAAGCTTTCTTACTAAATATATCTTTTCAACAGACCATAAGATGGTGGCGAAGCAATTTTTGCTTTTGGCTTTGGCCATGGCCGTCTTTGGCGGATTTTATGCCTTTTTGATCCGCTGGGAATTGGCTTATCCCAATCAACCGGCGCCTTTCTTTGGTGTGGTGACGCCAGATAAATACAACGTGATCATTACGTTGCACGGAACAATTATGTTGTTCTTCGTAGGAATGCCTTTATTAAACGCTTTCCCGTCTAACTTCTTGGTTCCTTTGATGATTGGCGCTAGGGATATGGCCTTTCCGCGGTTAAACATGGCTTCTTTTTGGATGACCTTTGTGGCGGCGATTTTGTTGATTAGCTCTTTCTTTGTGCCGGGTGGACCGGTAGCTGGCGGTTGGACAGGTTATGCTCCGCTTTCGGCAAGTTCTGAATTTACAGGTGTTAAGGCGGGTGCCGTTCTGTGGATTCTAAGCTTGGCCCTGATTTTTATCGCTTCAAGTTTAGGCGGTATTAATTACCTAGTAACTGTGGTGACTATGCGCGCTAAGGGAATGACTTATTCCCGTGTTCCTTTGACTGTTTGGTTTCTTTTGGCCGCGGCCATGACTTTCTTCTTGGCGGTGGGGCCAATCTTAGCTGGCGCTTTCATGCTTTTAATGGATAACGTGTTCGGAACCGGATTCTTCCTGCCCGGCAAAGGTGGGGAGCCTTTATTGTGGCAGCATTTGTTCTGGTTCTTTGGACACCCGGAAGTTTATGTGTTGTTCTTCCCGACTCTGGGTTTTGTTTTGGACATTTCCGCAGTGTTTGCCCGTAAGCCGGTGTTTGGACAAAAGCTCATTATCGGCTCGACGGTAGTGGCAATCGCCTTGAGCTTTATCGTTTGGGCCCATCACATGTTCCAAACGGGTATGAATCCAACTTTGGTGACGCCTTTCGCGATTACGACCATTCTGATCTCGGTGCCTTTCGCGATTATTTATATATGCATGTTTTTAACTATTCACAATGGATCGATTAGTTTAGAGCCGCCTATGTTGTGGGCGCTCGGCTTTTTGGCCACCTTTTTAGTGGGTGGTTTGACCGGTATTTTCTTGGGTGCGGCTGGAGCGGACATTTATCTGCACGGTACTTATTTCGTTATTGCCCACTTCCATTACACCATGTTTCCGTCGGTATTCTTTGGCGGCTACGCGGCGATTAACTACTGGTATCCCAAGATGTTTGGACGCATGTTGAATAAAACGGCTGCCACCATTCATTTTGTACTGACCTTTATTTTCTTTAACTGCACTTTCTGGCCTTTGTTTATTGTGGGAATGGGGGGCATGGTTCGTCGTATCGCCGATCCTTCTTTCTATCCGCAATTCAGCCCTTTTGTTCACTTGAACATCTTCGCCACTATTTCGGCCATGTGCTTAATTGCCACGCAAACTATCTTCTTGTGGAATTTCTTTTCCAGCATGAAGAACGGCAAGAAAGCTGAGTTGAATCCTTATCAAGCCAATACGTTGGAATGGTTGGCACAGTCGCCGCCACCTCATGGCAACTGGGGTCCGAAATTGCCAGTGGTGACCTCCGGTCCCTATGAGTACAGCGAACCGAATAAAACGGAAGATTGGCATACACAAGCTCCATCATATAAGGGGGAAGCCAGCCATGGATAATGTCACGGCCGTCGATCACGCTGAATATGAAGTAGAAGACTATACAGGTCCCGCGGGAACTACCGCTGGCCGTTTAGGTGTTTGGATTTTGATTTCTTCTGAAATCACTATCTTTGCCGGCTTGTTGGGCTCTTATATTCTTTTCCGTTTGTTCCATCCGGAATGGGCGGAAGAGTCGGCGCATTTGAACATCGTTTTGGGAACTGTCAATACGATGCTTCTTTTAACCAGTAACTTTTTCATGATGAAGGCCAGCACCGCGGTTGATCAAGGTGATCAAAAGAAGTCAGCAAAGTTGATGCTGATTACGGTCGCCTTGGGATTGGCCTTCTTGGTGGTAAAGGGTTTTGAGTACGCGGCTGAGTTTTCACACGGTGAATTTCCGTCGAAGAACACTTTCTGGTCCTTTTACTTCTTATTAACTGGACTCCATGGCACGCATATTTTGGGTGGCTTGGTGGCCATTACGATTCTCTGGGCGAAAGCTAAAAACAACGCTTTGGGTGAACTGAAAGGCCGGGTTGCCTTAACGGGTCTTTACTGGTCTTTCGTTGAAGTGGTCTGGGTGTTCTTGTTCCCATTGCTTTATTTATTAAGAGAAGGAGGGGCGAAATGAGCGTATCAGCCTCCAAGTCCAATCACGAATTAGTTTATTTCGCTTTAGTTATTTTGGCTTTGATCACGGTGGGCGCTAGCTTTCTGCACTTGCCAGGCGACGAAAATGTTTATTTGATTTTCGGTTTGGCCCTTGTCCAGGCTTTGTTGGTGGCGATCCAATATATGGGACTGAAACTCGAAGGCGTTATGGTTTATGGTTTGGTGATCATTCCGCTGATATTGTTCGCGATCTTGGTGTTCCTCTGTATCCCTGACATCTCGCACTATCCTTTGAACCTGAAACTGTAGAGGTGTTCATGGCTTCTCGGGTGAAGGCGGCGGATAAAAGGTTGAAGGAACAGCCGAAAATTGAACCGGCAATGTTAGGGATTTTGCTTTTTATTGTAGTTGAAGTTATGTTTTTTGCCGGATTGATCAGCTCCTTTTTGGTTTTCCGTTTGAGTCCTATTCAATGGCCGCCCGCGGGGCAACCGCGATTGCCGATAGAAGTGACGGCGATCAACACAGTGGTTTTGCTTTTAAGTGGATTTGTTTTTTATAAAGCGTCTCAGGTTCTTAGTGAGGATAAAAAAGGTTTATATCTTTCACTGCTGAGCTTGACGGCTTTTTTAGGAATATTGTTCCTGGCTACACAAGGATATGAATGGGTTCATCTGGTTAAATACGGACTGTCCGCTAGCTCAAATGTTTATGGCGGCTTTTTTTATGCCCTGGTGGGCATGCATGGATTTCACGTTTTTGGCGGGGTTTTAGCCCTTTTGTGGGTTTTGGTTCGAAGCTTAATGGGCGCTTATAGTTCTAAGCAGCACTTGGGTGTAGACTTGTGCCGGACTTACTGGTTTTTTGTGGTGGGTCTCTGGCCGGTACTTTTTGGACTTATTTATTTTTGAGGAATAGATGACCAAGTTAATGAAATTTTTGAGTTTCGTGATGGTTGTTTTGGCGCCCGCGGCGGTTTGGGCTTGCCCTCTCTGTGTTAACGCAACACCCTATAAAGATGGGTTGCTTTGGGCGGTTGGACTTTTAATACCGGTGCCTTTTGTTTTGGCTTACTTCATGTATGGCTGGATTCGAAGAGCGTCGTAAAGTAAAAACTGATTCGTGTAAGAATATCTCTCAATGTCACGCGGCTTGGTTTTTCAAAGTTAAATAAATTATTTGTTAAGGAGCAGTGGATATGGAAGCGATTCAAAATGCGGCGGCGGTAGGCGTGGGTGTCGAAGGGGACATCCTAGAAAAGGCCAACGCTAAAACCTGGGACGGACTTTCCCGCATGGCCTTCTCGGCCAATTGGGACCCGGATAACGCAATTGATTGGAGTAAGCCCATTGAATTAGGAGAAGTGAAAGAAGGCTGGATTAACATCCTTCACTACTTCTATGAAGGTGAATGGCAGGGTTTGGAAATCATTCAGCGGTTAATGAATCGCGCCGCTCACATGTTCAAAATCAATGAAATGGTCACTTATTACTCGACGCAATGCGCGGACGAAGCTAAGCATCTTTTCGTGTTTCGCAAGTATTTGCATAAGCTCAACTCGCCTCCGGCGCGCCAAAAGGCTTTTGACTTGATCGTGTTTTTATCCACGAGCGGTCCGCTGCCAGTTGAACGCTGGATTTTGGCCACCTATTTTACTGAGACTCTGGCAGGCGCGATTTTTCAACGCACGCTCGAATTGGAAACTATCGATCCAATCGGTAAAGAAATGATCAAGCTACAGCTTAAAGATGAGTCTCGTCATATCGCGGGTACTCGTTTGGGAGTTCAGACCTTGATGGAATATACGGGCCCGATCAAGACTTTCATTCTAAAAATGTGGTGGAAGATCTTCGTGCGTTTGGCCGTCTGGGAAGTGCGACGCTTGAAACCTTACGGCGATCAAGTGGGCATGGATCCGGAATTCATTCTCAAAAAATGTTACGCGAAGATGGCTGAAATGCCAAACTTCAAGGAAGTTTATTTGAACGACGCTTATTCGAAGACTTTCTTAAGCTAGGTTGATGGCCTCGAAGCCCGGGTTCCCACAAGGGGATCCGGGCTTTTTTATTTGGATTTAACTTTCTGGTTTTTTATCCAGAACCAGTCCATATAATGATTTATAGACTTTTTTAGTGCACTTAGGGGACCGGATGCAAATAAGGACTTTTCTCATCTTAGCTTTTTTTGTTTTCCCGCTTTATGCGGTGTGTGGAGCGGAAGAGACTATTTCGCTGGATGCTCCCATTCAGTTTTATTTCGCCGAAAGAACCGGCGCCGGATTTAACGAGAAAATCGGAAGCCCTGAGAAAACAAAAAATCTATTTTTGAAACAATTTCGGATCGCGGGTTTGCACGTTCTTTCTGACCTGGAACCGCCGTTTGTCAGCAAAGCCATGGCCAGGTATGGCGTGGTTCGATCTGGCGGAGTTCAATCTTCAGGGATTGGCTATGTCCATCTACAGCTGACTGATGACGATAAAACGAAATATGCTTCTGACTCGGGTCAAGAAGTGGTTCTCAAAGCGAAGTCGAAATCGATCGAGTGGATTTTTGACACTAAAAAATCATTGGAAATGGCCGACAAAGCGGGGGCGAAGTACGCTTTCGTGGTTGAGGTGAACACGCAACTGGTCTATGAGGATGATTCGCCTAAACCAGTTTATAACGTCTCGCTGGAAGCCAATCTCTATCAGGCGGATGATGGCAAGTCGGCTTATCATTACAGTGAGTCGATGGTCAAGCTGGCCTCTACAGCGGATGAGGCGGTGTTGGGTTCTTGTCAGTTTTTGAGCCGGAAGTTAGTCGAGGATCTGCAAGGACCTGAAAAAATGGCTCCTAAAAAATTGGAAAAGCGGAATTAGCTCACCTTTAATTCTTCGTCATCAAAAGCGATAGTATAAATACCGTTCTCGGCTGGCTCCAACAAACGGTTTTTTTGATAAACCTTTTTTGCGCCATGGAGTTGAATCTTCAGCGTGGTTCTGGCAGGCATCAATAGTGGTTTTTTCCAATTCCAAATGACAGAGCCGTTTTCCAAATTCCCCTGGGTTTTCTCCAAAAGATCTTGCGCCTGCCAATAGGCACCGACTTCACCTAGGGTTCCGATCCAAATTTGATTTTGTTTCTCTACCAAATCGTCTAAAAAGTCCTCGAACTTAACAGGGGACAGCGGCTGCCAACCGGCCTGGCTGCCTGTAAAGGCGTGAAACTGAGGAATGCTCCAAGTGTGATTGTAAATGTTTTGATCCGTCCAGCCTTTGAGGATGCCGGAAGAGGTGTGAGAGAAGGCGACCTGGCTGGCCAGATAATGCCAATCGGGTTGGTTTTGCGAAGGCATGTAAACTGAACCGTAACCACCGCGGGATAAAAAGTGATGCTTTTCGGCAGTCTGCCGCAGGGCAGGGGTGATTTCAGTAAAAGGATAGGCGAAGGTGGGGGTGGAGACTCCGAGTAATTCTTCCAGCTTTTGACGGCTGGCCGCAATTTGCTCTATGGATTCCGCCGGGCTTAGCGCCCAACCGTGTTTGTGATCCAAAGTATGGTTGCCGATTTCCTGCCCTGCTTGGGCCGCCTTTTTCCATTCCTCCAGATTTTTCAGTCGATTGGCAATCAGGAAAAAGGTTCCCCGTAGTCCCCGTTTGGACAGGGCAGGTACGGCAGTTTCTAACTGCGTTGGGTCTCCGTCATCAAAGGTGAGGGAGATGGCAGCCTTATAGCCGTTCCAGGGCAAAATTTTCAGTTCGGGATGGGTCATGTGTTCTCGTAATTTACAGCGGCTTTGAATCTCTTTCCAAGTAATTCTTAAAATCTTCCGGAAGTTCGGCGGTAAAGGTAATTTTTTGGCCCGTTTCGGGATGCGCGAAGCTTAATTGTGACGCGTGAAGCATTTGCCGGGGAGTCTCAATGTGACCTGTCCAGGCGGCCTCGCCGCCGGACTTAACATGATGAACAAAGGCCAAAAACTCATCATCGCTTCGGCCGTAAAGCTTATCGCCAACCAGCGAATGGCCGATGGAGGCCAGGTGAATCCTTATTTGATTGGTGCGGCCGGTTTTAGGCAGGCAGCGAACCAGCGTAGAGGAAGGCAAGCGCGTGACGACTTCGAATCGGGTAGAGGACTTTTTGGCAAAGGGAGCATCATCCGCGACTACTTTTTGCCGGACCGAGACCTGGCTGTCGGTATCCCGTCCAATGGCGCCGTTGATCTCAAAATGGTCTTCTGAAATAACGCCCCGGGCAATGGCCAGGTAGGCTTTTTCAACCAGTCCGTTTTCAAATTGCTGGATCAGTTTTTGGTGGGCCGTCTTGTTTTTGGAGACCACCATGAGTCCGCTGGTTTCGCGATCCAGACGGTGCACCAGGTTGAGAGACCCTTTGAAACCCTGATCTTTTAACAATCCGCCCAAAATATAAATAAAGGTGTTTTTGATAAAATTGCCGTCGGCGTGAGAGGGGAGATTACCTGGTTTTACCGCGACGAGAAATGACTCCTCGTTGTGGATGATTTGTATATTTCGATCAACCGGTGGTTCGTTCAAAACTACGGTGTAAGCGATGATGTCTTTTGATTTGAGAGGTTGATTCGCGGCGACTGACTTTCCATTTAAAGTGACTTTTCCATTCAGAATCAGGTCTTCCCAAACTTCGCGGGTTTGATAGCGAAATCGTTCAGAGACGTAATCTAAAAGGCTTTTGCCTTCCTGCATGGGTGGGACTTTGGATTGAAGAGTTGTTTCGTCCTGCATGAAAACCTTTGGCCGATTTAATGAAACTCCGTTCATTTTGGGGTAATCTGCTTCTATGAGCAATAAACAATTCTTCTTATTTGTGGGGGTGGTATTGGCGGCCTTTTTTGGCTGGCTCTACTATGATTCCATTACCTCTTCAGACACGATTCGTCAGGAAGGCGTTCAGCGGGACGTTTTGCGCAACGGCGATGACGCTTCCGCGGGAGCAGGAATTAAGTATTTGTTCAATTTTCCGACCCCGATTTACGACCATAATCACTCCACGGCTGAAATTGAGTCTATCAGCGCGGATGGCGGCCAACACGAAAACTATCACATTGATGGTTTGACCCAGTCAGGGTTTAGCCTCGAGACGCATTATGAGTTTAATTACAGCAAAAAGATGTTTCGGGATATTTATTGTTTGTGGGTAGAGAATTTAAGGGTGGAGTTTTCTTATACCACGATGACAGTTTATGTGAGCACCCAGTATCCGGAAGACAGCTGCGAATATAAAACTACGTTAGATCACGAAAATCAGCATGTTCAGATTCACCGTGATATTTACGAGAAATACCAAAAGCTGCTGCGAAGCGCTGTTTCGTCCTCGTCGGGCATACCGCTCATGAACAATCCGGTCACCGTGAAGTCTTTAGAGGAAGGGAAGGCGCGTATTTCGGAATTAATATCAGGGGCGACAGATCCTGTTTTTAATCAGTTTCAACAAGAGTTGTCGCAAGAACAGATGAAATTAGATACGACGGAAAATTATCATACTATGCAGGGGATGTGCAATCACTGGTGAGGGCTTAGGAGATAGCGGCCATCGCCTTGCGATAGCGGTTTAAAACTGAGCTGGAATCTTTCAAGTGCACCAAAATATCATTAATTTTCCAGGCGCGGTTGTAGTGCGGCTTGGTGCGACGGCAAAGAATGGCTGATCTTAAATCTTCCGCAGTAGTACCGTCAAATTCTGTATAACCCATTCCGATAAAACGTGAGTTGTGAGCGTCGCTGCATCCAATGGGGGCTAAGCGCTGTTTTTTAATGATCTTCATGGCTTTTTTATTACTCCAGGATGAAAGCGCGTCTCCGTGGTTGATTGTTTCGATGCCGTCGAAAGGGATTTGGTCAATAATCTCAACCGCGTTAGGGTGTCCTGAATTTTTTCCGGTATAGAGATGGAATGGATGGGCCAGAATCGCCAAGCCGCCCTGTTGATGAATTAAATCCACTGTGCGTTTTGCGCCTAAGCGGGGAGGCACAAATTGGGTCATGAAGAGTCCGATGACGTGACCGTTGAGGGTGCTGACTTCTTCGCCGAGTATCACTTCGACTCTTAAATCGGGACGACGAAGGGAATATTCTTTGGCGCGTATCGCGCCTTCCATGGTGTCGTGATCAGTAACGGCAATGATCTGAACTCCACTTTTAGAGGCGGCTTGAACCACCTGTCGGGGAGAATGTAAGCCATCCGAAAAATCGGTGTGGAGGTGTAAATCGGCTTTAGCCATTTCGGATCCTAAGTGTAAATAAACGATCAAAAGCTGGTATGAAATCAGTGTTAATAGAGGGTTACGTTTAATCGGGCTTGGCCAAAGGGTTTTGGCTGAAAGTTGAGCTAAGATAGAGTGGTTTCGGAACGGTGGTTGAAAAGGCCTGTAAATAGCGGGTTAAACTATTTTGATTAATTAGGTAAATTGGTTTAACAGCTTGTTTACATTGAGAGCTAGGGGCTTCGTTATAATTCAAAATAACAATTAACAAATAAAAGTGTCTGGGGTCTCTCATGAAACAAATCTTCGTAGTAGAAGACGAAAAAGATCTGGTTGAATTATTAACCTATAACCTTGAAAAAGACGGCTATCGAGTTCTTTCAGAGATGGACGGCGAAGCCGCTCTCAAGAAAATTCCGGAAAAGATGCCGGATCTGGTGTTGCTCGACCTCATGCTTCCCAAAACCGATGGACTCACGGTTTGCAAAACACTCAAAGCCAATCCCAAAACCGCTCATATTCCGGTGGTCATGCTGACTGCCAAGGGGGAAGAGTCGGACAAAATTGTCGGTCTCGAATTGGGCGCGGATGATTACATGACCAAGCCTTTCTCAGTCAAAGAACTTTCCGCCCGTGTTCGCGCTGTGCTGCGCCGCTTTAGCAAAGCCCAGGAAGGTGAGCCGGTTCAGAAATTCCGTGACCTTACGCTCAACCGCGCCAAGCACGAAGTGGTCTTGAAGGGTCAGAAGCTTGATTTGACCGCGAAGGAATTTGAACTTTTGGATTACTTTTTGACCCATTCGGGCCGGGTGCTCTCCCGCGATGTATTATTAAATAACGTTTGGGGTTATGATTATTTCGGAACCACCCGTACGGTGGATGTGCATGTCAGAAGACTCAGAGAAAAACTGAGCGCCTACGAAAAGCATATTCAAACGGTTAAGGGATATGGTTATCTCTTTAAAGAGGATGTCTAGCGGACGCCCAGCTTTAGGCCGTCTGCCAACCACCTGTTTCTTTTAGAAAGATCCTTTTCATGAACGCACCGGGTCGTTTTTTGGGGACTTTGGTCCTTTTGATTCTGCTGGTCTCCGCCGCTCTCTACGCGTTTCAACTATCGGGCCTGATGGCCGTGGGGTTTATCGTCATTGGAATGGTGGCGGCCCTGGGGCTGGTTTATTTTCTGGCCCCCGCTCGTCCAGCGAATCCGGTGGCGGTGCCCGTGGTGACAGCGGTTTCTGATCCGGAACGCGATGTTTATATCCCTGGCCGCAATTTCGACGAGATGCTCCAACGCCTGGGTTCCAACGAATCGATGATCAATGTGATCCTCAATAGTATGAGCGAAGGCGTTTTGCTGCTCAATCAGGCTGACCGCATTGTTCTCATGAACCCCTCCGCTGAAAAAATCCTGGAAATGTCAGAAAAAGACGGGCTGGGAAAACACTATTTGGAAATTGTCCGCCACCCGGTTCTGGCGGATCTTTTGACGGAGTCGAAAAAAGGCGGCATCTCCAGCGGTGAAATTGAGTTTATGGGTAAGGATGAAAGAACCTTCGCGGTCAGCGTGGCGGCGGTGCGTAAAAACCCGGAACTGATTTTGGGGCAGATTGTGGTTTTGTCCGACATCACCTCGATGAAACGCTTAATGCGGATGAGAACCGATTTCGTGGCCAATGTCTCGCACGAACTTAAAACGCCTTTGACGGCTATTTTGGGCTATGTGGAAACACTCCTAGAAGGCGCCATTGATGACAAGAAAAACCGAGGCCAATTTCTTAAGAAAATTTCCGATCAGGCTCAAAGATTACACGCGCTGATTTCTGACGTTTTGGAACTCTCAAAAATCGAAAGCGGCATGTTCATCACTTCATTAGAACCGATGGAACTAACCGAAGTGGCTTCGCAGGTTGTGGAAGTGTTGAAAGCCAAATGGGAATCTAAAGAAATAGCGATTCATCAGGATATTCCGGTGGGAACGAGAGTCATTGCTCATCAAGAGGGGCTGTTCCACGTCTTTGAAAACCTGCTTGATAACGCGATCAAGTATTCACCCGAAAAGAGCGAGATTCGTGTCTATTCTCAAGTGCTGGAAGATGGCCGTGTGGAGTTTTCAGTGGAGGATCATGGAGCGGGTATTCCACAGGAAGCCCAATCCCGGGTGTTTGAACGGTTTTTCCGCGTGGACGCTTCGCGCAGCCGCGCCATGGGCGGTACAGGCTTAGGTCTTTCTATCGTGAAGCACCTGGCTGAAAAGATGAAGGGCGAAGTGCGTCTTAAAAGCGAAGAGGGGAAAGGCAGCACCTTTTCCCTCGTTTTAGCCGGCGTCATCAAGCCATAAATATCAGGCTGGATGATCGTCCGAGTGCATATTGCTGACGGATGATATCTCGTGAGCCATCGCGCTTTTTTCCGCCGCGGAAGAAGCGTTCAAAATTTTCTCAATCCGGTTTCTGATTTCTTTAGCGATCGTGAAAGATGATCTTCCGCCCGATACGGTTGTAAAACCGAATTCTTTTTGAAGTGTCTCAAATACCCGGTGCAGTTTACCTTGATACTTAATGAAGTTATCGTACATGCCGCCGACGTGCATGATATCCATGCCTGATTCCCAATAGTCCAAAGAGCCCCGCTTTTGAAAGTTGCGTTCCGCCAGCATTTTGGGATTCACGTTTAAGTAAAAAACCGCGTCCGGCACCAAAGCAAAACCGTAGATATCCTTGAGCCAGTCCAGCGAGGAGCCGCGCACAATATCCCTCGCCATCAGGGTATAAATATAACGGTCGGCCAGCACCACGAAACCCGCTTTGAGCGAGGGAATGATCACCCGTTCCAGCTGATCCGCGAAGTCGGTCGCGTAAAAAAGCTTTAAGGTCGTAGCGTTCAGGGTGTTGCCCTTCATAGCCTCGGCCAGAGCTTCGCCCACCAGTTCAGAACGCTTCAAACCCACGACCACGGTGGGGTAGCCTTTGCGTTCCAGCCAGTTTTGAAGAAGACCGATCTGGGTAGAGCGGCCCGCTCCATCCGAGCCTTCAATGACAATCAAAGTCCCTTTGAGCAGCGAAGGGTCTATGTTCGGCAGACCTTTTCCGTAAAATTGTTTGGATTTCATATTTTGCCGCCTTTCTGCGCGCGCAATTTAAAGTCAGACAAGTTGATGTGTTTTTTAACGATATCTCTCATGTTGGCCTGCTGCTGTTCTGAGGGAAGGGTGGCATTCACCCGCTCGGCGGGGAACTCTTTAAAGATGCGTCCATACTCCTCATAAATTTTACCCTGAAAGATTTTGAAAGACTCGTAAGGGTCTTTCGAGAAGTTCATGTCCATGCCGGCTTCGTGGTATTTCAAAGTCGGACGGCCTTCTAAAATGCGGTTAAGGGCCACATCTAAAGGCACCTCGAAGAAATAGGTGATGTCCGGCTTGCGGGCGAATTTATACAATTTTCGCAGCCACTCTTTGTCGCAGCCTCGGACGGAGTCGCGGGCAAAGGCGGTGTAAACGTAACGGTCCGCCAGCACGATATAGCCGCCCTTTAAAAGGGGGAGAATTTGACGCTCGTAACGATCCGCAAAGTCAGTGGCGTGAATGAGTGAAAAGGTGGTGGGAGTTAAAAGCTTTTTCTTTTTACCTTTGCGGGTGGCCTGGCGTACCAGATCGGAGGAGTTCCATTCGGTAAAAAACACCTTGTAGCCCTCTAATTCCAGCCAGCGCTTTAATAGCCGAATCTGGGTCGATTTGCCCGAGCCGTCCAGCCCTTCAACCGCGATTAACTTACCCTCAATTTCTTTAGGCTCTTTAGGTTCTTTGGGTGTTTTGGCCATGACTAGCTCCTTACCGAGAATTTAACTTTAAATGTTTTTTCAAAGAGGTCGGCTTTTTTCAAAAGCGCCCAGCGCTCCAGCAGCATATCGCCCTGACCAATCAGCTTGATAGCGAAATTAGGGCGTTTAAACTCCACCCTGAAAGTTTTTACTTTGGAACTGTGATCCCGGTCCATGGCGTCCGCCACGCGCAAGAGCGCCGCCAGCTTAGACACGATCAAACGGTCCCGCGGCACCAGCGTTCGATAATTATCATGAGTCGCTTTGGGAATGGCTTTACGGTGGTAGCGGGCGATATTGGCGATGAGATTGACCTGCGCGGGGTTTAAACCAATATGCTGAGAAGCGCGAATCAGGTAATAGGAATGTTTGTGGTGGGAAGCGTAGCTCACAAACTGGCCGATATCATGCAAATGAGCGGCAGCCTCTAAAAGGAGTTTGTTTTCATCGTTCAGCCGGTGAAGCTTTTTTGTTTTATCAAAAAGTTCAAGCGCTAGTTTGGAAACGGTTTGAGCGTGAGGCTCATCATATTTATATTTCAAACCAGTTTGCCGAATGGAAGCCAGTACTTCATCGCGGTGCAAGGGCGCTTTACCGGTTAAAAACTCGGGCACCATATCAATTAAAAGACCTTCTTTGACCCCCACGTTAGGCACATAAACCCGGGTAGCCTTGCCAACTGCCATGAGTTTTTGAAGCACCGTGATCGCGGGGATAATCACATCCGCCCGGTCAGGCCGCAATCCCAAACGGGTAATACGGTCGTTATAGGAAAGCTTTTTGAGGCGGTTATAAATCAGGTCTAATTCCAGCCGGGTCACAAAGGTATCTGCCGCGTTTTTGCGTAACAGCTGTTTTTTTAACACTAAAAGGGCATCTAAGTTGCCGCCGGTGCCTACGCAAATGTCGGCTTTCTCATTGGGAAGCTTTTGGTTAAACCGGCGCTGGGCTGCCGCCACATACTCCTGAACCATGACATTAAACTTCTTCTCGCCGTATTTATTTTCTTCCAACACTTGCAGCAGGCGCACCGCGCCCATCTGAAAGCTTTCAGTGGCCAAAATTTTATTATTTTTGGCAAGGGTTACTTCCACACTGCCTCCGCCAATATCAATCAACATGGCGGTTTTGCCTTCGAGCGCTATCTTTTTAGAAACGGCCAGGTGGACTAAAAGGGCTTCTTCTTCGGAGGTGATGGGCTTGAGCTCAATACCCGTGGCTTGGTGAATCTTTTTGATGAACTCGGCGCCGTTGCGGGATTCCCGTACCGCGCTGGTAGCGACCGCGCGGGTTTTCACTACCTGGTGCTGTTGAATGAGTTCTTTAAAGTGGGTAAAGGCCTCAATGGCCCGGGCAGTGGTTTCTTTCGAAATGGTACCGCTGGTAAATACGTCTTT
>JABDGD010000033.1 GCA_013286205.1 Candidatus Firestoneibacteriota bacterium | reverse complement strand
TAGTTAGCCGCAATGCCAGATATGTCAGCCACCACATTGGTCCAGGTGTTGGCCGCCAAAGTCGTAGTGGAATCAAAAGTCGAAGACGGTCCCATAGGAGATCCTTGGTATAGCCAAACCTTGGCCACACTCATGGCGTTGGTAGGGTAAACCCAGAAGCTTAGTTTGGTCGGGTTAACACCGCCAATCTGCGTATTAGTCGCGCCGCCCCAAACGCCCGGGCCATATTCAAAAGTCATTTCCAACAAATTACCCGAGGACGCGGAAAAGGTAACATTCACATCCATCGAACCGGCTGAACTATTGTGCGTTACTGAAGTATTGGAGGCGATGGAGTTAACCACGGCCATTTGCACATAAGCCGAAGCCAGATAAGTGTTTGAGGGGTAAACCGTCGTCCAAGGAGCCTCATCAAAATCATCCCAGAGGAAATTAGGGTTGGGTGTGGCTGTCGGGACAACCGGCGTATTGGTTGCCGTCATAGTGATGGTGGGCGTATTCGTGTTTAAAGGCGTATTGGTAATAGTGGGTGTAGCCGTAGCTGTATAAGTATCCGTCGTGGTGGAGGTAGCCGTAAAAGTACAGGTATTGCCGCCTACATTACAGACTGTATTGGTAGGAGTAGGCGTATTCACTAAAGGAGTCGCAGTAGCAATGGGAGTGCTGGCAGAAGCGGTTACAGGAAGGGATAAGGGGCGTGAACAGCTCACGATAACCATCAAAGTAAATGTCATCACTAATGCAAAAGCGACTTTCATCTGAACGGTAAGTTTCATTCGACACTCCTGACGGATATTCGAAGACGCCTATAACTAATGCATCTTCAGTGCCAAACTTTCTTTCAAAAAGCCTTATAAAAGACACCCGCAAAAGCCGAGCTGATCTGTTTTTACACCAATCCGTATGACTAACTGACAAAATTCAAAAAAACAGCCATAAAACAAAAAAGCCCCTTGGGTTTCCCCAAGAGGCTTTTCAGAATCGGTCTGATTAAATCAATCAGGGATAGAAGTACATTTCATCGTAGAGCACATCGACAGTCGTCGCCGTAGCGCTAGTCATGTCGAGAATAACCGCCTTAGTGCTAGACATATTCCCAGCTGGCACAGTGGAAAGGTTCTGAACCACATTCGTCCAGACACCCGCTGGCAATACGGTTGTATTAGTAATCATAGTATTGGTCCCAGCCGGAGCATCGATGTAGATGTGAGCCATTGTCATGGTCACAGTCGGATTGATCCAGTAGCTCAAATAAGTTGGATTGGTTCCAGTGCCACCGGTCTCATCCAAAGGCGTACCATAATCAGGTTCAATCGTAGCTTCTAACAAGGTTCCTGTTGTAGCGCTAAAGGTCACATTCAAGTCCAACGAGCCCGGCGTACCGTTTTGCGTCGTCGATACGTTCTGTGTTCCGTTGTTAAAAACACCGCTCTGCATATAAACGCTCACCATGTAGCCGTTACCACCACCACTGGTCCAACCAGCCCACGGACCCGCGTCAAAGTTGTCGAACAATACGTTCGGATTCGGAGTGCCGGTCGCAGTCGGCGGCGGTCCAGCCACAGTGTTCGTCGGCGTCGGCGTGTTGGTGTTAGTAAAGGTGTTGGTAAATGTAGCCGTCAACGTCGGCGTGTTCGTAATCGTCGGTGTATCAGTATTAGTTCCCGTATTCGTAATAGTCGGCGTGTCCGTGTTGGTATAGGTGTTGGTAAAGGTAGCCGTCGGACCAGTAGGTGTGTTGGTGTTAGTCGGCGTAGCCGTATTGGTTTGAGTGCTGGTGAAAGTTAAAGTGGCCGTGCTGGTAAACGTAAACGTCGGACCAGTGGAGGTATTGGTCGGCGTCGCGGTTTTGGTAGTCGTAGCGGTTGGGGTATTCACCACCGCCGTCACCGGGACGGATAAATTACGGGTACAGCTGACAATCACCGCCATGACTAGCAGTGACAGCGTCCCCATCAATAATTTGGCTTGATTCATTTTTTTCACGTCCGCCTCCCGGCTTTCTCATTGGTTTACTAAAACTTAACAAAAACATTTGAATATCGGTTCGCCGCTAAAACAGCCGGCCCCCTCACTGCGATGTGGCGTCAAACTAGGTGTTGAGCAGTACAGGACTTGAAGTGCAGGAATTATACCACATGCCTTTTGACGGTCTAGTCTGAAAGGCCAAATGGCAAAAATCCTTACTTCCGCCCCTTTTTCGTCCAATTTACCTTCAAAGAGCAGGTTGAACCACCCAACCATACCCCTTCAAAAGCTTCTTATTTGATTCAATTTCTGACAAAAAGCCCTACAAATCGTCACATTTACACCACAAAACCAGCCCTCAAAGAACCCTTTATCAGGCCTCTTTCAGCAAGTGCTGAGGGGAAACCCAACGGTTTACAATCTGGATACCCTTGGGGAAAGCGACTCCCCAGCGTTCCAAACCCGGGTGGGCCTGAGCTTTTTCCAGGCTGACATCGCAGGAGTGAACCAAGATACCGACCCCCTCAAAGCCTCTTTCGCCTTTTGGGTCTTCAAATACTTTTACTTTTACATAGGGTTTTAAAGTGTTGTCCATGGCAGTGCTCCTCAAAATTAAATCAATGACCGGGGCCTTATCTTCGATAGACCGTTAACAAGGCAAAACACCGATCGAATGAAGCAATTCTGTATAAAGCAGAAACTATGCCAACTGGATTGGATTGAAAAATGTAGAGGAACGAAACTAAGAAACTACGGAGTTTAGCTAAGCTTTTCGGCCAATTTAAGAGCGGCGATCATGCTGTGAGGCTTCGCCACACCCTTACCCGCGATATCAAAAGCGGTGCCGTGATCGGGTGAAGTTCTGACATAAGGCAGGCCTAATGTCATATTTACGCCATTCTCAAAAGCTAAAAGTTTAAAGGGAATCAAACCCTGATCGTGGTTCATGCAAAGCACCGCGTCATATTTACCCTGAGCGGCCCAGTAATAAAGCGTGTCAGGCGGATGAGGCCCCGAGACTCTCAACCCTTTGCGCTGATACTTGGCGATCACCGGCTGGAGTACTTTAATTTCTTCTTTGCCGAACGCGCCGTTTTCGCCAGCGTGCGGATTGACCCCCGCCACCGCGATACGGGGCTTGGCAATGCCAAACCATTGGCGCAATGATTTTTGAGTGAGCTCTAGTTTTTCACTGACCAAAGCGGGCGTGACGTAGCGGGGGGAATCCTTCAAAGCCACATGAATGGATTGCAGAACAATTTTGAAGGGTCCGCCCACCATCATCATGGCAAAAGACTTGGTTTTAGAAAGATGCGCTAACAATTCGGTGTGCCCCGGGAAAACACAGCCACCTTTATGAATCGCTTCTTTGCTGATTGGCGCGGTGACAATGGCCTTCACTTTTCCCTGCAACGCCAACTTGGAAGCCTCAAAAATATAATCCACCGCCGCCACACCACAAGCGGCGGAAACTTGACCCATCTCGACTTTTTCAGCGCCGCCCAAATCCAAAACACCGACTTGGTTGCGAAGCAAACGAACATCTTCTGCTTTTTGAATTTGAGTCAGCGAGATTTTAATTTTAAAAATTTTAGCCAGCTGTCGAAGGTAATCAAAATCGCCAACAATCACATAACGTGAAAACTCTGACTTCGGAAAAGAAGCCAAAGCTTTCAAGGTAACTTCTCCGCCAACGCCCGCCGGATCACCCATGGTGATTGCGATTAAAGAACGTTTAGCGGCGGCCATTAAAGCACCTTGGCCGCGAGAGCCGCGAGAGGAGAGCGTTCGCTCTTGGACAAAGTAATGTGCCCAAAGAGTTCATTGCCCTTAAAGCGTTCGGCCAAATAGACAATACCGTTAGACGAGGCATCCAAATAAGGGTTATCAATCTGGTAAGGGTCACCGGTGAGGATGATCTTGGTACCCACGCCCGCGCGGGAAACGATGGTCTTAATTTCGTGCGGGGACAGGTTTTGGGCCTCATCCACGATCATGTATTGCTTCGGAATCGAACGGCCGCGGATGTAAGTGAGGGCTTCCATTTCCAACTTGTGAGAATCGAGCAAATACTGAACCTTGTCATCCACTTCTTCGGTGTCATTGTTTTGCAAATGACCCTTATCCAGAATAAATTCCAGGTTGTCGAAAATAGGCTGCATCCAGTTCATTAATTTCTCATCTTTGGTACCCGGCAAATAACCGATGTCTTTACCCAGCGGCACAATGGGGCGGGAAACCAGGATGCGGCGGTACTTCTTCTCGTCTAAGGTTTTCAACAAACCAGCGGCCAGAGCCAGCAAGGTTTTACCCGTACCAGCGGAGCCCACCAGAGTCACCATGGGAATGCGGTCATTTAAAAGCAGATTCAACGCGAACTGTTGTTCACGGTTGAGCGCCTTAATACCCCAGGTTTCAGGTTCTTTAAACCAAAGAGGGCCGGCTTGCTTGGTCGATTCTTTGTAAATCGCCAAAGCGGTTTTGCCTTCGTGAATATCGCTCTTGAGCAGCAAGAACTCATTCTCATAAAGTTTTTGCGCCGCGTAATCCGCCAACGAAAGCTTTCCAGTTTTGTAAAACTCATCAATCCCCGCGTCCGGAACCACAACCGTGGCCCAGCCGGAGTAAAGTTCATCGATGTTAACTTTGTTGGATTCGTAATCTTCCGCCGGCACGCCCAGCGCGTCCGCCTTAATACGAACGTTAATATCTTTGGTGATAAACCGAACGTTTTCGCCTTTTTCTTTCAGGGCCAGCGCGATACCAATAATGGCGTTATCCACTTTGATATGAGAAAGCGCCGCGGGTAAATGCATGTTGGGGGTGCTGATATCGACTCGAAGCTTGCCGCCATTGGGCAGAGCCACGCCTTCTTGCAGGTTTCCTTTTTTGCGGAGCGCGTCTAACAGGCGGGCTACTTCACGGGCGTTGCGGCCCTTTTCATCCTCATACTTTTTAAAAGTATCCAACTCTTCAATAACACCCAGCGGGATCACCACATTGTTGTCTTCAAATGTTTCGAGCGCTCTGGGATTGTGAATCAAAACGTTGGTATCGAGAACGAAGGTTTTAATCATGAGGTACGGCCCCCTAAACGAACAAGGTAGGGTTTCGCCCAGGCCGCGAAAGACAAGCCCAGACTGAAGACCCATTGAGACGTTTGCAGAAAAGCTAGAGACCAAGGCAAGACACTAGGCCAGATTAGACAAATCAGAAGAAGAAAAACAATCATATTTCCCGTCAAAATGAAAATTAACGAGAAAATGACCCCGCCATCCTGCAGATCCGGCTGGTGATGCGACAGCGAGTAAATCGTGAGGGCGATGTGAAAGGCGTAGGTAAATCCTATCAAAGCGAGAAAGTAAATCTTATGCGGTTGGGCCGCGACTAAATAGAAAAGAATCGTAACAGCGGTGTAAAAAGGAAACACATAAGGAGCCAGACTGATGAGCACATGGGACTTGTTAATGACCGTGCTGCCGCCCTTGTCAGAGGCTTCGATAGACGAAACCTTGCCGCCCATCAAAACCGCGGCTAATGCGTGAGTCAATTCGTGGGCCAGGACGTGGCTTAACAGGGGTTTATAGAGCAGAAAGTGAATGAGGAGATAAGCGACAAACCCGCCCCAAAAGACGCCCGATTCTTTTTCCAACCAGGGAATATGCGGAAGAGTTTGATAAAGAACACAGCCGACAGCGGAGCCAACCCAGACCATTAAGATGCCGATGATGATTTTAAGAAAGAACCCGAGAATTGATCGTTTAAGGGCCAATGAGTCCTGTCCATGTTCGAGGAGTGAACTGCTTATAGCTTAATCGAACGAACTTTTATCGTCACGAACTTTAACAATAATAAAGACAAACCTTTTAACCACCAAGACACCAATACACCAAGAACAGCGAAAACAGAGTTCTTTGCTTGAAAGAAAAATCTTTAATTTTGGTTTTCTTGGTGCCTTGGTGTCTTCTCCCCTAATAAAAAACGGGGATCAAAACATCCCCTTCGGGGGAGTGGTTACAGCCGTTAGCTTTAATCTTTATCTAAACGACCAATACCGGTCGCCACCTGATAGACCTCATCCCGCGGCAGTTGGCGGGCCTTGGCGACGATTTTAACCGCTTCAGTTTTGGTGAGGCCGTCTTGTTTGATCAGCTGAACTAAATGTTCTTCCACGGACAAACCGTCCCATTCTGGTTTTCGATCATTTGAGCCGGGCGCGGCCGCGTCAATCATAAATACAAACTCACCGATGGGCTCGTGCGCCGTAAAGTGGTTTAACAATTCTTCCAAAGTACCCCGCACAAATTCTTCATGAAGTTTGGTCAGTTCCCTGGCCGCAACCGCTTGTCTCAAACCAAAAATCTCCACGGCATCTTTTAAGAAATCAGTCACCCGATGAGGCGCCTCATAGAAAACCAGAGTTTGTTCTAATGATTTGAGTTTGGTCATGGCTTGTCGGCGATCATTGGTTTTGTGCGGTAAAAATCCCACAAAGGTAAAAGGTGTCGGCAGCAACCCTGATGCGGGCAAAGCGGCCACCAGAGCGGAAGCGCCGGGTATCGGCACCACTTTAAAACCAGCTTCCAAAACCATTTTGACCACTTGATAGCCCGGGTCCGAGATGCCCGGCATGCCCGCGTCGGTCGCCAAAGCCACAGAGCCGCCGCCGGCCAGCGTTTCTAAAATGTCATCGGTTTTTTTAATCTCGTTATGTTCGTAACAGGAAATCAATTTGGAGGCTTTGATGCCGAAGTGAAGTAAAAGCTTTGAGGTGTTGCGGGTATCTTCAGCGGCGATCAGAGTGGCTTCTTTTAAAACTTTGAGGGCCCGAAAAGTAATGTCATCCAAATTGCCAATCGGGGTGGCTACCAGATAAAGGGTAGAAGGCTGCATGGCGTTTTTCTCAGCCACGTTTCCCCCGCTTTTCCTTGGGCGCGGTCTTTTTAACGGCCTTCGGCTTGCCCGGGGAGAATTTGACCTTCAGTTTCTCAACTCCCCACCAAACGATATAACCCAATAAGAGACCCAGCGCATAGCCGCTTAAAACATCTGAGGGGTAATGCAGGCCCAAATAAATCCGCGAAAGACCGACTAGTAACCCGATGACCACAAACAACGGAGTCCAGGGTTTAAAAGCCATCGACAACAAGAACATCGACGAACCCATGTTGGCCGCGTGGCTGGAAGGAAAGGAAAACGAATTGCTTGGCCCATTGGGGGTTAAAACCCCGGACAAAACATTACAGGGACGGCTGCGCTCGACTAATTGTTTAATCACATGGGACGCGATTTGATCCGAAAGTAAAAGCCCGATAAAAAGGCTCAGCGACAACCAGCGGCCTTTAGCGCCACCCCAGATGATCCAATAAATGATCAGGGGAATGATGACTAAATAGAAGTGATGAATATCCGTGATAAAAGAAAAGAAACTATCGAGATAAGCGTTCGACCAGCTTTCGTTAATCCAGCGGAAGACCGCCACATCGATAGAGTAAAGGAAAGAAACCAAGGGTTAAGCCACCGGCACAGCGGGATCTTCCGCTGGTAAAGAAGCCTGAATCTCCGCCAGGCTCTTCATGACCCATTCGGGGTCATTGGAGGTTAAGAGGTTTTGGCGCATTTCTTTGGCGCCGTCAAAACCCTTAAAGTAATGGGTCAGGTGCTTGCGCATTTCCAACAAACCCATACGCTCGCCCCTCACTTCAATCGCGCATTGCAATTGTTCCAGCGCCACACCCAAACGGAACTTGAGCGAAGGCGACTTCATGGGTTTACCCGTTTCGAGGTAATGGTTGATCTCTTCAAAAATCCAGGGCGAACCCATGCTGCCCCGGCCAATCATGATGCCGTCACAGTTGGTCTGGCGGAAAAGGTTATAGGCGTCTTCGGCGCTCTTCACGTCTCCATTGCCGATGATGGGAATCTTCGCTTTTTGTTTGAGCCGGGTAATGACATCCCAGTTGGCTTTGCCTTCAAACATTTGACTGCGGGTACGGGCGTGAATGGCTAAGGCCGAGGCACCGGCGCCTTCCACCGCTTCTAAAACCTCAAACACCGCGTTGTCCATGGCGTCATAGCCGGCGCGGGTCTTCACTGTAATGGGAACCTTACCTTCGGTAGCCTTGACCATGGCTTCCACAATCCAACCCGCTCTTTGGGGTTCTTTTAAAATCGCCGAGCCCGCGTCGCACTTTAAAATTTTTCCCACGGGACAGCCAAAGTTAATGTCGATCACATCGGGATGCACTTCATCCATCACCAGCTTGGCCGCCTCACCCATGATCTTAGGGTCGCCGCCAAAAAGTTGCACACCCACCGGGCGTTCAGGTTCGGTAAATTCCATCAGTTCATTACTCTTCTCACGGCCATTGCCGAACAAAGCGCGTGAACTCACCATTTCGGTCACGACCATCGCCGCGCCATGACGGCGGGCTAAACGGCGGAAAGCGGTATCGGTATAACCGGCCATGGGCGCGAGAAATACACGGCCATTGAGCTTAAGTTGGCCCATATTAAATTCACGGGCAGGTTTGCCCAAAGTGCTCCAGGGCGAGTCTGCCATTTCGGGCGCCGCCTGTTTTTTTTGTTCTTCAAAATCATTTCGGGATAGAACACTCATGAATTAAACGTAACCTCTTTAACGCCCGGCAGTTTCGCTAACCGACGGGACAATTCTTTTCCCATGTTGATCGAAATGGGCTTGATGTGAAAAACCACATACTTTTCTGAAGGCGACACTGACTCAGTTTCCACCTTCAACAAGTCCAGCTCTTCATCCCTCAAAATCTCTTTGGCCGATTCGGTCAAATGGGGCGTTATCCTAACATGAAGGGTCACACTGCGGTAAAGCCTGCCTTCATAGTAATCATCAATTAATCCCATCAAATAAAGCACAAATAACACGATGACCGTAGTCAAAATACCGCCGGAGTAAAAGCCGCAGCCAATCGCCATACCAATGGCCGCCGCTACCCACAGGCTGGCCGCGGTGGTCAGGCCTGACACCAACCCGTCTTTGTAATGCAGAATCGTGCCCGCGCCCAAAAAGCCAATCCCGGTCACCACGTTCGCCACAATGCGGGGATCGACTTGATAGATACCATTCACCATCGGACCGGTGACGGTGGAAATAAGCATGATGAGGGCCGAACCCACACCGACCAAAATATGGGTACGAAGGCCAGCCGGTTTATGAAGGCGTTCCCTGTCCCAACCGATGAATCCGGTTAAAAGAAGGGTGACGAAAAGACGTAAAGTGATTTCGCCGAGTGAGAAGTCAAAAGGTATGTTTTGCATGGGTTTATTCTAACAGGCTCAGTAAAAGGAAGCACGAGGAAGCGCCGTCGAGGACAAATCCGCCACTTTTCCTTGGGAAATTTGATAAGCGCCCAGCCCGGCGATCATCGCTGCGTTGTCCGAACAATACTTCGGCGGGGCCACCCGGAAAGCGATATCCCGGGGTTCGGTTTCGTGTCTCAAAGCATCTCTCAAGGCTTGATTGCAGGCCACGCCGCCGCCCATCACCAAGCTTTTGAATTGACCCTCATCAAGGAGCGTTTCTACCCGCGAGCGGATTTCACGAAGCACCGTATTTTGAAACTTGGCCGCCAACTGATTTTGTTCAGCTTCATTTTTCGGGGGATTCTTTTGCAGTTCTAAAGACACCGCCGTCTTCACCCCACTAAAAGAAAAGTCTAGTGTTTTGTCGGTCATGCGGGCGCGGGAAAAATTCTTGGTCATCTCCGGCGCCCGCTTGGCCATTTGTTCAATCAAAGGTCCGCCTGGGTAGCCTAAACCCATGAGCTTGGCGACCTTGTCATAAGCCTCGCCCGCCGCGTCGTCGCGAGTGGAAGCCAACAATTTGTATTGTCCCCAGCCTGCCATGTGATAAAGCTCGGTATGCCCGCCCGAAACCACTAATCCCAAAGCGGGAAAAGCGATCGGTTCAGCGTCTAGTTGAGCGGCATAAAGATGAGCTTCAATGTGATGTACGTTCGCCAGCGGCAGACCCAATCGAAAAGCCAAAGCCTTCGCCGCCGAGAAGCCGACTAAAAGCGCGCCAATTAAACCCGGCGCCGCGGTCACCGCGATACCCGTTAAGTCATCAAAGCTTTTGTTAGATTTTTTCAGGGCGTCTTCGACTAAAAAAGGCAGGCTGTCTAAATGCAGACGCGAAGCTACTTCGGGTACGACCCCGCCATAACGTTTATGAAGATCCATCTGGGAGGAAATTTCGCTGGATAAAACCTGCGTGGCATTCTTCACCACCGCCACCGCTGTTTCATCGCAGGAAGACTCAATGCCTAAAACGAAGCTGTCCATAAAAAACCTTTTTCACCACAGAGTAATCAGAGTTCACAGAGTTAAATCATTAACTAAAGATACTTTAAACATCTTACTCTGTGTACTCGGTGAACTCCGTGGTTAAAGATGTTTACTCTTTAACCACTTCAGAAGCGTAAACAAACTCATAACCCTGGCTTTGAAGCTGCTGCACCATGACTTTGAGCGTTTTGAGTGTAATGACTTTAAAGTGGCCGATGGCCACAGCCAAACCGTGTTTTTTAGCGAAAGCCGCGGTTTGTTTCATTTGCTTCGTAATAGCCGCAGGCGTTTCGGTGTTATCGAGGAAAAACTGGCGCTGGGCCACCGGCAGTCCCACTGTATGAGCCGCTTTGCTCACGATGGCTTTGGCGGAGGTACGGGAATCGATCACGAACATGTTCTCCGCTTTCAGTTCCTCGCAAACCGCCGTGATTAACCGAAGGTCCGTCGTAGCCACCGAACCCATGTGATTATTCAAACCCTTACAATTCGGCAAATCCGCCAGGCCCGCTTTCACCTCGGCCTTGGCTTTTTCCACATCCATGCCCTTCTTCAAATATTCTTTATAAGCGCCAGCCGGTACATGCTCGTGGCCTTGCATGGGTAAATGACACATCACTTCCACCGCGTGGCCCGGAAAATCCTGGGCCAAGAAGTTGGAGTATTCGGTATGGGGAATAATGGAAACGGTCACTGGCACTTTAAAGTCATAGAGCGCCTCTAGTGCCACGCCCCTTTGATAACCCGCGTCATCAATGATGAGACAGATGCGGGGCTTCGAAGTCGCTACCCAATCCACTTGGACGGCGTTGAGGCCGGCGCCCGCGTAGAGGCAGGAATAAACTGTTCCCACGCCCGCTTCTTCTTTGCCCTGAACCGGGTTCACCAGCTTGGCTCCCAGAGAAGCCGCGTTTTGGCCCAGCAAATCCGCCAGCTGTTGAGAGTTATATAAGTCAGGCAGACGATAGCGTTCTAAATGAGTCCCCACACTCTTGCCGTCTATTGTCGCGGTTCCATCAGAGGCGGGTTGAATTTGAAGTTTGGAAAAATCTAAGGTTTTCAGTTTGGCATCAATGGCGTGCCAAAGCACATCTGTATCCTGGGTATGCGCGACCGCCGCGACCGTGGGGACCGCTGTGGGTTGGGCCGCCTGCGGCACAACAGCGATGGGCCCGCCCAAAAACCAATGGGCCAGCAAACCCAACACGGCCACCACCAAAACGAGGGTTAAAAGGATTAAGGGGAACCCGGACAGGGCTCCCCTTTCATTGTTACGCAATTTCACCAGAGAAAATTTATTTGTCATCTTTATCATTATCAGAATCAGAGGACTTGTGCTTCGCCCGTTCTTCTTCCAGCTTCTTCTCACCCGCGATTTCGGTGTCCTTTTTCTTGGGGTACTTGGCCATCAATTGGGCGCTGATCTTGCCGCCGTTATCGATAATCTGCTCCGCCACCGCCACTTGAGGATCGTGCAAAACCGCGTATTCACGGGCAGTCTTATCGCCCAGCTTATCGCTGACCAATTCGACGCTGATGCTGTTGCGCAGATAAACCGCGTCTTTCACCAATTCGTCCTTGTCGATCTTTTTGACATTCTTGAGCGCGTAGGCATAAAAGCGGGTCATCATTTCGTCGGTGACCTTCACATTCTCAGTCACATCCAACCCTTCCTTGACCAGCATATCGGCAAACTTGGTCGGAAGCTGTTTGGTGTAAACCTTGACGGTCGATTCAGAGATGTCATGTTCTTTCAAATTCAGGTCCGGCTCGATACCGATACCATGAATACAAACACCCGAAGGCGTGTAGTACTTGGCCATGGTCAGGCGCAAAGCCGCGCCGTCGCTGTTTTCCAACGGCAGAATGGTTTGAACCGAGCCTTTGCCGAAAGTCTTTTCGCCGATCAAAGTCGCGCGCTTCCAGTCTTTCAAAGCGCCGGACACAATTTCGGCCGCCGAGGCGCTGCCGTTATTCACCAGCACAACGATAGGCTTGCTCTTATTAAACTTGTCGCTGTCATCCACATGGAATTCCTGGGT
The DNA here is from genome assembly GCA_013286205.1 of Candidatus Firestoneibacteriota bacterium. Taxonomy (GTDB): domain Bacteria; phylum Oederibacteriota; class Muellerivitia; order Muellerivitales; family Muellerivitaceae; genus Bog-1183. Next base: position 14,017 of record JABDGD010000033.1, on the reverse strand, counting down.
TTGATAAGCGCTGCGGCCTCGGGTAGAAACAATCATCTTGCCCTTCTCACCAAAGTAATCGCCCACGCCCACCGCTTCATTCAGCAGTCCGCCCGGGTCATTGCGCAAATCAATCACCAACCCCTTAAGCGGGTTTTGCTTTTGTAAATCCTCAATGGCTTTCACCATGTCGTCAGTGGTGTTGTCGATAAATTCTGTAATGCGCACATAACCGATGTGGCCCGGAAGCATATAAGAATGAATACTTTGGATTTTGATATTGTCGCGAACCAACGTCACTTCAAAAGGCTCCGCCAATCCCACACGGACAATTGTGATGGTAATTTTCGTGCCGACTTTACCGCGAAGACGCTTCACCGCGTCATTGATGCCCATGGCGTCCGTTTCTTCCGCGCCAATCTTCACAATCTTGTCCCCGGCCTTGATGCCGGCCTTATCCGCGGGCGTACCTTCGATAGGAGAAATGACGGTCAGGTGATCGTCTTTGAGGGCGATTTCAATTCCCAAACCACCGAACTGGCCGGAGGTTTCTGTTTGCATTTGTTTGTATTCATCCGGCGGCATGAACTGGCTAAAAGGATCCAGCGTGTTCACCATGCCCTGCAAGGCACCGTAGATCAGGTCTTTGGGGTTGGTCTTATCCACATCCACATATTTTTCACGGATGATGGCCAAGGCGTCGACGAAGGGGTTGAGATATTTATAAACGTCTTCGTTAGTGACTTGAGGACGGGTGACCGGGGAATTTTGGGTAGCGGCTCCCGCGGCAAAACTGACCCCCGATAAAACAATTAACATTAAAGCAGTCATCAACAATGAGGGGCGGCGATCCATAACATCCTCCGAAAGACTAGGGGTATTTGCGTGGCGGGTAACCGAAGTTTAGACGTCTAGTTCCGGTATTTCAGCCAATGAAGGGGGTCCTGCGGTGTTCCATTTTTGCGGATTTCAAAATATAAACTGCTTCCGACCAGCGAATCCGTATCCCCCACCGAGCCCAAAACCTGTCCCGAAGCGACTGAATCGCCTTCCGAAACGTTCAAATTGGCGGCTTGAGCATAGAGGGAATAATACCCCCTCCCATGGTCCAAAATCACTAGTTTTCCATAACCCTTGAACCAATCAGCGAATTTGACCACTCCAGCGGCCACCGCGTGGATGGGTGTGCCCTGTGCGGCCTGGATTTGGATGCCCGAATTGTCCACCATCAGGTTGAAACGGGGGTCTTTCGTCTTACCAAAATAAGAAATGATCTTACCCGACACAGGCCAGGGTATACGGCCGCGGACCACCTGAAGTCCATTACCTTCCGGAACGTAAACCGTCTCGACTTTGGTACTGCTAACGTTAGTCGTGGTTTTCGACTTAACAACCAGCACTTTTTTCTTTTTAGGCGCCTTAGCCGCTTCTTTCAACAATTGGGAAACTTTATTTTGAAGGTCTTTAGCCGACTCGGTTAACTCGCGGATAGTTTTTTCACGGGCTTCTTTTTCTTTACGGATGGTTTCCAAAGAAACCTGGCGGCTTTTTTGTTCCTGGTCGTAATTCTTTTCTTTGCGGTCTAAGGTTTTGAGGATTTTTTCTTTGCGGTTGGCTTCTTGGATCCAAACATTCGAATCCCGCTTCAACCGGGCCTCGTCTTGAAGTGTTTGGGACAGCAGTTTTTCATTGCTTCGTGCCAGCATGATGTCGAATTTAAGTTTGCGGGCAAAATCAGTGAAGTTATTCGCGTCGAGCAAACCACCCAGAAGAGGATGGTGAAAGGAAGCGCGGTAAAGGTCTCTTAAACGCTGGGCCAGCATTTGGCGGCTTTCTTCCAGCTGTTCCTGCTTTTGACCCACCGCTTCTTGAAGACGGGCGGTACGCTGCTGGGACTGCTGAAGACCAACCTCATTGGTTTCTTTGGCTTTTCGGATTTTATGCAGGGTCTTATTCGCCCGGTACATGCGGTTCAAAACATGCTTTTCTTTTAGTTCATCAAGTCTTTGTTTTTTCTTTTCTTCGCTGATCTTTTTTTGAAGATCCGCCAGACCTTGTTTGTTGGTCAGAATGGATTGCTTAGTGGTGGTAGTCGGCTCGGCATCCTGCGCGCGCGCGAATCCAGCCGCCAAACCCAGCAACATGAGAGTAAGAAGAAACTTTCGCGAAAGAGGGATCAAAGCAGTTCTTTCACCCATTTCTTTTGAAGCGCCCAGAAAGCGCCCAACATACCGATAACACCGCCCATCACTAAAAGATTCAGGTAAAGGCTAAGCCATTCTTGAAAGGGCAAGGTGGCCAAAATATCGAAGCCGCCGTACTTTTGAAGCGCCTCACCCGCGACCCGGCGGACCACTTCTAAAACCACCATCACAATCACTGAACCCATCAGCCCCTGAATAATTCCCTCACAAAGATAAGGCCCCCAGCGCATCCACACTGGCGCGCCCAGGCGAACCATGGAAAGCATGTCTTCCCGGCGGGCCCAAAGGGCCAGGGTCAGTGTATTAGCCACAATAAAGAGGGCGGTGAGGAAAACCAGGCTGGCCATGAGCAATCCTGCCCAGCGAATCACCCGGGCCAGGTTAGAGACGGTTTCCCATTCCCCTTTGCCATAGCTCACATCTTCCACATGGGATTCTTTTTTTAAATCCGCGGCCAGACTGTCCGCTTCCCCCGCTACCCCATTCTTTAAAACTACCGTAAAGGAATCAGTCAGGGGATTCTCTCCCAGGGCTTTCACCATCTGGTCAATGGAGGGGTCTTTTCTAAAATCCTGCAGGGCCACTTCTTTAGTAATCAGTTGAAAGGATTCAACTCTGGTGTCGCCGGACAAAAAGTTTTGAAGCCGGGCCGTATCCGCCTGGGTAGTAGAAGCGGATAAAAAGACCGCCATCTCGAACTTTTGATTGGCCGAAGAAAAAGCATGATCCAAAACCCGGGACACACCCAGGAACAACGAAAGCTGTAAGAGCGTGGCCGCGATAATCACAATGACCGCCACGGACAACCCGCCCGCGCGGATAACCTGTAGGAATCCTTCTTTGATCACATAACCCAGACGGGATATTAAGTTCACGAAACCTTCTCCTCGAGGGAATGAAGTTTGCCGCCATCGAGCTGCATCCAACGGATGGTCTGGCCTTCCCCTAGTTTTTTTGCTTCTTCTAAAAACGCCGCCTGCCTTGCTGAAATCACAATGGTCGTACCGGACTTATTCAACTCGGATAAAAACTTAAACAAGATTCTAAAGGCGCTTTCTTCCACGCCCTGAAAAGGGTCGTCCGCCAACAACAACCTGGGTCTGAAAATCATCGCCCTGAGCGCCATCACTAACTGTCTTTCGCCTTCGGTTAAGGCCTCGGGCAAAAGATTGGCCTTCGCCCCAAGTCCCGCTTTATTGAGAAGGATGTTTACCGCGCCGAGGGAGTCTTTATCCCAAAAGCCCTTGGCCCGAAGGATGAAAAGAATGTTTTCAACCACCGTGCGGTCTGAGAATAATTTGAAGTCTGAAAAGATGACGCCTACATCAGTCAACCAGCGCCGTTTTTGGGATTCGGTCAGGGTATAAGGGTCTTGATGGTCAACACGAAGTGTTCCGGTGACCGGATGATATTCACCCGCCAGCATTTTGAGAAAAGCCGTGGCCGACAAAACGTTTTCGGACAGGAGAACTGTATAGGAACCTTCAGGGAAGGAGAAATAAGCGTCTTCGAGAATGGGCATCCCCGAAGCATCGGTTTGGGTCAGGTGAAAACCTTGGATAAACATATGTGCCGATTCTCCGTTAAATAGAATGATTGAAATCGGTACTATACCGACTTCTTTTAGATGAATTATGGAAAGTCGGCATGCTTTAAATTACGGCAGGAAACCTTTGACCGCAAGAGAAATGCTGAGAAAACATCCCATTACTTGCCCGGGGTCAGTCTTCTTTCGCAAAACTTCCGAACATCGTGGGTATGGCGTTCAAACAAATACCAAACACACCAGGCGTAAATTAAAACACACAGCAGAATCAGCGCGAAAAGCGCGCAGCTATTCCACGACGGCATTTGAGCCGTTGGGATCTTGAGCGTGTAAAAGAAAAAAACCAAAAGAGGAAAATGAACCAAATACAAAGTGTAAGAAATATCAGAAAGCACCCTGGATATTTTCGTATACCCAACCCCATCCCATCGGTGCGTGGCGAGAAACGGCAATAAGCAGGCGGTCGAAAAGCCCACCAGATAATTCGGGTTTACTATGGGATCCTGGCCATATGAAAAATAAAGGCTCCAAACAAAAAAGAGACAGGCCGCCATAAAGAAAAAGGGATTCCCCGTCCAACGGAGTATCCCTGGCGTGGAAACACAGATAAACGCCGCAACCCCCATTAACCACACTCCCCCGCCAAGGGTAAGATTGGCAGGCAGAAAGAAAAGAGAGACGGTAAACAACAACGCGCACAACGCTTTATAGTTCAAACTTTTTTTGCCAAAGAGCGCGAGATAAAAAAGAGGAAACAAGAGGTAATACCAAAACTCGTTCGCCAAACTCCAGAGCGGGCCGTTAGTTCCATAAACCCCGCCCGAAATTGTTTGTAGAAAGAAAAGGTTTTTAAAAAAGCAAATCCAGTTATCCTGCGACCCATTAAAGTAACGATAATCTCCCATCGTTTTACCCAGACTGTCCAAAACGAAGGTCAAGATTAAGGCCGGCAGCAAAACCGTCCATAACCGCGTCAGCCTTTGAATCGAATAGCGGGACCAGGACCATCGGGCTCGAGCATTATCTTTAATAATGGCGCCGCCAATAAAATAACCGCTCAAAACAAAAAACAGCGTCACTGCCTGCCCTTGCAAACCGCAGATAAAGTAAAAGAAGGAAAGAATGGGATGATTAATTAAAAAAGCTTTGTCGACGACCAAAAGAAATGTACGAAGATGACCCACCACAACCGCAAGCGCGGCCATCCCTCTTAAAAAATCCAAATTGATCTGTCGTTTTTCCATGAAAACCTTTTCGGAGATGCGCAGATTCGGACAATTTTAAGACTAAACGCCGCAAGAGGACCGCAGCGTCCCGCTTATTCTGCGGAGGTGCCTTGAGCTCTTTTTTCCCGGCGGACTTTTTTAGCCTGGCGCACATTCTTTTGATGTTCCTCAAAAGTGGTGGCGAAAAGGCTGGAGCCATCGCCGGCGGCCACATAATAAAGATAAGGAACGTCAGCTGGTTCTAAGACTGCCTTGAGCGAAGCGGCACCCGGGTTACAAATGGGCGTGGGCGGCAGGCCGCGGTATTTATAAGTGTTATAGGGAGTATCGGTGTTTTTAATCTGATTAGTGGTAAGCCACGCGTGTCTGGTATTCAAAACATAGTTCAAAGTCGCGTTCACTTGCAGGGCCCGACGAAGATGCAGACGGTTATAAAGAATGCCGGCGATGATCGGCCGCTCTTCGGGATTGCGGGCTTCTTTTTCTACGATGGAAGCCAACACGACCATCTTGTAGGGCGTTAATCCCTGCGCTTTACACTTGGCCGCGAAATCCGGGCCCACCACATCCCAGAATTGACGGATCATCAGCTCCACCAACTCGTCACAGCTGGCACCCAGGGGAACGTTATAGGTCTCAGGAAATAAAAAGCCTTCCGCTGTCGGCCCCACCACACCCAGGCGCTTGAGCAATTCCTGGTTCTGCGCGGCTTTTAAAAAGTCGGCCTCATCACCGCCGTTGATCTTTTGGAAGTTCAGGGCTATTTGTTCCACCGTATAACCTTCAGGCACTTTTAGCGCCAAAAGCGCGCTCTTGCCTTCGGAGAGGGTGGTTAAAACATCCCAGAGGCTCATTTGACCGTTGAGCCGGTAAAGACCGGCCTTCAAGTGGCGGTCAGCCCGGGTGAGTTTGGCGAGAATGAGAAAAGGCTCCTCGAAATGGATAATACCTTTTTCTTTCATCTGTTTAGCGATATCCCGGGCTTTGGTTTTGGAATAAACAGGCAAGTCGATGTCTTCACCCGAAAAGAAGAAGGTAGGCGTCAGGATAAAAACCAGACCAGCCAAAATCACTGAAAAGACGACGATGTAGAGTTTGAATAATTTCATGATTTAGGAACCTCAGTTAAAGGCGCGCCCTTAAGCGCTGCCTGAAGCAAAATAGCCGCCGCGACTTGGTCTACCTTACCACGCTGTTTTTTACTGGTCACGCCGCTTTCACTCATCATGCGTTCGGCCTGGCGGCTGGTCAGGCGTTCATCCACAAAAAACACAGGCACATTTAAACGGGCGGAAAGCTTCGTGGAAAAATCTCGGATTTTTTGGGTTTGTTTGCTTTCGGTGCCGTCCATATTAATCGGCAGCCCGATGATGACCTGGGTAACTTCATGTTCATTAACCAACTCGCCCAGAGTGATGAGATCTTTTTGAGTTCCTTCGGACTGAATGACCTTTAAGGGCTGGGACGTCATGCCTAAAGAATCGGACAGTGCCACACCGATGCGAACATGACCTAAGTCGAGCCCCAGCCAACGCTTCATTCGCGGAACCTTTTAAAAGGATTTCTCCATCATCGGCACAACCTGCTTGAGAGCTTCATCCACTTTGGACGCGTCTTTGCCGCCGGCTTGCGCCATGTCGGGTCTTCCACCGCCGCCGCCGCCCGTCACCTTGGCGACTTCTTTCACAATATCCCCGGCCTTAATTTTACCCACCAGGTCTTTGGTCACACCCGCCACAAAAGCGATTTGATCCGGCTTGCCGCTGCCCAACACAATGACGCCGCTGCCAATTTTAGCCTTTAAGGTATCGACCAGTTGGCGCATGCCTTCGGGGTCTAGTTCATCAGCGCGTCCGACGATCAGAGACACACCCTTCACTTCTTTTTTCTGACCCAGCATTTCTTCTACTAGGCTTCCCGCCAGCTTGGATTTGAGAGCGGACAATTCTTTATCTTTGCCCTTCATTTCATCCAACAGAGCCAACACTTTGTTCTTCAGTTCAGTGTCGGTAGTTTTTAATAAAGAAGCGATCTCTTTGAGCATTTCTTCTTCGTGATTAACCTTCGCCAATGAGCCTTCACCCGTAATCGCTTCAATACGGCGCACACCGGAGGCTACAGAAGATTCACTGAGGATTTTAAAGAGACCGATATCACCCGTGCGGTTCACATGGGTACCGCCGCAAAGTTCAATGGAGAAACCCGGCACATCAATGACGCGCACCCGCTCGCCGTACTTTTCGCTGAACATGGCCATGGCGCCTTTTTTCTTAGCTTCATCAAAGGACATTTCTTGTTTGGCCACTTCAATATTGGTCAGAATCTGGTTGTTCACCATGTTTTCGATCTGGCGCAATTGCTCGGGCTTCACGCCCTCAAAATGGGTAAAGTCAAAACGAAGACGATCCGCGCCCACATAGCTGCCGGCCTGGCCCACATGGGTGCCCAGCACATTGCGCAAAGCGGCGTGCAGAAGATGGGTACCGGTGTGATTGCGCATGATGGAACGGCGTTCGCTTTCTTCCACGGTAGCTTCAACCTTCTGATCAACCTCTAACTTACCGCGCTTCATAAAGGTCCAATGGCCGATCAAGGTATCAGACACCATTTGGGTATCGAGCACATCCGCCCAGGAAACTTCGGCGCTGTTAAAGCCCTGCAGCACACCCTTGTCGCCGACCTGACCGCCCTTTTCAGCATAGAAAGGAGTTTGGTTGAGAATGACGAAACCATATTCGCCTTCAGCCAACTGGCTGACCACTTCGTGCTTTTTGTCTTTTACCCGGATGATTTGGACAATCGATCCCAGGTCTTTCATCTTTTCATAGCCCTTAAAGACGGTCGCGGACATCTTGGCGGAAATCTCTTTATAAAGAGGCGGCAGCATAGCGTCGCCGCTGCCCTTCCAGCCAGAACGCGCTCTTTCACGTTGAGCTTCCATAGCGGTTTGGAAACCCGTTTCATCCACCGATAAGCCCTGTTCTTTGAGAATTTCTTTGGTCAGGTCTAACGGAAATCCATAGGTGTCATAAAGCATGAAAGCTTCGTCGCCCGAAAGGGTTTGAGATTTTTCTTTCTTCAGCGCCTCAACTTTTTCTTTTAAGCGTTCGGTGCCCAAAGCGAGGGTTTCGTAGAAACGCTCTTCTTCGGCGCGGACCACGTTGACGATATGCGGCTGGCGGTCGACCACTTCGGCATAAACCTTGCCCATCAATTTGCCCACTTCGGGCACCAATTTATTAAGGAAGGGCGCTTCAAAACCTAACAACTTGCCGTGGCGAATAGCGCGGCGCAAAATACGGCGCAGCACATAACCCCGGCCTTCGTTGGACGGAAGAACACCATCAGCAATGAGGAAGGTGGTCGCGCGTAAATGATCGCTAATCACTTTGAGAGAGGTATAAGTCTGCGTCGGGCCGACTTCATATTTAATGTTGCCTGCCTTGGCGATAGCCATGACTAAGGACGCCATCAAATCGGTTTCGTAGTTGGAGGGAACCTTTTGCATGACACTGGCCACGCGTTCTAATCCCATACCGGTGTCGATGTTCGGCTTGGGCAGGGGCTTTAAGGAACCGTCTTCCTGGCGGTCAAACTGAGTGAACACCAGATTCCAGATTTCTAAAAACCGGCCGCTTTCAGCGGCTTCTTGAAAACTCTTCGGAGCGGGAGCGCTTGGATCTAAGTCCACATAGATTTCGGAGCAGGGACCGCAGGGTCCCGTAGGACCCATGGTCCAAAAGTTATCATCAGCGCCCAGACGGACAATGCGTTCCGCCGGTAATTGCGCGGCGTTCTTCCAAAGCTCAATGGCTTCATCGTCATTCTCAAACACCGATACCCAGAGGCGGTTCTTTTCAATCTTCAACACTTCGGTCACAAATTCCCAGGCCCAGGCAATCGCTTCTTTTTTAAAGTAACCGCCGAAGGAGAAGTTGCCGAGCATTTCAAAGAAAGTATGATGGCGGGCTGTATAGCCAACCCGTTCTAAATCGCCCGTACGGAAACACTTTTGACAGGAAGCGGCATAAGGCACCGTGTGGGGAAAAGGAATGGTTCCCAAAAAGTAGGGTTTGAACTGGTTCATGCCGGCGTTGGACAAGAGCAAAGTCGGATCGTTTTCGGGCACCAGAGAGGAAGAAGGCACAATCTTATGGTTCTTGGACTTGAAAAAATCCAAATAAGCTTGTCTGATTTCACTGCCAGTGGTGGGTACGCCCATGTCAAAACCTCTTTTTATTAATCGTCGTCCGAAGGGTCGGAATTATAGCTGAAAACCTTGGCTACCGCGAGACGAGCGGCAGACGCAGAATAGCCTTTTCGCACCAAGAATTCGAAGGCCTGCTTGAGCCTTTGGCCTTTTTTCTTCTCTTTTTTTCTTAAAAACCTTTGTTTTTGGCGGTCCAGCAGCTCTATCGCCTGTTCACCCTCAGCCTCTGAAGAATAAGAAGCCTTCAGAGTCTTGTCGATAATGTCCCGAGGAACTTTTTTCTTATACATACCCATGCGGATCTTCATGGGGCCCCAGTTTTGGGCGGCCTTAGCGTGCACAAAAGACTCAGCGTAATTGACGTCATTGACGAATTTTTTAGCGATGAGTTTGTCGAGAACAATTTGGGCGATAGCGGTCGGCAGTTCCCGCTTGTTGAACTTTTCTAAAAGCCCGCCAGCGGTATAAGGCCTTCGGCCTAAAAGCCAAAGGGCATAGCGGTAAGCCCCGGCCTCATCATGAAGCGGCTTGGATTTTTTCAAGGAAGTCTACTGAGCGGCGGAAACAGTACCCGTGGAAGCGTCATACTGAAAGCCACCGGGAACATGATCCAAATAATCAGGCACTAAGTCTTGAAGCGAAGCGGGCAGGCTGCCCTTGTCGGTCTTGTATTTATTTACCGCCTGTTGCACTTCAACCGAGTTTGCGGAAGAAGCCGCTACCTTAGCTCTCATTTCGGAGTCATGAAGGGTTTGGCTGTAACCGCTTAAAGTTTGTTCTTTAGGGGTAGTCGGAATTTGATTCCACAAGTAATAGCCCAGACCGCCCACCGCCAGAATCGCTAACAGCCAGATCAATTTCGAGTTCATTTCTTCCCTCCGCGTTTGGCCTTTTTCAACAAGGCCAGCATTTCTTTCACCGCCTTCTCTAATCCTACCATGGAAGCCCGGGCGATGATGTTATGGCCGATATTGAGGTCTTCCATCTCCGGTATGGCCGCGATGGGCAAAACATTTTGATAAGTCAGTCCATGACCGCCATGAACCCGCAGACCGATTTCTTTAGCGAGCCTGGCGCCTTCAATGACTTCCGCCAGTTCTTTCTTCGCGCTGCCCTTCTCACGCAAAGCCCGGCTGTACTCACCGGTATGGATTTCAATAAAGGTCGCACCGAACCAGGCCGAGAGTTTAATCATCTGCGGATCGGGATGAATAAAAAGAGAGACCGGAATACCCTTAGCCTGAAGCCGATCAATCGCTTTTTCAAAACGCTCAGGCGCCGCCGCCAGATTGAGTCCGCCTTCAGTGGTCAGCTCTTGGCGTTTTTCGGGAACCAGCGTGGCCTGGTCCGGTTTGATTTTAATGGCGAAGCGGATCATTTCTTCCGTCGCGGCCATTTCTAAATTGAGGCGGGTTTTCACTTTTTTCCGAAGAGCGATAACGTCAGCATCCTGAATATGCCGGCGGTCTTCGCGCAAATGAACCGTAATGCCGTGAGCGCCGGCTTTCTCCACAATGCGAGCGGCTTCTAGCGGATTAGGTTCATCTTCCCGGCGGGCCTGGCGTAATGTCGCGATATGATCAATGTTCACGCCTAAAGTCGCCATTAGGAACTCCGTTTCTTTTTAGACTTTTTGGAGTTATCCGTCAGAGGAATTAAGTGCAAAGTCATGTCCGCCACATTCGCGGTGACTCCGACGGGCAGAGGCTGGATACGGGGGTGAACTATAATTTCTTTTTGACCGGGTTGGGCGTTGCGCAAACTGACGACCGCCCTCAAGTCATCGGGGTCGATATCTAAAATGCGGTCTTTGCGGCCTGTTAAATTGACCGAAATATTCGTTTTCACATTGGGTTCTAAGGTCATACCCGCGGGCATGTCGGCGAATTCCACATGGAGATTCAATCGCTGTTCCAATACCTGGCGTGATCCCACATAAGCCCAAAGCGCGAAAGCGATGAGCAGGGACAAAAACTTTAAACCCATATTTTGCAAGAGCCAGCGTTTCATCCACGAACTCCGTTCGAATTATGAATTGTTAATTCTCAATTTTAAATTTAAGATGGTTTTATCCCACGGGATAAAACCTACAACAATTCAACATTCACAATTCAAAATTTGCCTTAATCTACCTTCGCGCCGTACAGCGTCAGCATTTCTTCCAGAGTTTCCGCGTCAATTTCCGGGGTAATTTTGCCCGCCATAGTGAATGAGATTGTGTGATTTTCTTCAGAAACAACCACAGCCAAAGCATCGGTCTCTTCGGTGATGCCCACGGCCGCACGGTGCCGGGTACCGTAAGATTTGCTGAGATTGGGGTTTTGGCTTAGGGGAAGAATACATCCAGCCGCTGCGATTTTGCCGTTTCGGATAACGACTGCACCGTCATGCAAAGGAGAGTTTGGAACAAAGATGGTTACTAAGAGTTCCGCGGTAACTTCGGCTTCCATTTTGGTGCCACTATCCACAATGCCCTGAAGGCTGTCTTCGCGTTCAATCACGATAATGGCGCCTCTTTTGCTTTTCACAAGGCTTTGCACTGAGCCGCTGATGGCCTTAAATAAAACCGCGTCGCCCTGGAAAACTCCGCCCCAAAAACCGCCGCGGCCAATTTGAGAAATCAGGCGGCGCAGATCCGGCTGAAAGACCACCACAAACGCGATGAGAAGAAAGGGCCCCAAATTGCTCAAAAGCCAGTCCAGCGCCAGCAAATGAAACTGGGCCGCCACGACGGACACAATAAAGAGAACCGCGAAACCCAAAACAATGCGGTTCGCGCGGACTTCACGGATGAGGAGCAAAAGCTGGTAGGTAATAAAAGCGACAAGCAGGATGTCAAAAAGGTCGGCCAGGCGGAAACTGGAAAAGAGGGTAATTAGATTATTCATAAAGCGGCTTACCCCCCATAGCGAAGTGCATCAGCTATTTTAACCACACGGGCCATGCTTTGAACATCATGTACGCGAACAAAATCGGCGCCTTTGAGAATGGACGCGGTGACCGCCGCCGCGGTAGCTTCCACTCTTTCTTCCGGAGGCAAACCGCCCAAAAGACGTCCCAGCGTGCCCTTGCGGGATGGACCACTCACGATGGGTTTCCCTAGAACTTTCAATTCCCACATCCGCCGCAAAATGGACAGATTATGGCTATCAGACTTTCCAAATCCAAAACCCGGGTCAATCAGGATGCGGTCTTCCCCGATACCGCGTTGGCGGGCTTCTTCCAGCCTGCCGCGAAAATAGCTGACCACATCCCCTACCACGTCGCGGTAAACCGGGTTCTTTTGCATGGTCGCGGGCTTGCCCTTCATATGCATCAAAACAATCGGAACTTTAAGAAGGCTAATGGTTTTGCCCATTTTAGAATCCATCGTCATGGCGCTCACATCATTCACCATTTGGGCGCCCTCACCCACCGCCGCGCGGGCCACTTCAGCTTTATAGGTATCAACCGAAATAGGCACGCGGATCTTTTTCACGCAGGCCTTAATCACAGGCAGAATCCGTTTTTTCTCTTCCGAAGCTGAAACCGGTTTGGCGCCGGGCCGGGTTGATTCCCCGCCGATATCAATCCAATCCGCCCCTTCTTCCTGCAGGCGCAAAGCCCGCTCGGCGGCCTGATGGGGATTCAAATAACGTCCGCCATCCGAAAAGGAATCAGGTGTGACATTTAAAATACCCATGATCATAGTTTTTTGATTCCAGGAGAAGTTCCGGTTATTTTTAAGACGCAGAGACCAAAAGCCGTCCCGGTTATAACCCTTCAAACCCTCAGTGATTTGCCGGACGACTTGGGGGAAATCCGTCAGGCTTTTGTTCAGCAGAAAAGCCTGGGGCCAGGAGACGGACCACTTCACTTCAAAGGGCTTGGCGCCTTCCAGCCGGACATAACGCAAATAGGAAATCAGTAGGAGGTTTTTCTGAAAACGAATGGCTTCGGACTGGGAAGAAAACTCTACCGAACAAATCAGATCCGGCGACAGGTTTGGCGAATGGAGAAAATCGATGGGGTCGGGATGCAGAATGCGGAAAGAAATTTTATCTCTTTCCGCCATGGTGATTACTTTCCGATCAGTTGAAGGGCTTCACTGCGGGTCGCCGCGCTCTTACGGAACACGCCCCGAATAGCAGAGGTGGTCATGCTGGAACCCGGCTTTTTCACGCCGCGCATCGTCATGCACAAATGCTCAGCTTCCACAATGACGAGCACACCGTAAGGCTTGAGAACTTTCATAATCGTATCCGCGACCTGAGTCGTGATGCGTTCTTGCAGCTGTGGTCTGCGGGAGACCGTTTCTACAATACGGGCTAATTTAGATAAACCGGACAGACGGTCTTTACGGGGAATATAAGCCACATGAGCTTTGCCGTAAAAAGGCAGTAAGTGATGCTCACACATGGAATAAAAAGGAATGTCCCGAAGGATGACCATCTCTTCGTGGCCTTCGGTGGTGAATACGGTCATTACGTCTTTGGGGTCAATCTCAATGCCCGAGAAAACTTCCTCGTACATTTTAGCAACGCGCTTCGGCGTTTCCTTTAGACCCTCCCGGTTGGGGTTATCCCCAATGGCCAGAAGAATCTCACGGACAGCTTTTTCGATTCGCGCTTTATCCAAGGATAGATCCGCCCTTCGCCGCAGAAGGCGCGGTTTGCGGCTTTAACACCACATTCGGCGTCACCGGCGTCGGAGTCGGGTTCGACGGAGTCTTGGAATTGCTCGGCGTCTTCGGCTTCTCGATAGCCGCCAGCTTTTTACCCGCCATCAAGGCATCCACGTCGGTTGAATCGAGAACTTCTCTTTCAAGCAAAGCTTCCGCCATAATCTTCAGCAATTTGCGGTTCTTTTTCAA
>JABDGD010000032.1 GCA_013286205.1 Candidatus Firestoneibacteriota bacterium | reverse complement strand
GTTTTTATCTAACTGCCCTGATCGCCGTTATTTTCTCGTTGTCTATGAAAGCGAACGCTCAAGTAAATTATACGGCTGAAGTATTGACTAAAGGGGCGGGAGCTCGACCTTTAGCGATGGGCGGGGCTTTTGTGGGTGCCGCTAATGACGCGACGGCTGCTTTTTGGAATCCCGCGGGATTAGCTTTGATCGACGATATTGAAATTACCACCATGCACGCTACTCAATCTGATTTACAAAGCTATGACTTTGCGAATATTGCGTTTAAAACGGATTTTGGTTCCTATGCTTTTAGCTACCTTCAGTTAGGCGTGGATGGTATCGACATTACAGGAAGCAATCCAACCATTTTGGGCACGACCCAATATTCCGATAAAGCGGAATTGATTTCGGGCGGCTGGAAGTTGGGTAATCAAATCGCCATTGGCGCGACTCTTAAAGTTTTACAGACAAACGCTTATACCGCGTCCGCTTTCGGTTTTGGATCTGACTTTGGCATTCTATATAAACCGTTTAAAGAGCTAGGCATTGGTTTGGTCGGCAGAGACATTACAGGCGGGTCTTATGTGTCTTGGTCAAATACTCCCACTAATCCAACACAGGTTTTGTCGCCGAGCATTACGTTGGGTTTAGCCTACACCAAAGAGTTTGGGAAACGCACCGAAGCGGGACAGGCTCCGGTTCCAGGCAGTACGTTGTCCATTAATCTAGACGTGGATACCCTTTACGCCGGAGAAGCCTTGAATAACTATCACTTTGGAGTGGAATACTGGTACCGCCAGTTTGTGGCTTTGCGCGCGGGCTTCGAAACCAAGGGTTTTCAGTTTGATAACGATAGTTTTACACCCTCAGCCGGGGTGGGTGTTTGGGCCTATTTATTTGAGATTGACTACGCTTACGTCAGCAATTCTATCGGCGGCATTAACTACATTTCGCTGATAACTCGACTCTAATTTAATCCTAAAGTTATAGGCTTTTTTGCCGTTACTAATGTGGTGAAGCTTATCCACTAACCTATTGAGGGATTCATGCGTCTTTCTTTTATTTTAAACAGCACTTTGAAAACTCTGCTTTTATTTGTTGTCTGTTCCGTTACTTATGCCTCTTACGGCGTGGCCCCTTCTACTGGCAGCGGGCTGCCTTATTCAGTTGAAACCAAAACGTTGGTCAAAAGCTTATTCAATAACAAAAACATTATTGGCGGCCAGGTGATCGCGCTGAAAGATCAACCGGGCAAAAGCTATAGCGGCAATTATTTAGATGTGGGTTCATTGGGCGGCGTGAGCAAGGGTGATGTGTTTGCTTTTTTCACTCCCCAAGGCGAACCGGTTGGTTTTGGCCGCGTGGTTGAAGTTCAGAGATACACCTCTTCATTTTCATTTATTGAACTAACTGTCGACCCGACGGATAATTTGGTGGCTAAAAAAGTCACGGAAGAAATTCGTCTTCGTTTGCCAGAGGGCATGTCGATTGATCTGCCCATGGGACGTTTCAAAAAAGGTCATTTGTTAGCGGCTGGTAAAAAGAAACGTAAAGCGATTAAGGCCACGACACCGGGCGCTGAAGATACGGCCGTTGCGGATGAAACTCCCGCTAAGCCCGAGCTGCCGCCTTTGCCGAGCGATAGCGGCGCCGTAGCCAGCACGTCTTCCGCTGATACTGTTTCCTCAACAGGTTCAACGCTGCCCGCTTTGCCGATGGATAGCACGTCTGGTTTAGGGGCGCCTGCTCCGTCCGGCACGGGTGATTTGCCGCCTTTGAACAGCGGTGATAATTCCGGTTTACCAATGGGCTCCAATAATTCGGGAGCGTTGCCTCCTCCAGGCGGTTTGAATTCTTCCGCTTTGCCCGCTGTTCCGGGTGATAACTCTTCGCAAGCTTTGCCGTCTTTAGGAAATGATAACAGTGGTTCGCCTTTGCCTCCTCTGTCGATGGGTGATAACTCTTCGGCCATGCCGGGCTTACCGGGTATGGATGATGGCAGCGGATTACCTCCTACGAATTTAACGGCTTTGCCAGGGATGGATAACTCTGGTGGATTGCCTGCGTCAAGTGGTGCTCTTCCGGGCATGCCGGATGCTTCGATGGCTCAATCTTCTGGATTACCGGGAATGGACAATGGCGGTGGATTACCGCCGGCGAATACGTCTGCTTTGCCGGGTATGGATAATGGCGGTGGATTACCAGCGCCGGGTGGATCTGCTCTGCCTGGTATGGATAACACAATGGCGCAAGCTCCGGGGTTACCGGGCATGGACAATATGTCGGCGCAAGCTCCGGCGGGATTGCCGGGTATGGACAATGCTGGTGGATTACCTCCGGCCACTACATCCGCTCTTCCGGGCATGGATAACTCCATGGCACAAGCTCCTGGGTTACCGGGAATGGACAATGGCGGATTGCCGCCGGCGACCACGTCAACTCTCCCTGGTATGGATAACTCTATGGCTCAGGCTCCGGCTGCTTTGCCGGGGATGAATAATGGTGGCGCTCTTCCGGGTATGCCGGATGCTTCAGCGCAAGCCCCTACCGGATTACCTGGTATGGACAATGGCTCAGCAATGCCGCCAGCGAATACAGCTTCTCTTCCAGGCATGGACAACGGTGGTGGATTGCCGGCTCCGGGTGGCTCGGCTCTTCCGGGTATGGATAACTCCATGGCTCAAGTTCCTGCCGGATTACCGGGTATGGATAACGGCGGAGGATTACCACCTTCAAACGTGGCTGCTTTGCCAGGTATGGACAACAACAATGGTTTGCCTCCAGGTGGCGCGTCGCTTCCGGGAATGCCGGATGCTTCGATGGCTCAGGCTCCTGCCGGATTACCGGGTATGGACAATGGCGGGGGAATGCCGCCAGCAAACACGGCTGCTTTGCCGGGTATGGATAACAATGGTGGATTGCCGGCGCCGGGCGCCGCGCTTCCAGGTATGCCGGACTCTTCAATGGCTCAAGCGCCTCCGCCTGCCGGTTTACCGGGTATGGAAACTGGTATGGCTCCTCCCGCTGGCTTACCGGGAATGGATAGCGGCAATGCGTTACCGCCTGTGGCGATGGATAATTCTTTACCCGCGGCAATGCCAGCACCTCAAGGTGCTTTGCCAGCGGTTGATTCTACTGTGCCAGCTGGGTTCCCCCCGACAACGGTGGGTTCGTTACCGCCCTCGATGGATGGTCAAATAGCTCCGCCAGATGTTATGGCGACGGCTCCACCGGTTGTGGCCAGCGCGCCTAGCGCGACGTCCGCTCCTTCGGCGGCTCCGGCTCAAAGCGCTCCAGCGTCTAACGGCAATCACCCGGCGAATTTAGATATTCCGGCTGTGCCTTCCAGCGTTAATCCGGGGTATTTGCAGGACATTCCGACACTTTACTCCAGTAAAAAACCAGCGGTCTAATCCCGTTAAAAGCGGGATTGGACAGGCTTTCTCTTCCTCAATTGGCTATATAATACTTCGTTGCCAAATTCCCTGTTTTCAACAGTGGGGTAAAGAGAAACACTATGCCTGTCTTGGTTCGCTATTGCTTAACGGCTATTTGGCCCCCTTTTGTGGTGGCTACCGGAACCACTCTGTTTGTCTTTAACCTTCTCTTTTACCTAAAAGAATTTATCGACTACCTTTTGGTGAATCACGCGGGTGTCATTAACTCCTTTTTGCTGCTTCTCTATATACAACCCGGGTTCCTAATATTGTCTCTGCCCATCGGCTTTTTGGTCGCCATCATGGTGGTCTATGGCCGTTTGAGCGCGGATCGGGAGATTATTGCTGTTCAATCCGCCGGGTTTCCTGTGTCAATTTTGGTTTGGCCTGTGATTGTAGTGGGCATTTTATTCAGTCTTTTTTTGGTGATCTTTTGGGATATTTCTCTGCCCTGGGGAAATGTGTCGTTTTTGAAACTGCAATATAAAATCGTGAATGAAAAGTCATCCATACTTCTTCACGAAAAGTCTTTTGTCAGTGATTTTGACGGCTACGTTTTGTATGTGGGGGCCAAAGACGAGAAGACTGATATTTTAAAAAATGTAACGGTACAGCTTTTGAATGACAGGGGATACCCCTACCGGGTTATTGTGGCCAAGAGCGGAAAGATGCAGCAGAACACTAAAAACTATCATGTCATGATGAATTTAAATGACGGCGTAATGCAGCAAATTGGGTCTCCTAAAAACGACAATTTGGATGAGTTTTTTCAAATGGGATTCAAGGTTTGCTCGTTGGACTTAAGTGCTAACCGACTCAAGGGCGGGGCGATGGATTTTAGGGATCCGAGAAATATATCCATTAAAGAATTGGCCGCTCAGATAGCGGAACAGAAAAAAGAGAAAAAAGACACGCATTACAACGAGATTGAGTTTTATAAAAAGTTTTCCATGCCGTTTTCAGCCCTGGCCTTTGTTTTTATCGGCATTCCTTTGGCGCTTTTAGCGCGGGCCGGTTCTTTTACAGGGCCCATTTTGGCGGTGGCGCTGGTATTTGTTTATTGGCTGTTAGATTTGTTTGCTGAGAATGGTTCTATGGGTGTGATGGATCCTTTTTGGGCTATGTGGCTGCCTGACATTATTTTTGTGGTTATCGGGGTAGTTTTGATTTTTTGGCTTAATCACAAGCATGATTTTGGCCAGGCGCTAATGAATACAATGAAAATGATATTTCCTGACAAAAAGATAAAAGCGCGTAAATGAAAAACCAATTTAAAAATCTATTTTTATTTTTTACCTTTTTGTTTTTATCGATTCCGTGTGCGTGGGCCCAAGTTGCTTTTTCGCCCACTTCGCAGGTGCATCTTCAGGCGGATACCATCGAGTATTTGAAAGAACAGGACTTGGTGATGGCCAAAGGGCAGGTTCATCTGCAGCAAGGTTCTGATCATCTTTACGCCGATACGCTTCGTTACGACACGGCTTCGCAAGACGTGCAAGCCAATGGGCACGTTGTTTTTCAGGATGGGGCACAAACGATTGAAACTGAAAGTTTAATTTATAACTTGAAAACTAAAAAGGGGAAGGCGTTCAACATCAAGACGACCGCGCCGCCCTGGATTACGACGGGCGATGAGGTGGATATCGAAGAGAACAAAATAGTGATTAAAAACGGTATTGCCACGACTTGCGATTATTCACCTGCTTACCGGCACTACCATTTGCAAACGGACAAAATCACCATTTATTCCAATGATTATTTAGTCGCGGAAAACGTTGTTTTTTATATCGGCAAGGTGCCGGTTTTCTATTTTCCGTTTTTTGTGAAGGCTATTCACGATGTTCGGACACCTTTTTCTTTCCAGACAGGATCCACGGCTTACTTGGGTAATTACCTTTTGTTGACTAACAACTATTTATTCACCCCGACTAATTACGGCGCATTGTATACCGATTATTTTTCGAAGAAGGGGATCGGGGTTGGGTTTCGCCATGAATTCGCTTTGAATGACTATTCGGCCTTTTCGCTTTACGGTTATGGCATTCAAGAAAAAGACACCAATCAATTTAGATGGGAATCCCGTTTGAGAGGTTTGTGGGCGATTTCCTCGAGCTTTCAGGGGCGTGTTGAGGCGGATTTGCCGGGGGATGGTTACTTTAGCCAGGACTATTCTGTGGCGCGAAGAGACCCTTCCTTAGTCTCGACGGTTAAAGAATATGACATTTCCACCACGCTAACCCGTCAACAATACACTTTGGGCTTACTTTACCGGCGTCAGGAAACAGTTGATCCTGCCAATAGCTATCATTTTCAAGAGAGTTTAGAGAATTTGCCTCAGATAAATTTTAGTCTTTTTCCTCTGCCACTCATTGATAAAAACTTCATTAAATACGACGTTACTTTGAATGCCGATCATACCTATACGATCGCCAATAATTTTTACGTCAGCCATCTCACGGGAGATTTTGGCTTGAGCGAAAGCAAAGTCTTTCTCAAAACGCAGACTTTTTATTCGCGAATTGATTTAAATGAAACATATCAAGACGTTTCGGATCAGGGGGTTACCCAGGGAGCGGGAAGCGCGGGAAGCACGAATAACGTGAATGTTAGCTCCACGTGGGCCGGCCGGTGGTCTGAGTTTTTTACGACAAACGCGACTTATGGTTTGTCGAAAAAATTAAATAATCTTCTGCCGACGGACCATGCAGATGGTATTACTTCCAACCTTTTGTCCGCATATATGGAATTTACCGCCGGCTCGTTAATGAGAGCGCGGACCAGCACTAGTTACGACTTTACGGTGCAAGGGCCGGATGGCGCTAAGCTTAATTATTTAAACCAACAATTTTACTTTACCCCCTTGCCGCAGTTTGACTATTTAGCCATTATTGATTACTCGGTTCAGGCCAACGCGATCAAAGATTTTAACAGCGTTTTGGACTACAAGAGCACCAAGGATCTCTGGCGCTTCAGACTTTCTGGCAACTATGTGGATCCTAATGTGAGTAATACGGGCGATATCAATCAGGGGCTGATTCCTCCACTGACACCAACATTTGAAATTTCCGGGGAAGTCGATTTGGCGCTGTTCACGAACTATAGGATTTCAGCTTTAGAAACCTATGATTGCACCAACGCTAAGTTTGAGTCGCGCAGTGTGAGCCTTTATAGGGATTTACATGACTGGGAAGCCCAGTTGGGCTATTCCAGCGACCCCGTTAACGGGGAACAGCTATTTTTTACGCTTAACTTAAAGGCGCTTCCAGGCCGGCCGCTGTCTGTTTCCGACCAACAGCTTCAAAACTTAAACGGTATTCGTAATCAGGGCTTAACTGGTTCCGCAGCTCAGTTCCAGTAATTTGACGGGAGAATTTTAGAATGAAAAACACATCCATCGTGGTTCGCGGCGCGCGCGAACACAATCTTAAAAATATCGACGTTGAAATACCGAGAGATTGTTTAACGGTTATTACCGGCGTTTCGGGTTCGGGTAAATCTTCTTTGGCTTTTGATACGCTTTATGCCGAAGGCCAGCGCCGTTATGTGGAATCATTGTCGGCTTACGCCCGTCAATTTTTAGGACTAATGGAAAAGCCCGATGTGGATTTAATCGAGGGGCTGTCTCCGGCGGTAGCGATTCAACAAAAAAACGGAAGCCGAAATCCCCGTTCTACTGTGGGAACCACCACAGAAATTTACGACTATTTACGCCTTCTTTTCGCCCGGGTGGGACTGCCGCATTGTGTGAAGTGCGGCCGCGCGATTAGCAAACAGACGCCGCAACAGATCGTGGACAGAATTTTAGATTTCCCAGAAGGAGCTAAAATTCATATTTTGGCGCCTTTGGTTTCTAGCCGCAAAGGCGAGTATAAAAAGATATTCGGACAAATTCGAAAAGACGGCTTTGTGCGGGTGCGGGTTGATGGTGTTTTACAGGAGTTGGACGACGATATTGAATTGGACAAAAACAAGAAACACGATATTGAGGTTGTGGTGGATCGTCTTGTTTTGAAAAAAGACATCAAGAAGCGGCTTGCTGAATCCCTGGAAACGGCGCTGAAATACGGCGAGGGTGTTGTCACAATTCTAGAAGGATCGGGCTCAAAAATAACAGAACATCTGTTTTCTGAAAGATTCGCCTGTGTCTATTGCGGTTTGAGTATTGAAGAACCGGCGCCGCGCAGTTTCTCGTTTAATAACCCCCATGGCGCTTGTCCTTCTTGTACGGGTATGGGTTTCAAGATGGAAGTGGATGAATCGCTGGTGTTAGACCCTGAAAAGTCCATTTCTGAAGGCGCGATTGAACCTTACGCGTCGCCTAAGGCTATTTATTATCAAAACATTTTGGAAGGTATCTGCAACCACTTCAAAGTAAGTCAAAACGTGCCGTTTAAAAAACTTCCAGCTAAGGTTCAGGCCGCGATCATGAATGGGACGGACGAAGAGATAGAATTCAAAATTAAAAAGGGAAGCTATCAACAAAAGTTTTGGGGCCCTTTTGAGGGTGTGGTGAAGAACTTAGAAAGACGCTTTCAGGAAACCGATTCAGAATATATTCGTGAAGATATTGAGAAGTACTTAATCAGCAAAGCCTGCCGTGATTGTAAAGGAAGCCGATTAAAGCCGGAAAGCCTGGCTATTAAGATTGGCGATAAAAATATTGTGGATGTGACTAATCAGTCAGTGAAAAAGTGTTTGAACTTTTTTGAAAATCTGAAATTGGACTCTCGGTCATTAGCCATTGGAAGTCAAATTTTAAAAGAAATCAAAAGTCGTCTTTTGTTTTTGAAAAATGTCGGATTGGACTATTTGACCTTGGATAGAACGACGGCGACCTTATCCGGCGGAGAAGCGCAGCGCATTCATTTGGCCACTCAAATCGGAAGCGCTTTGGTGGGTGTTTTGTATATTCTGGATGAGCCGTCTATTGGTTTGCATCAAAGAGACAACGTTAAGTTGTTGAGCACATTAAATCATTTGAGAGATATCGGCAACACGGTGATTGTAGTGGAGCATGATGAAGATACGATTGAGGCGGCTGATTTTGTGGTGGATATGGGCGTGGGCGCTGGAATTCAGGGCGGAGAAGTGATCACGGCGGGAAAACTTGAAGAGGTTATAGCGAATAAAAAATCTTTAACGGGCCAATATCTCTCCGGCAAACTTTCCATACCAGCTAAGTTGGTTTCCAATCGCAGTTTTGAAAAATCACTTTTGCTAACCGGCGCGACTAAAAATAACTTAAAAAATTTAACGGTCAAGATTCCACTTGAAAGTTTAGTGGCAGTGACTGGAGTTTCTGGTTCGGGTAAGAGCACGTTGGTGATGGAAACGCTTTATCCAGCTTTGATCCATGGCCTTTATCGCCTGAGAACTAAACCTGCCGACTTTGAATCGTTAGAGGGCATTGAACACATTGATAAAGTCATCGAAATTGACCAGTCGCCTATTGGACGGACGCCTAGGTCTAATCCCGCGACTTATACGGGTATTTTTACGCACGTGCGTGACCTTTTCGCGCAACTGCCTGAATCCAAAGCCCGCGGCTATAAAGAGGGGCGTTTTAGTTTTAACGTTAAGGGTGGACGTTGTGAGGCCTGTGAAGGTGACGGTGTTATAAAAATCGAGATGCACTTTTTGCCGGATGTGTACGTTCCTTGTGAGGTTTGCAAAGGCAAGCGGTACAATCGTGAAACGCTTGAGATTAAATATAAAGACAAAAACATTTCGGAGGTTTTGGATTTAAGCATTGAGGAAGGTATTGCCTTTTTTGCGGCCATTCCGAAAATCCGAAAAATCTTAGAAACATTGCATGACGTTGGTTTGGGCTACATCAAGTTGGGGCAGCCAGCCACAACCCTATCGGGCGGGGAAGCGCAGCGGGTGAAGCTCTCGACGGAGTTGGGTAAGCGAAGCACCGGTAAAACGATTTACATCATGGACGAGCCGACCACGGGTCTGCATTTTGCGGATGTGCATCATTTAATTGTGGTTTTGCAGCGGTTGGTTGCGGCAGGCAATACAGTGGTCGTAATTGAGCACAATTTGGATGTCATAAAAACGGCTGATTATATTGTAGATTTGGGTCCCGAAGGCGGCGATGCGGGCGGCCAAATTGTGGGCATGGGCGAAGTGGGCGAGATCGCTAAACTCAAAAACTCGCATACAGGCCAATTTTTGTCAGAAAAATTAGCAAAAGATGCGCAACGCATTAAGAGCTATTCCATGAATGCGCATTGACGCCTATTTGAGGCAGGGATATACTTAATCAAAATTGGTGGGGGTTCGTTTGAAAAGCAATATAAAACCAACTTATCTAAGAACGTTTGCAGTTTTGCTTTTATCCTTTTTGGTTAGTGGAACAGTGGCGGCTCAAAGCGGCCCAGGCACCACTGGCGCCGTTGAATTGAAAATCCCCGTTAATCCCCGGGCCATCGGTATGGCGCAGGCTTTTACAGCTGTTGCGGATGACTCCAGCGCCGTTTATTGGAATCCAGCTGGTCTTAACCAAATGCAAGGTTCTGAGCTTTTGGCCGAATATGACGTTTTTATCGAAACCGTTACATACAACTACCTTAATGGTGCTTTTAAGATGGGTAATGATTTCACTTTGGGGTTTGGCGCTAAGGTTTTAAGCACGGGGTTGGAAAATGTTGTGGATTCTACCGGTACTGTGACTGGCGCGACCTTCAGCGAAAGCTACTATGACATCGATATAGCTGCCGCTTACCGCTTAAGCTATTCCTTTGATATTGGTTTAACCGCTAAATACATTACTAAGAGCTTGGCGGGCACTTCTGCCTCGACCGCCGCGGTTGATATTGGCGTGATGTACAAAACCCCCATTCCGCATTTGAAACTTGCTTTGGATCTTCAAAACTTAGGTCCAGGGTTGACCTTTGTACAAGTGTCTGATCCCTTACCTTTGGTTTTCAAAATTGGTGCCGCCTATCAAATGTTTGATGACAACTTCACAATGGACTGGGATGTTGATTTCCCGAACGACGATGTTGTTTCCACCAGCTTAGGTGGGGAATATTGGTATAAAAACACTTTAGTGGGACGGTTCGGTTATCAATTCCAAGGCTCCATTGATCAAAATCAATTGGGCGTTGGCGGAAAAGCTGGTTTGTATTTGGGCGCCGGCGTCAAGTTAGCCTTGTTCAAAACCTATTTTGGCTTTGACTATGCTTGGACCGATCAAGGAATTTTGGGCTCAAATCACCACTTTTCTTTGGCTTGGTATTTCTAAATCTTGCCTTCCTTTTAAAATTCTTTATACTTCAATTGCATTCATTGGGCCATTCTCTGGCCTTTTGCCGTTTTTCCATTGAGATCAATCGAGGTGTTCTATGAGCGGTGAACAAGAAGTATTCGAAAAATACGGTCGTTTATACAATCAGGGTGATGTGGTTTTTCGTGAAGGTGATGTTGGCGCGGAAATGTACATTATTCAATCTGGCAAAATCATGATTACTAAGCAACTCAAGACCGGCGAAGAAAAAACCTTGGCCGTCTTAGGGCCTGGAGACTCTTTCGGCGAAATGGCGATCATTGATAAAGATGTTCGTTCCGCTAATGCCATCGCGATGGAACCTTCGAGATTAATTGCGTTGGATGAAGAACTTTTCGAACAGCACATTCAAACCAATCCAAAAATCGTCAAAAAGATACTGAAAATATTGTCCTCGCGTCTTCGTGACGCTAATCAGCAGATCGCTGATTTGATGATCAAGAATGACAAACGTTTGGTGGCGAATACCATTCTGCTCGTGGTTCATAAGCATGGACAGGAAGGGCCGCAGGGCATCAAGATGGACATTGATTTCACTGTACCTTTCTTAAGTAAGATGTGCGGACTTGATATGGCTAAAACCCAAGAGATTGTTGATAAGTTAATTCACGCGCGTGTGGCCAGTATGTCTGGAGACAACATCGTGATAACCAGCCTGGATAATCTTGAAAAGTTTATTAAGTTCTTGGAAATGAAAGAGCTTTTTGGCGAATAAGAGGTTTTGGGCCGAAAGTCAAAATAAGAAAACTAGAGAAAAAAGTGATACTGACCGATTTAACCCATCCGATCAAAAAAGATTTAGAACGTGTTGAAAAAAAGATATCGCAAGCACTAAAAACTGAAAATGTTTTTATTCAACAAATGGTGGATTATCTTGCCCATTCCACTGGCAAAAGAGTCAGGCCGGCTCTCGCGATTCTTTCGGCAAAATATTGCGGACAACTATCTGAAGAAACAATCAGCTTAGGTGCCGCCTTAGAAATGCTTCACGTTGCCACCCTCATTCACGATGACATCATTGATAATTCCGCGGTTCGCCGTAAACAAAAGACGCTCAATTTCAAATGGGGAAATGAAATATCGGTTTTGATGGGTGATTATGTATTTGCCTCTTCTTTCTATTTGATGGCCAAAGATTTACCGAAAGACGTGGTGAGTAGCTTGGCTGACACAACCAACGTCATCTGCCATGGTGAAATTTCCGAAACCTTTAACCGGTTCAATGTGGATTTAACGGAAGAACAATATTTGGAAGTGATTAAAGAGAAGACCGCGGTTTTGTTCGCGGCCAGCTGCCAAACCGGCGCGATGTTAGCGGGCGGGGACACTTTAACGGTAAAGAACCTTTATCGTTTTGGATTGGGCATAGGGATGGCTTTTCAAGTCATTGATGACACTTTGGATTTTGTGGGTAAGCAAAATAAGGTGGGTAAGCCGGTAATGAGCGATTTGCGCGAAGGTAAATTAACTTTACCTGTGATTTATTGTCTTGGGTCGGCAACCAAGGCCGAGAATAAAAAGTTGAAGTCCATCATTCTTAGAAAAGTTAAAACTGCCGCCGATTTAAAGTTTTTAAATGTCCTGTTGAAAAAATACGACACGATTAACCGATCGATTCAAAAGGCCAAGTATTTTGTTGAAGATGCCAAGGCTGGTTTGACGGAATTGAATGGGAACGGCGGTAAAGCTCAGTTTGTTCAGTTTGCTGACTTTTTGATTAATCGCGACTTTTAGTCGATTCAGCTAAGTTATGCCTTGAAATTACCCAGTTAGACGTGTAAATATGTGCCTGCTTTTGCAGTCTACCTTTCACAAGAGAGAGGCTCATGCTCGAACAATACGGTTATGTACTTGTTTTCCTCTTGGCTGGCATTTTCTTCATCCTCATGGCCTTTATCACGGGCTGGCTTTTAAGCCCCAACGGCTTATTGGGCCTCAAATACAAATATAAAAAAGAAATCTTTGAAGACACCTACGAATGTGGTGTGGAAACCTACGGCACTTCATGGTTTCGCTTTAATGTGAGCTTTTATCTTTACGCGCTTCTCTTTGTCATTTTTGACATTGAAACAGTTTTCCTTTATCCCTGGGCAGTTTCTTTCAAGCAGCTGGGGCTTTTTGGCTTTGGAGAGATGGTTGTGTTTATCGCGATCTTGCTGATTGGTTTGGCTTACGCGTGGAAAAAGGAGGCCTTGAAATGGGAGTAGGGTTAAAAGGCGTAACGCACAAAGAAATTGAGTTGATGGAAAGTGAGAGTAATATTCCGGGTCTTTGGACTTTGGAAAAAGCCGTGGAGTTTATCTTTAAGTGGGCGCGAAAAAACTCTTTGTGGCCGCTTCAGTTTGGGACGGCTTGCTGCGCTATTGAAATGATGGCGACGGCTGCCAGCCGTTATGACATCGCTCGTTTTGGCGCGGAAGTGTTCCGCCCTTCGCCCCGTCAAGCGGATCTATTAATCGCCGCTGGTACGATTACTGAAAAAATGGGTTATGCCCTCAAGAAGCTCTATGAGCAAATGCCGAAGCCGAGCTGGGTTATCGCCATGGGAAGCTGCACGATTGCCGGCGGACCCTATTACTATGATTCTTATACAGTGGTGAAGGGGATCGATTCCTTTGTTCCAGTTGACGTTTATGTTCCTGGCTGCCCGCCGCGTCCTGAATCCTTGATTCACGGTTTGATGGCCATTCAGAAGAAGATTGATGATGAACCGATTTTCCGCCGTCGCCGCAACGCTTAAAGTTTAGCGAAAAGCTGAAAACGTTTTATTTTTAAGGGATAGACCTTTTATGACAAATGAAGAATTGAAGTCCAAAATCGAAGTGGATTTTAAAGACGAGATTCTGTCCGCCGTTATTTCGGCGCAAAAAGAAGCGATTATAACGGTTGCTCCGGATCGCTATGTCGCGCTGTGTCAAAAGCTGCATGACAAAGGCGAGTATTTCTTCAATCATTTGTCTTCGTTGACGGCTGTGGATTATCCCAAAGAAAATAAAATCACGGTGGTAAGCCATCTCTGGTCTTACAAACACTTTCATCAAGTGACCATCAAGGTTGATGCTGACCGCAATAATCCCAAAGTTCCTACTTTGGAAAATGTTTGGAAGAGCGCAAATTGGTTTGAACGCGAAGTGTTTGACCTTTATGGAGTTGTTTTTGAAGGACACTCTGACTTGCGCCGCATCATGATGCCGGACGACTATAAGAAATTCCCTCTGCGAAAGGACTTTGCCGATGACGGATTTATTGTTAAGCCAAGTTAAGGTTGGCGGCGAGTCTCAATTTGGGACAGACGAATATGTTGTTAACTTAGGCCCTCAGCATCCCGCGACACACGGTGTTTTGCGTTTGATTGTTAAGTTGGACGGGGAAACCGTAAAAGAAACCATGCCGGTTTTGGGCTACTTGCACCGCTCCATTGAGAAGATTTGCGAAAACCGTACTTACCCTCAGTGTATTACTTATACCGATCGTATTGACTACGTTTCGGCCATGAGTGTGAATCTGGCTTTTGCTTTGGCCACGGAAAAATTAATGAACATTGAGGCGCCAGCCCGGGCCCAATGGTTGCGGATGATTTTTGTTGAGTTGCAGCGCTTGGCAAGTCACTTGTTGTGGATGGGAGCTTTCGCGGGAGATATCGGAGCGTTGACTCCATTCCTCTATGGTTTGCGCGAACGCGAACGCATTTTGGATTTGTTCGAGATGACCTGCGGTCAAAGATTGACTTACAACTATATCCGCATCGGCGGAGTGATGATTGATATTCTTCCTGAATTCGTTCCTAAGTGCCGCGCCTTCTTGGATTACTTTGAGCCTAAAGTCGACGAGTATGAAGATTTGCTCACTTATAACCCGATCTTCTTAGAGCGCACTAAGGGTGTGGGAATTATCGCGCCTGAGGTTGGTATTAACGCGGGTGTCTGTGGTCCTTCGCTTCGCGGCTCGGGCATCGCCTGCGATGTTCGCAAGCAACAGCCTTATCTCTATTACGATCAAATGAAGTTTAACGAATGCATTGAAACGGCCGGGGATTGCTGGAGCCGTTACAAAGTGCGCATGAATGAAATGCGTGAAAGTGTCTCGATTATTCGCCAATGTTTAGAACGCTTAGAACCTGGTTCTTTTGAAGCTAAGATGCCGCCGGTTTTGAAAGCGCCTGTTGGCAGCGAGATTTATTCCCGAATTGAATCTTCGCGTGGGGAGATGGGTGTCTATTTGGTGGGTGACGGAACCGCGAAGCCGTGGAAATCAAAATACCGCTGCGCCTCATTTAGCAACTTGTACGTTTTGGATCAGTTGACAAAGGGTTGGAAAGTTGCCGACATCATGGCCGTTTTGGGAAGCTTGGACATGATTGTTCCTGAAGTGGATCGTTAATTTTTCTAAGGACTAGGAAATTATGTTAACAGGCGAAAACATTGTTCAATCCGTAGCGGGCTTATTGAACTGGGTTTACTCTCAATTGGGGATTTCCGCGTTAGCTGGATTTATTAATCCGATCATCTCCTCAGTGGTGATGTTTGGGTTTATTTCGGTTTTTGTGATGTTCCTGGTCTGGATGGAAAGAAAAGTTTCCGCTCACATGCAAAGCCGTATCGGTCCAAACCGTGTGGGTCCTTTTGGACTTTTACAAACCGTCGCGGACGCCATCAAGCTCACCACTAAAGAAGATGTGAAGCCGGTTAATCGAGACAAGATTCCCTATTACATCGCGCCGATTATTGCCTTCGTGGCGACGTTCATGGGAATGGTGGTTATTCCTTTTGATAAGGGGATGGTAGTTCAGGATTTGAATGTCGGCATTTTGTACATCATTGCCATCACGGGGTTTACGGTTATCGCTATTCTGACCGCTGGCTGGAGCTCGAACAACAAGTTCGCTTTGTTGGGTGGTTTTAGATCAGCGGCGCAAATCATTAGCTATGAAGTCCCTTTGGTTCTTTCGGTGGTTCCCATCATTATGATTACGGGAACATTAAGCTTGACCGGCATTGTTGAGTATCAAGAAAAAGCCGGCTATTGGTTTATCTTTCCGCAAATAGTGGCTTTTCTTATTTTTATTACTTCGGCTACGGCTGAAGCCAATCGCGCTCCTTTCGACATTCCGGAAGCGGAGTCTGAGCTTATCGGTGGGTTTCATACCGAGTATTCGGGTGTTAAGTTCGCGATGTTTTTCTTGGGTGAATATATCGCGGTGGTAGTTTCTTCGGCTGTGGCTGTGACATTGTTTCTGGGCGGCTGGCTCCCGGTGGCATTTTTGGGTTTCCTGCATTTGCCGGGTTTTATATGGTTCATGATTAAGTTGGTCTCGGTGATTTATGTGGTCATGGCGTTCCGCTGGACATTCCCTCGTCTTCGAGTCGATCAATTGATGGATTTTGGCTGGAAGGTTTTGATTCCTTTTTCAATTCTGAACATTTTGGTGACGGCGGCCGTGTGGCTTTTTCTCTACGGGAAGGGAGCGCAGTAATGGGATTCTTTAAATACTTTAAAAATGTTTTTTCGGGGTTGTGGAATCTTTTGGTCGGTTTGTCTGTTACGTCGAAATATTTTCTAAACTTCAAAGCAGTCACGACTCAACAATATCCTGAAGAACGCTTGCCTTTGCCGGCCAGAAGCCGAAGCATGATTAAGCTTATCTATGATGATGAAAAAGATCAGTTCAATTGTGTGGCTTGTCTCATGTGCGCCAAAGCCTGCCCTAATAGCTGTATTAAGCTGGAGGGCGTGCGCCAGGCGGATGGCAAAAGAAGAATGACGACTTTTAAGCTGGATTTTTCGACCTGCATTTTTTGCGGCTATTGCGTGGAAGCTTGCGGGTTCGATGCTTTGACTTTCGTTTCTGAAGAATATGAAAACTCTGTTTACAAGCGCGGTAGCTTATTACAAGACGAAAACGCCATGAAGTGGATTAGACCGGCACAACCGGCTTCCCCGGAAGCGGCGACAACTGAAGCGGCCGCTCCGGCCGTCGCGGGAGCGTAATGATGGAAAATATGATTTTTTACGTTATTGCCGGAATTACGGTAGCTTCGGCTTTGATGGCGCTCACGGTTCGCAACTTGTTTCATTGCGCTCTCTTTTTGGCGATGGCCATGTTCGGAATTTCAGGTGTGTTTCTTTATTTAAACTCCGACTTTTTGGCGAGCGTTCAGGTGCTTATTTACGTTGGTGCGGTGACAGTCATCATTATCTTTGGTATCAGCTTAACGAGAAACATGATGGACGAACGCTCTAAGGCAATGAATCACCAGTTTTTGTTCTCGATCGTGGTCGCTCTTCTGCTGAGTGCGGTGATTATCGCGGCGATTCAAGAGTCGCCGTTTGTTGGCGCAGAACACCCGATGTCTTTGATGCTGAGTTCTACAACTGGCGATGCTTCGCAGCAATTAGCCGCCAACATCGCGAGCCCAGATCATCCTTTTCAAGGCGGCGTGGCCTATTTAGCAGGGGCTTTACTGAGACCTGAAAATGGTTTTGCCTTTGCTTTTGAGTTTGTCTCAATACTTTTGTTATCCGCTTTAGTCGGCGCCATTGTGATTGCCCGAAAGGATCCAGCGTGAACAACATTCCTTTAGTTCATTTTCTTTATTTGGCCGGTATTTTATTTGGCATCGGCATGTTCGGCGTTTTGGCCCGCAAAAATGCGATCTCGGTTTTGATGGGTATTGAGTTAATGCTCAATGCCGTGAATATCAATTTTTTGGCTTTTGCCCGCTATTGGAACTGGAACAGTTTGACGGGCCCGGTGTTTGTGGTGTTTGTCATCACCATCGCGGCCGCTGAAGCGGCTGTGGCTTTGGCCATTATTATTTCGATCTATCGACATCTTCGTACGGCGAATGTGGACGACGCTCATTATTTACGCGGGTAGTTGTTTAAAAGTTTGGTTCGTTAATTCTTAATTCAGCGGATAAGAGGGAAGAATGATTCAATATTCTTGGTTAATACCGACTCTGCCAGCCTTGGCTTATGTGTTGATTACTATTTTCACGAAACGCTTTAAAAACATCTCGGCGGCCATATCCATTTTGACAATGGCGTCGTGCTTTGCTCTTGCTGTCGGAATTTTGTTTGAACTCTTAAAAATGGATCCGGCCAGCCGTTCAGTTACTTTCGGGACAACCTGGCTTCAAATCGCTCCGTGGCAAGCCAATGTGGGTGTTTTGATTGATCCCTTGAGCGCCAACATGCTTTTGGTGGTTACTTTCATTTCTCTTTTAGTTCAAATTTATTCCTTGGGTTATATGCATGATGACGAAAGATTTTCGACCTATTATTCCTACCTTTCTCTTTTCACAGCTTCGATGCTTTTGTTGGTTGTTTCTAACAACTATCTTCAAATCTTTGTCGGTTGGGAATTGGTTGGTCTTTGTTCTTATTTATTGATCGGCTTTTGGTATTTCAAACCAGAAGCGGCTAACGCAGCCAAAAAAGCTTTCGTCGTCAACCGCATTGGAGACATGGGTTTCTTAATGGGTGTGGTAACGATTGGTATGGTTTTCCAAACCTTTGATTTTGCTCAAGTGAAAGATTTGGTGGCCCAAGGCTTGGCTAATCACACCTTGGCCAGCGGCTATGTGGCTGGTATCGCGATTCTTCTTTTCTGCGGCGCGGTGGGGAAGAGCGCGCAGTTTCCCTTGCATGTTTGGCTTCCAGATGCCATGGAAGGCCCGACGCCTGTTTCGGCTTTGATCCATGCGGCGACCATGGTCGCCGCCGGTGTTTTCATGGTGGCGCGCACTTACAACCTTTTCTCAGCTGACCCTTTATCCATGACGGTTGTGGCTTATATCGGCGGGTTCACAGCGATATTTGCCGCCAGCATTGCACTGGCGCAAGACGATATCAAACGTATTTTGGCTTACTCCACGCTTTCGCAATTGGGTTACATGATCATGTCGCTGGGTGTGGGCGGCTATACCTCGGGTATGTTCCATCTAACAACGCATGCCTGCTTTAAGGCGTTGTTATTCCTCGGTTCGGGAAGTGTCATTCACGCTCTTCATGAGCAGGACATTTGGAAAATGGGCGGCCTATCAAAGAAGATGAAGATTACGACCATTACTTTCGCGATTGGTACTTTAGCCATTGCGGGTATTCCACCGTTTGCTGGTTTTTTCTCTAAAGACGCCATTTTGGACGCGGTGAAGGACAGCACCATTTGGCATCACGAAATTCTTTATTATGCTGCGGTGTTCACCGCTTTCTTGACGGCCTTTTACATGTTCCGTTTGTTCTTTGTGGTTTTCACCGGCGAGGCTCGTGATCACCATTCGTTCGATCACGCTCACGAATCTCCTTTTACGATGTGCCTGCCCCTGGTGTTGTTGGCCGGTTTATCGATTTGCGTGGGTTGGCTGAATTGGCCTGGCGTGGATGCTTATTCCAAATTTGTTTATTACGGGGACCTTCACTTAGAAGGCGGCGCTTCTAACTTTGTTCAGCTTTTGACCCAGTCATGGCTTTCCATTGTGGTGGCGGTCGCTGGTATCACCCTGTCGGCGATGTTTTATTACTGGCGGATTTTCTCCGCGGAGAAAATGGCGGTAACCTTCCGGCCCATCTATTTGCTTTTGAAAAATAAATACTATTTCGATGAGTTCTACGGTTGGATAGTGAAAACCTTCTTGTTTGGTTTGGCGACGATTCTCAAGTGGTTTGACGATGAAGTGGTCGATGATGGAATGGTGGATGGATCTGGTTGGGTTGCCCGCAAAATGGGCGGTTTATTAAGCCTGACTCAGACGGGTTATGTTCAAAATTATGCCCTGGTTGTTTTTGGGGCAGTGGCCGTTATTTTCCTGTTGGTCAGCTTCTAATAGCCCCGGAGGGTATAAGTAATGTTCTCAGTGCTAGCAACAATTTTAGTCCCATTTGCGGTGAGCTTTTGTTTGTTCCATTCGGTCGCGCAAGGACCGAATCTCTTGCCGGTTTTGAGTACTTTTATTCTGGCTCCGTTCTTAGCCGCGTTGCTGGTCATGATCGCGCCTGAAAAGTTTGCTCGCTGGATCAGCTTGGGAGCGGCTTCCTTCGTTTTAGGTCTGGGTGTGAAGTTGTTCCTGTGTTATCAAACCGCGGTGAGTGGATTTCAGTTTGTGGAAGAAATTCCGTGGTTGAAAAATTTGGGCATCAGCTACATTTTGGGTGTGGATGGTATGAGCACCCTGATGGTGCTTTTGGTGACCTGCGTTTATTTTGCTGGCGCTTTGATTTCTTGGAATATCTCGCTTCGCCGTAAAGAGTATTTCGTTCTCTTCTCACTGTTGGTGAGCGGGGTAGCGGGCGCTTACGAAAGCCTCGACCTTTTCTTCTTTTTCTTGTTTTACGAATTCGCTGTTTTGCCGATGTACCTCTTAGTGGGTATCTGGGGAACGGGGCGTAAAGAATACGCCGCCATGAAACTAACGGTTTATCTTTTGGCCGGTTCGGCCTTCATGTTGGTCGGTTTTTTGGCCATCTATTTCACTTCGAATGTTCATACCTTTGACATTCGCGCCCTTTCGGATTTATCAGCCACTGGCCTGAGTGTTAGCTTTCAAAATACCTGGTTCCCGCTGCTCTTTGTGGGTTTCGGCGTTATCTCGGCTTTGTTTCCATTTCACACTTGGTCGCCGGACGGATACGGGTCCGCTCCAACAGCGGCTTCCATGTTGCACGCGGGTGTTTTGAAGAGCCTGGGTGGATACAGCATTATTCGTGTGGCTTTGCCGCTCATGCCGGATGGAGCTAAGCATTGGCTTCCTTACTTGGCCATTTTGGCTTTGATCAACATGCTTTACGCGGCGATCGTGGCCTTGAAACAAACCGACTTTAAATATGTGATCGCTTATTCCTCTGTCTCTCATTGCGGAACGATTTTGTTTGGTATTTGTACGCTTGAAGCGGCCGGCCTGAACGGCGCCGTGATACAAACGTTCTCACATGGAATTGTGGCGGCCATGACCTTCGCCTTGGTGGGTACGGTCTATGGAAAAGCGCATACTCGTGAATTGGCGAAACTTGGCGGCTTGTCGAAGTGTATGCCAGTATTGGGCGCCTTGTTTGTGGCGGCGGCGATGGCGAATGTGGGCTTACCGGGGTTGAGCGGATTCGTCGGTGAGTTCTTGGTTTTCCTGGGTTCTTATCAAAGCGGATTCCGCGGCGGTTTTTCGATTTTCCAAGCTTTGTTTCCGATCGGGGTTTTGGCCATCGTGTTAACTGCGATCTATTACCTGCGTCTGGTTCAAATGGTTTTCTTTGGCCCGGTTAAAGATCCGCATCTTAACGAAGAAGTGAAAGACGGTTCTTTTATTGAAATCTTGCCGATCGCGTTTCTTTTGATTGTTTCGTTGTTGGTTGGTTTATATCCCAAACCTTTTGTGGATATGTCGAATCTCAGTATCGCGCCGTTGATTGACCATATTGGAGGATTCAAGTGATCCAAGTACAAGCTTTCTTACCAGAACTTTGGCTGGTGAGCGCGGCCTTTTTAGTCATTATTGCCGACCTCTTTCAAAAATCGACATCCAGCAAAACCGTCGTGAAGGGAATCGCGGTTTTGGGTGTGGTGGGTGCGCTGCTTTCTCTTTGCTGTATTAGCGGCTGTGGCAGCTGTCCCATATCCGCCTGCTGTTCCGCTGTGGCGGGAAACGTTCCGACGGCATTTGGCGGCTTTTTGAAAACGGATGCTTTGTCTGTTTTCTTTAAGGTGATTATTTTACTGGCCACTCTTTTTACGCTTTTGATTTCTTTCCGTTTCTTCAAAGCGAATCCGACTCCGTATTTAACGGAGTTTATCGCCGTTCTTTTGTTCTCGGCGGCTGGCGCCTCCGCTTTAACCTCGGCTCAAGAAATCATCACTTTATATGTGGCTCTCGAAACCTTGACCATTAGCAGCTATCTCCTGGCTTCTTTTATGAAGAAAGACAAGGCGAGCAATGAAGCGGGTATGAAGTACCTTTTGCTGGGTGCTTTCTCTTCCGCTCTTCTTCTGTTTGGCTTTTCCTATCTGTATGGTTTTACGGGGACGACTGTTATTTCTGAAATTGGAAAAGTTTTGGCCACTCAAGTCGCTTCGCCCTTGTTAACTTTGTCGGTGATCATGATTGTGGCGGGTTTGGCTTTCAAAATCTCTTTGGCCCCATTTCATATGTGGACGCCGGACGTTTATGAAGGCGCTCCAACGCCGGTGACGGCCTTTCTTTCGGTGGCGTCTAAAACCGCTGGTTTTGCCGCGTTTGTTCGTTTGTTCTGGGTGGGTTTAAGCGTGCCAGCCTTGCAGCCGACTTGGATTGCCTTGTTCGCGGTTCTCGCGGTCATCAGCATCATTTTGGGCAATCTGGAAGCCTTACCGCAGCGCAACATTAAACGCCTGATGGCCTATTCTTCCATCGCTCAAGCGGGTTATATCTCAACCGGCTTTTTAGCCGGGGGACAGTTGGGGCTTACGGCGGTTCTCTTTTATATGTTTGTTTATTTGTTCGCCAACATGGGTGTGTTTTTGGCGATTACGATTGTCGCGGCGAAAACTGGCAGCGAGCAAATTGAGGATTACGCTGGTATGTGGAAAAGATCACCGCTCATTGGAATTATGCTGCTAGTGGGGCTCTTGTCTTTGGCGGGTGTACCGCCTTTCGCGGGTTTCTCCGGTAAATGGTATTTGTTCGGCGCAGCCATTTCTAAGGGTTATACATGGATCGCTTTGGTCGGTATGATCTTCAGCGTGGTTTCTCTTTACTATTATCTTCAAGTTGCCCGTCAGGCTTTGATTTCGGCGCCCAAGGACGATTCACCTATCGAGTTAAGCTGGGTTGAAAACGCGGTTTTGGTTATTTGCGTTCTTTTCATTGTTACCCTGGGTTTTTGGCCGACACCGATTATGCAAATCGCCCAAACGGCCGCCACTTCATTGTTTAACTAGTTTTTTTGTAGTCACCCTCAGTCCCATTGGGGCTGGGGGTTTTTTTGTTTTAGGCCATGCGGCGGTTGTCTTGGTGGGGGCGGGGTTGTAGAGTGAGGAGCAATTTGCGGCCGGTTCTGAATGACTTATTAGAGGATGGAAAAGGTGATGATCAATATTTTTTACGCGGTGACCACTTTTTTCTACGCGGTAGGAAGCTGGTTTTCGTTCCGCTATTACAAAACATTCGAGCCCTTTAATGAAAAGAAGGCCTTTCAATGGCTCTTGATGGGTTTTTTGGCGCAAGCCATTACGTTAGCTGATCAGTGGGTGAGCACGGGGTTTGCCCCATTAGACCGAATTGACGGCATTTTGATGATTTTGTCTTTTTCGCTGGCGGGCACATTGATTTTTGGCAGAGCTAAAGCCTCGGTCCCGATTTTGGTTTCTCTTTTTCTTCCTTTTATCTTTTTGCTATCAGCCATTGGTTTCGCGACCGATATCAACAGTGTTCCATTTATGGACGCGCATTTAATGACTCCGGTCATGGTGGCCCATATTTTTATGACTTTCTTTGGCTTTTCTAATTTCACGGTCGGATTTGGTGTGGGTGTGGCCTTTTGGATACAAGAAGGACAATTGAAACAACATCAAATGAAAAGCTGGAGCTACCGTTTGCCGGCTCTCGAGATTCTCGATGGACTTACCGTATTCCATGTTGGGGTTGGTTTTTTGTTTTGGGGATTGGGGCTCGTTTTGGGAACGGTTCAAGCTTATCAAGTCTGGAATCAACTTCCGCTGTTTGATCCCAAAATATTTGGGTCCTTGCTGGTTTTGATTATTTACGCATTATTTTTTATTTTGCGCTGGGCTTTGGGCATGCGCGGCAAGAAAACCATGACACTGGTAATGATCGGCTACTTTTTGGCATTGTTTACCTTTTTGGGTGTCCGTCTCTTTTTGACGACCCAGCATACGTTTTAACTGGAAGGTTCCATGAAGTTCATCGTTTACGGCTTAAATCACACAACGGCGCCGGTTGAGGTTCGAGAGAAGTACGCTCTCGAGCAAGACCGGGTATTGGAAGTGCTGCGGGGGTTGAAGCCCCAGGCGTCCGAGGGTGTGTTTTTATCCACCTGCAATCGGGTCGAGTTCTACTTGACGACTGAAACAGTGGACCGGACCATTGAAGACACGCATAAAACACTCAGCTCTATTCACAAGTTGAAACCGGCGGACATAAAAAAGTATTTTTATCTGTACGAGGACTCTGAGGCGTTTTTTCATCTTTTCAGGGTTGCCAGCTCTTTGGACTCAATGGTTTTGGGAGAAGCTCAAATTTTGGGTCAGGTTAAAGACGCTTATGAAGGCTCGAAAGAAGCGGGGATGACCGGAACTCTTTTGAACGGTATTTTTGCCCGCGCTTTTGCCGCCGCTAAAAAAGTGAGAAGTCAAACGGACATAGCCCGTATGCCTACCAACGTTTCGAGTGTGGCGGTTGATCTGGCCAAAAAAATATTCAGCTCTTTAAAGGAACACAAGGTTTTGCTTTTAGGCGCGGGCGATATGAGTGAGCTGACCGCTAAATATCTAGTCGACAGCGGCGTAAGCGGCTTTTATGTCGCCAATCGAACGTTAGACAAGGCGAAAACACTGGCGGCCAAGCTGGGCGGAAAGCCCATGACGATGGAAGAGGGAATTAAGAAAATGGCAGAAGTTGATATTATTTTGACATCGGTTGGCGGCGGGTTCACTTTGAAGCGGGATGATGTCGAAAAACTTATTAAGTCGCGTAATGGACGGTCGCTTTTCATTATTGATATTGGAGTGCCCCGAAACGTGGATCCGGAGGTGGGGAAGCTGGAATCAGTTTACCTATATAACATTGATAACCTATCCGCGATCGCTAATGAGAATAAAGGTGAACGCCAAAAGGCGGTTGAGGTCGCGGAGAGTATTCTGCGTGAAGAAGTTGATCAGCTTTGCTCATGGCTGCTGTCTTTGGAACTGGTCCCCACCATTACACGGCTGCGGAACAGCTACGAAACCATCCGTCAAAATGAGCTTCAAGATTTCTTGAAGCAGTTTCCGAATTTGCCTGAAAAAGAGAAGAAGGCCATTGAGCGGCTAACACGGGATATTACGCTAAAGGTTTTACATGAACCGACGGTGAACTTAAAAAAAGTGGAAGACAAAGTGGATCGCTTTGAGTTCGCCCGAATGCTGCGCGAGATATTTTCGTTAAAAGACCAGCATGACACTGAAGGTAAGTCCTAATGTCATTCTTGATAGGAACTCGTGGAAGCCAACTGGCTTTGACCCAGGCAGAAAGCGTCAGGGCGCAAATCGCCGACCTTTTTAAGGGTGAAGAGGTTAGGCTTGAAGTGGTTAAGACTCTGGGCGACCGCCTTTCGGCGAAAGAAGCGATAGAAGACGCCAAGGATGAGCCTGTGATTGGGCTTTTTACCCGTGAGCTGGATGAAGCCCTATTATCAGGAAAAATTCGAGCGGCGATCCACAGTTTAAAAGATGTTCCGACAGTGTTGCCGAAGGGCATTCGGCTTGGCGCTTTAATTAAGAGAGCCGATTACCGAGACGCTTTAATTAGCTCTTCGGGCATAAAGTTCTCGCAATTGCCCGCCGGTTCTCGAGTGGGAACCAGTTCTCCACGCCGCGAGGCGCAGATCAAAGCCGCGCGTCCAGATCTGGTGGTTTTGCCTCTGAGGGGCAATGTGGACACAAGACTGCGAAAGCTGACCGAAGGCGAATTTGACGCTATTGTGATTGCTGCGGCTGGTTTAATCCGGCTTGGTCGTGAAAAGGAAATTACTGAGTTTTTGAGCCCTGATGATATTCTTCCGGCTCCGGCGCAAGGAGTGCTGGCGGTCACTGTTCGCGAGGATGATGCCGAGATTCTAAAAGTCCTTAAAGCGATTGATGACACGCCTACGGGAATTTGCGCCAAAGCGGAGCGTTCTTTTTTAAGAACTCTACAAGGCGGGTGCCGGGTTCCAGTGGGGGCTTTGGCTTCCATAACGGGTGACCGGCTATGCTTAAAAGGGGTTATCGCACATACTAACGGCCAACAAGTTCTCCGCTTTGAACGGGAGGGCTTAACAGTTGAACCTGAAAAATTGGGCAAGGATTTAGCGGAGTTCTTCTTGAAAAATGGAGCTAAAGAAATACTAGACGGCTTTGGCCGTACGAGCTGGTGAGGATATGACCAAAGCGAAAGTCTATTTGGTGGGCGCCGGGCCGGGTGATCCGGGTTTGTTAACGCTTCGGGCTAAGGATTTATTAGCCTCGGCTGATGCGGTGGTTTATGACGCTCTCATTCACCCAAAAATCCTTGATTTTATTTCTCCGCAAGCCGAAAAAATATTCAGGGGCCATCGCTCGAAAAAAGGCGCTCTGTCCCAGGCGCAGATTAATCAACTGATTGTCCGGTTGGCGAAAGCGGGCAAAACAACCGTTCGCCTCAAGGGCGGCGATCCCTTTGTTTTTGGCAGGGGAGCTGAGGAAATATTGGCGCTGGTAAAAGCCAAAATTCCGTTTGAAGTGGTGCCGGGAGTTTCATCGTCCGTAGCGGTACCGGCCTATGCGGGCATTCCTGTTACTCATCGGGACTTCAACTCGTCTTTGACGATCGTCACGGGTCATGAAACTGAGAATAAAGAAACGCCGCAGGTCGATTGGAAAAACTTGGCAGAAAATAACGGAACGCTTGTTTTTTTGATGGGCCTTCATACTCTGCAAAATGTTTCTGAAAAGTTGATTTTGGCAGGCAAGAACGCTAAAACACCCGCGGCGGTCATTCAAAGAGGAACGACTCCACGTCAAAAGACCGTAGTTGGCACGCTGGGCACGATTTTTAAATTAGTTCGAAAAGCGAAACTGGTTCCTCCAGCCATTTTGGTAGTGGGGGATGTGGTGGGACTGCGTCAAAAGACTTATTGGCTGCATCACAAATCGCTCTATGGAATCCGTACGCTGATTACCAGAACCAGATCGCAATCCAGCTACTTAGCGGGGCTAATGTCCGAAGAGGGCGCG
>JABDGD010000031.1 GCA_013286205.1 Candidatus Firestoneibacteriota bacterium | reverse complement strand
TTCACTCTTTCTCACCCCCGGAACTGATTCATTTCTCGGGCCTCTTTAAAATGCCGGTGATTGAAATATTAAAACTGTTTAAAGCCGCGGGCATGGACTCTATGCCGGGCGGCGGCGCTGAAATTTTGTCCGATCGCGTCCGCAAAGAAATCGCACCTTTAAAGGCGACCACCAGCGAATGGTTGGGTGTCATGAGAGATGTTCACTCATTGGGCATGCGCTCTACGGCTACCATGATGTTTGGCCACGTGGAAACCATTGAGGAGCGTATTGAACACATTTTCTTAATTCGAGAGTTACAGGAAGAAACCGGCGGCTTCTTGGGTTTCATTCCCTGGCTCTACCAGCCCGGCAATGAAAGCCTGGGGCTCAAGAGCGCTAGCGGTCAGGAATATCTTAAAACCCTAGCTCTTTCCCGCGTTATTTTGAATCACACCTTGCCGAACCTGCAGTCGTCTTGGGTAACACCGGGTAAAAAGATTGGCCAGCTGGGATTGATGTATGGGGCCAATGATTTGGGCAGTATTATGCTGGAAGAAAATGTGGTCGCTTCGACAGGGCTCCGCTATTTAATGAGCGTCGAAGAAATGCGCCGATTAATCACTGAAATGGGTTACGAACCCCACCAACGCAACACCCTTTATGGACTAGTTAATTAATATTTTTGGTTTATGAGTTTGGGAGTTTTTAATGGAAATATTGGGTATTGATCATGTTGTCTTTACAGTTGGCGATGTTTCGCAGGCGGTAAAATTTTACACTAAATTGGGCCTCAGGCTTCAATTCCTATCAGAACAAACCGGTGCCGCGGTCATGGTGATCAGCGCCGAACATCCCAATTTGCTTTTATTGAAAGCTAAAGAAGAAATTAAAAAAGGCGGGTTAGAACGGCCCCGTCTTTGGATAGAAGTGAAAGACGCTCAAGCCGCTACAGAGGAATTAAAAGAAAAGGGTTTTCAGTTTGCGCGCGAGCCCTTTTTGATACCCACGGGCTGGTTGGTTGAAGTGGTTGATCCCTGGGGAAATATTGTGGGCTTTAATGACTATCATCTTCAACCTCAGTTTGGACGGCAAGGCGCCACTCAAAATCGAAAGGATCCTGTTTCGTGAAAGAATATAACGAGAATCATGCTAAGTCGGGTGTGTCGATCAAACTTCCGGCCATCGAAGTGTTTCCAAATCAATATCCGGGTTATACCATCCGCATTGAAATCCCTGAATATACAGCGGTCTGCCCGAAGACGGGTCTGCCTGATTTTGGAACCATCATTCTGGAATATGAACCGATTAAATCGGTTCTCGAGTTGAAGTCTCTGAAAAGCTACATTCTGGCTTACCGCAATGTGGGAATCTTTTATGAGAACGCGGTGAACCGGATGATGAGGGATTTTGTCACCGCGGCGAAACCGAAATGGTGTAAGGTCACAGGCCAGTTTGCTACTCGCGGTGGCATGCACTCCACCATTATTGCCCAACATGGAAAAGCCCCCAAATAAGCTGATTTTGTCGCCAAACCCAAAGGTTCAAAAAGCTTAATGCCGGGTGTATACTTTTATCTCGCTTAGGCTTTAGGGAAGCGGAGTTTGGGCTCAAGGGGGCAGATGAAGATGATCAA
This sequence comes from Candidatus Firestoneibacteriota bacterium, assembly GCA_013286205.1. GTDB lineage: Bacteria > Oederibacteriota > Muellerivitia > Muellerivitales > Muellerivitaceae > Bog-1183. The sequence goes on along the minus strand of JABDGD010000031.1, from coordinate 25,185 downwards.
ACGCATTCTGGCCTTTGTGGTATTGACGACCATCTCTCTTCCATCCTTATTGTTGGCCGGTTCTGATTCTTCTGTTATCAGCTACAAACAAGGCCTTACTTTCTATTCCCAAAACCATTTCGATGAAGCTCTGGCCCATTTTCTTCAGGCCGCCGACCAAAATTTTCATTCCTGGCAGTCCTATGAAATGGCCGGATATTGCTATTTTCAAATGCGCGATAAAGAAAGCGCTTTAGAAGCCTTTGGTGAAAGCCTGAAGTTGAACCCGCACAATGCCCGTTTAGTAAAAGTTTACAATGATTTAAAAGAGGGGGCGGCCGTACTTCCGCTGCGCCCTGTGGCGGATACGGGCGCCTACCTGCCCGGTACCTGAGCTTTTCTTTCCTTTCTTAGCTTCCTTTTGCTCCCGGCCCCTGGTGTATAATCACCGCCATTACTCCCAAGGAGCTTTTCATGCCTGTCAAAACCGAATGGACGACAAATACTTTTGGCCATGTTTATAAAGGTAAATCTCTTTACAAGGGAAAGACCCCCTTTCAGTCCATGGAAATTTTTAAGAACGAAACATTCGGCACGCTTTTGTTTCTCGACGGAAAAATTCAAATCAGCCACGGCGACGAGAATCGCTATCATCAATATTTGGTTTCGGCTCCCTTGTTGGCCCATAAAAATCCGGAAAGCATTTGTATCATCGGCGGAGGAGATTGCTTCGCCATTGAGGAAGCAGTTAAGTTTAAAAGCCTCAAACGTATTTTGATGGTCGAGATCGACAAGGGTGTGGTTGATTTTTGCCGCAAAAATTACCCGGTGATCGAAAAGAGTCTGAAAGACAAAAGGGTCGAGATTATTTACGAAGATGCCCGTAAGTGGTTGGAAAATAACAAAGAAAAGTTCGATGTTCTGATCATCGATTTAACCGAGCCGCATGGCCCGTCCAAAATGCTTTATACCCAAGAGTTTTACAAAGTTTGTAAAACCCGTTTAAATTCAAAGGGCCTTATTGCCATACACACGGACAATTATTATTTGTTTCCGGAATCTTTCGCCACGATTTACAAAACCTTTTATTCGGTGTTTCCAAATATTCTCACGGCCCGCGTGGATATGCCTTGTTTTGGAATGGGTTGGACCTACCGCATGGCTTCCGCGGCGCCTATTTCGATTAAATTAATGGAATCAAACATTCAAAAGATGAAGAAGAAAGGTGTGACTTTTGACTACTTCACGCCTTCGACTTATTTAGTTCAACCAACCAATGAAGAACTCAATGTTCTCAAAAAACGGGGCCGTATTTCCACAGATAAAAAACCCTACGATAAATTTGAGAAGATGGAAGAGTACGTTACGAAATAAGGTTTATTTCGTTTTTGAGGAATTTAAGTAGGCTTTAATATCCGAAAAAATGACGTCCGTATTTAAATATTCATAACATCTCACGTTTTTGCAGGTCTTCGCCATTTTATTCACACAAGTAACATTTCGGCAGGGGCTTTCGGAAACGTAAGTTTTTGAAAGCACATCCTGATTAGCCCCAAAGAATAATGGGTTTGTGGAGTCGTAACCGGATAAGCGCGGTGGAGTAGCTCCGAAGATCGAAATGACGAAGGTTTTATTGCGAAATGAGTGCTGACCCGATTTAGAAACCTTGCGAGACGCCGCTATATGAAGCGGTCCCGTATCGCCTGAAACAAATACATCAGTTAAATCAATTAAAGCCGCGTATGCATCTAAAGATACGGTGGTGGGCACAATCGTGATTTTGGCTTTTTCCCCGGCGGTCATGGCCTCGAACAGCTCTGTTTCAATGTTTTTAGCCGTGTACCCGACCCCCAGAAGAATTGAACAATCGAGAGCGGCGATTTTTTTGAGAATATCAATTTGGTCGCGATGAGGTATGCGGGTGTAAATAGAGGCCGTGTCCGGGTTAAGGAAAATAATAGGTTTGCTGGAGGAAATCTTATTGTCGGACAAAAAGGATTTCGCATCAGAAATGGCCTTGTCTGAAAGAGTCATGGGTACGCCGGTAAACTTCTCTTTTCGTTTAAGAGGATGATTTTTTAAAAGTAGTTGATAGGGCAAGTCATAGCAGGTGTAAGCGATGTGGCTGTTGCCGGATTGCTCAATATCGTTACGAACCACTTGAGGCGCTACTGTTACAAAGCTCAGTATTTTTTGGCCCTTAGGAAAGAGGCTTTCGTTTTCGAAAAAGGGACTGCAGTTATAACAAAGGTCGTAATCGGTTTCGGCCGCGATACGTTTAACATTTTCGATATCGCTTTCGCTGGGGAAGTGAACGCCGGTAAAAACAGGATAAAGATTGGTGATGTTTGGGTTGCCCTCAAAAAAGGGCGCCACAGACTTTTTGACGATGTAATCCACCCGCGCGTCAGGAAAGAAATCCTTAAATACTTGAAGGCCGCCCTGGGCCAAAATGGCGTCGCCAATGTGAATGTCGGGGATGACGAGAATTTTTTCGAACTTTTTAACGCTTTGAATAATCTTCAGATTTTTACGGTTTAAATGCTGAATGAGAAGCTTGTTGCCCACGATGGGGGGGACAAAAGTATTGAAAAACCAAGCGCCGCCACGGGGAAACCATGTGGTGAGAAGGCTGGTGAGGTGAAATAAAAACTTTTGAAATTTGTTATCGAGCATAGCGGTGACTACTTTAGGTCATGTGTTCAATCGGGGTCAATAGCGGATGCGGATTCAACTTACCGTAAAGTAAGCGCGGAATAATAGGTGAGGTATAAAAGCGGAGGCAATGTTAGTCTAACCCCATGAATCAACGACTTGTGTTATTTGCCAAATACATCGTGACCATGGACCGTCCCCAACCGATAGAGGATGGATTTGTGCTCATTCAGGATTCCCGCGTTTTACAGGTGGGGAAGAGAGAGGATTTTTACTTTGTTCCTTCTCTGAGAATGCTCGACCTGGGTGAAACGGTTCTTTTACCAGGCTTGATTAACGCGCACTGCCATCTAGATTTTACCGCCTTTAAAGGTAAGGTGAAGTATCAGGGTGGGTTTAGAGAATGGCTGCGTCAAATGGGGATGATTGGCCGTGCCACGACGTCAGTGGAGTTTAAGAAGTCGATAGAGAAGGGAATCAAAGAAAGTTTAGCTTATGGAACCACAACTATTTGTGATGTGGCCAGCAGTTGGGAAAGCTATGCCCTGCTTTTGAAGTCGGCCTTGCGTTCGGTGGTTTTCTTCGAGTTGATTGATATGGCTCAGCCTTCTACGGCGCAGTATTGGAAAAACTTTCAAACTAGATTGAAAAGCGTTCTGCGCCTAAATCCCCCAACGGATACCTGCGGCTGGGGACTAAGCCCTCACACCCCTTTTACAGTTTCAAAAGAACTACTTCAATTAGCGAAGCATTACCTCAGTGATCACCGAAATATTTCCACTACGATTCATGTGGCTGAAAGCCGTGAGGAAAGCCGGTACTTCAAAAAAGGTTCGGGGCCCATGGCTGACAGGATCAAGGTGTTGAATCCTATCTGGACCATTCCGCATGGGACGACGCCGGTTCAATACTTGAGTCAAAATGGATGGATGCCTAAGCTGGACCTGGGTGTTCATTTGAATGAAGTGAATCAACGGGATTTGAAATCACTCGCCAAAAACAGAACCGCGGTGGTGCATTGTCCGGGAAGCCACGCTTATTTTGGCCATAAAAAATTCCCTTACGCTCAAATGAAGAAACAAAGAATCCCGGTTTGTTTGGGAACGGATAGTTTGGCCAGCAATCAATCGCTTTCTCTCTTTAGGGAGATGCGTTTATTTAAAAAGAATTATCCGGCTGTTTCTTTTGAGGAAGTTCTTTCATTGGCGACGGTGAAACCGGCTCAAGCACTGGGGCGGGGAGACGAATTGGGAAAAGTGAAGCCAGGTTATTTGGCGGATTTAATTGGTATTCCAGCTCCGAAATCCCAGCGTCTTAAAAGGAACTTATACGACTATGTGGTGAATTATAAAAAACCTGTTTGCTTTTCTATGATCAACGGCAAACCGCAACTCCAATTAGCGGTTTCAAAGCGTTAAGATTTTAGTTTTGGTTCATTAAGTAGGCTTGAACGGCTTTGCGCGCGTCCATGGTGGGGGTTAAAGCCAGTATGGTCACCAGTCCTTCTTCCGTGTTTTCTTGCCACCAGCCATAGGCGACTTTGGCCTTGGCATGCCCTTGGATCTCAAAAATCTCAATCTGCCCTGTCCATAAAATCTCTCCCTGATGAGCTTCTTCTACCATCACACTTTGGATGTAAACGGCCGTACAGGCATGGTTCTCCGCGATTGACTGTTTTAAAGCCTCAATGAGGTTATTGGGACGCTGTGCCATGGTGCCTTATGACTTTAATGGTTAAGAGTTGTTATTTTATGGAGTTCTTTAGCTTTTTCCCATAGTTTGCTGATTTGGCCTTAAAACTAGGGTTTTTGGGGCCTTTCGTTCTTGACAGGACCTCCAAAACCCCTATAATTCAGGCCCTTGTAAAAAAAGCCTCCTCACTTTTGAGGGGCCAGCTGTGTACTGATTTTCCATAGGGTATTAATGAAATCAGTACTATACCGACCTCATTAATTTTTTATTGTGGGTCGGCATGAAAAGAAGGATTAGGAAAAGAAAATGCAAAAGACTTATTTGCCGACAACGAAAGACATTCAACGCAAGTGGTGGATTGTAGACGCGAAAGATCAGGTGTTAGGCCGCCTGACGACTCAAGTCGCCGCCATTCTCCGTGGAAAGCATAAAACGACTTTCACTCCCCATGTTGAAAACGGGGATCATGTGGTCATCATCAATGCTGAAAAAATCGTGCTCACGGGCAAGAAGTGGGATACCAAAGCCCATCACCGCACCTCGGGCCGCCCGGGTGGATTGTCCACTGAAAATTACAAACAACTCCGCTTAACCAAACCGGAAAGAATTTTGGAATACGCCATCAAGGGTATGCTTCCCAAAACTTCTCAAGGCGACCATATGTTTGGCCGGGTTAACATTTATAAGGGCGAAACTCACCCGCATGCCGCTCAGAAGCCTGAGCCTTTAACTTTGAAGTATAACGCTACCAGAGGAGCCAAATAATGCCGGCTGCTAAAGAACAATTCATCGCCACTGGCCGCCGGAAAACCTCCGTCGCCCGTGTTATTTTACGTCCGGGTAAAGGTAACTTTACCGTCAACGGATTGCCTATCGAAAAGTTTTTCCCAGACCAAAAATTAGCCGTGGTGAAGTCTCCTTTGGAGATCGTCTCGGCTTTAGGCAAATATGACGTTCTCGCCAACCTCACGGGCGGCGGAGTGACGGGTCAAGCAGAGGCCATGCGCCACGGTATCGCCCGCGCTTTGTTAAAAGTTGACGCTGAGCTTCGCGCGCCTTTGAAAGCCGCTGGTTTCTTAACCCGCGACTCTCGCATGGTGGAAAGAAAGAAATACGGACGCAAGAAGGCCCGTAGACGCTTCCAGTTCTCGAAACGCTAATCGAGACAAGCTTTTTTCAATCCCACGTTCCGCAAGGGGCGTGGGATTTTTTATTTCTGGTCAAAATTTTATGGAATTAGGTCCGCATGAATCATAAACCCCAAAACACACCTAAGCTGGCGGTGAACGCAGTTGTTTTTAATGATCAGAAACAAGTGCTTTTGGCCAAGCGTACGGATAACGGCATGTGGTGTATTCCTGGCGGTCATGTGGATTTGGGCGAGACTTTAGTTCAAGCCTGCCTTCGTGAGCTGTACGAAGAGACGGGGTTGAAAGGGGAAGTGATTCGGCTTGTCGGCGTTTATTCTGACCCTGAAAATTCCCTGCATATCGCTCAAGGCCCGGAGTGGCATACGGTTCGAGTTTCGTTTTTATGTAAAATCATCGGTGGTACAATAAGCTCTAGTGAAGAGACGAGCGAAATCCAATATTTCGATATCAATCAGCTGCCGCTATTGATTACGGATCACGCTCAAAGAATACAGGACGCCTGTTCAGGCCTTCCTGCTGCGGTTATCGGTTAAATCATTCCACGCAAAGAGGTCACTTATGGCTACTCGCAAAAAGAAACCTGTCGTCAATCGTCGTCAAGGCTTCCGGGAAGCGGGACGCAGCAATAATCCTTATATTGCCAATGAATTTAAAGAACAGGATACCTGGCGGATGTTCCGCATCATGTCAGAGTTTGTGGAAGGCTTTGAGTCCCTCCGGGGTATTCGGCCCGCGGTCACCATTTTCGGTTCGGCCCGCACACCGGAAACCGCTAAGGACTATCAACTGGCGCGTAAAATCGGCGCCTCTTTGTCTAAAAAGGGTTTCTCCATTATTACGGGTGGCGGTCCCGGTATCATGCAGGCGGCCAATCAGGGTGGTCATGAGGCCGGCGGCCGGTCTGTCGGCTGTAACATTGAATTACCCTTTGAACAAAAGTCTAATCCCTATGTGAATCTGCCGGTCAATTTCCATTATTTCTTTATCCGCAAGGTCATGTTTTTGAGATATACCTCGGCGGTCATAGTGATGCCGGGTGGTTTTGGAACGATGGATGAACTCTTCGAGGTTTTGACTTTAGTGCAGACCCATAAGATTGACCCCTTTCCAATTATTCTGGTCGATAGTGAATTTTGGGGCGGTGCGATTGACTGGATTAAAAAATCCTTGTTGGGCAACAAATATATCGACAAGGATGATTTGAAACTTTTTCATCTGGTGGATACGCCTGAAGAGGTTACCAAAATCATTACTCAATATTACAAATACAAAAAGCTGTTATAACCCGCTTATGACACGGACCCTTTTTCTCATCTTGATGAGTTTGGGTTGGACGTCCACGGTATTCGCGGGCGCGCCTTCGTTTAGCTATCTGGATCTGTCGAAGGTGGTCAATCGGGGTGTGACTGAGTCTTTTGATGAGTCTGAGGTGAAAGTTCAGGACCTTCAGGAGAAAATTGGTTTTAAAAACATCCCTGTAGGCCTGCAAACCTTTCGCGGTATTCCTTTTCAAATTCTAGACCCCATTCAAAATGGAGGGCGCTCTTATGCGGTGCTCAAGGGCCACCATCAATCGGATTTTCCTGAGGCGGTCTCTATTCCGGCGGGGCATTTAAAAGCCGCGGAACTTTATTTTCTCCACACCTGCCGTTGGGGCGGGACGGCGCCGGATATTAAAATCGCCGAATACGACATTGTTTATGACGATGGCCAGGTGACGGTTATTCCGCTGCATGTGGGCGTGGAGCTGACTAATTTTTGGTACTCCGACGATACTTCGGTGAGCTATGTGGCCTGGTGGAATAAATACAAAAACACCGAAATGGGAATCAATCTTTTCGCCTGGAAAAATCCCAGACCTAACGTCGCCATCCAAACCATTCTTTTTAAATCCATGGGCAAAATGCCGATCCCTATTCTTTTTGCCATCACCGCGTCAGACCAAGAAGCTCCCATTTCAGCTGTTTCTCCTAAGCCTGAAAAAACAGTTCAAAATGACACCTCTCACTGGCTTCCTTTTAATCCGCCTTCCTCTTCGGTTCAGGGAACGGCGTTGGACATGAGCTCCTGGGTGGAGGCGCCGGCGGGTAAACATGGAGCACTCAAGACGGATTATGAAAAGTTGGTCTTCGCTGATGGAACGCCGGCGCGTTTTTGGGGCTCGGTGCTGGCCGACAGCTGGGTGAACTTTACGCCGGATCAACAAGCTCAAGTCGCTGACCGGTTATCGCGATCCGGCTCTAATTTGGCCGCGATTGACCTTTCAAATGTTTCCGCCGTCCCGGCAGCCTTGGCGAATTTAGTAGAGGCGTTAAAAGCCAAAGGTGTTTATACCCAGATTATCAATCCGAATAAATTAGTCCTGCCTGATACTTTTTCTCAAAATCCAGCGGTTATTCCAGCGGGGCTTTTAACTTTGGGACAAGCCGCCTGGTCCAAACCCTCAACTGATTCCATCGTGCCCTTAGCCTTTAAAGGCGATCCGATGACGCTTCACCCAGAAGAAAGCCTTCCGGCGCAGTTGTCCCTCATCCGTCCCCTTGGCACGCCTTATGGTGTTATTTGGCAGGATGGCAGACCCAATGAATATCTGGCCGAGGCGCCGCTCCTGATGGCGACTTATGGGTTATATGAAAATTGGGACGCTGTTTTGGGTATGAAGGTTTCAGAGGCGGATTGGGGAACGGAGTTGGCGTTAGACGGCGACTTATCCAATAAACCCTCGTTATGGTTGCAGTGGCCCATCGCCGCATTAGCCTATTTAAGAGGCGATTTAAAGCCTGGAAGTTTGTTTGTTCTCAAGTCCCAAGACCCTTCTTCCTTAAGCCCGGTGAACCGGTTAAAAATCGTGGCTCACCGTTCGGGATTTAATCCGGGCCCCCACCGTTTAACGACTGATCCTTTGGGTGAACTGGATGTAAAAGTGAAAGCTGTGGACAAAACTTTTACATCGGATAGTAAGCAAATCACCTGGCGGGGTAATACGGGTGTGATTCAAATTGAAAGTGCCCGGTTTGAGGCAATGATTGGATTTTTGGGAAACCGAAAACTCAATAATCCGGCCTGGTCAGTGGAAACGCCCAACTTGTTCGCGTCCATCTGCGCGATTTCTTTAGTCGATGCGCCTATCTCCTCCTCAACACATTTGCTGCTGTCGGGTGTCGCCCGTATGGAAAATTCCGGCATGATTTACAATCAGGCAAAAACTAAACTACTCGACAAGGGAAAAACGCCAGTTCTTAAAGAACCCTTGATCGCGAAAATTACGATCAAGCGCCTCCGCAAGGATCCCAAGTTGAAGGTCCGGGGATTGGACGCGAATGGAAAAGGACTGCCTGAAAAAGTTTCCGCCAAGTGGTTTGAAAATAAATGGGTGATTACCTGGCAGCCCTCCGCTGTTTATCTCGAAGTTTACCGCTAGAAATCCGCTGACAAAAAAATGCTATGTAACCGCTTTCAATTTATGAAAGCGCTTGAAATATAAGAAATGTGAGATAATATTCACATCGCATTCTATACCGCACCTCGAGGCCTTATGACCGACGCTAACCAACCTGACAAACGCAGACATAACCGCATTAAATTCGATGGCGATGTCACCATCCATCCGGTCATGCAGTCCAAATCGGGTAATATCCTCGAAGTTCAAGATAAGGGTATTGTGGCTAAAGCAGGGGATATCAGCGAAGGCGGCATCAAGCTGGAACTGGGTGATACCAACTCTCCCACGGACATTCTCAAGGTTAACTTCAAAGTTCAAAAATTTAAGACAGTGGATGCCTACGCTAAGTTGGCCTGGAAAAGCGGCAACAGCTACGGTCTGCAGTTTATTGTTTTAGACGAAGATTCCCGCGGTCAGATTAAAAGCTACATCGACAAGCAAAAATAGGCGCTTTTAGCCCGCCAAGTTAGTCCTAGCATTTGAAATTCATTTATACGACAATTCCTCCCGCCTTCTCTTCGCTTGGTTTTCATGTTCATCCACATTGAAATAAGGCCTATCTTTATCCTACTTTTTGGAAGCCATGAAAAAGACTTATCACGATCTTAATGAAGAACAGCGCGAAGCGGTTTTTCACAATAACGGCCCAGCTTTAATCCTGGCCGGAGCCGGTTCGGGTAAGACCCGGGTAGTCACTTACCGCATCATGCGCCTCATTGAAGAGATGAAAGTGGATCCCTTTAGCATTCTGGCCGTGACTTTTACCAATAAGGCCGCCCAATCCATGAAGGAAAGAGTAGCGGAGCTGAGCGGCCGGGGTAAGGTGAAGGACATCTTTATCGGCACCTTTCACGCCCTCTGTTTACAAATCCTTAAAATTCACTCGCCTAAGCTGGGTTACCAGACGGGCTTTACCATTTATGACGATTCAGACCAACAGGCGCTTATTAAGGAATGTCTTTGGGGATTTGAAATGGGATGAAAAACTGGTTAATCCCAGAGCTGTTCATTCCTATATCAGCGCCGCCAAGAACGAATTAAAAACCCCTAAAGACTATAACGAGATGGTGGCGGGTATTTTTATGGAGAAGGTCGCCCAAATTTATCCGCTTTATCAGACCAAGTTGAAGCAGAACAACGCGATGGATTTTGACGACATGCTTTTTAATGCGGTGGAAATTCTGCGTTTAAATCCGGATGTGTTGGAGGGTTACCGCAAACGCTTTCAATATATATCCGTGGATGAGTACCAGGATATTAACACCTCGCAGTACCAGCTCATTTCCATGATTGCGCATCCGAAGAACAACCTCTGTGTGGTGGGTGACCCGGACCAGTCCATTTACGGATGGCGCGGCGCGGACATTAGAAACATTCTGCGTTTCGAGCAGGACTTTCCCGGCGCTAAAACCTTCAAGCTTCAGCAAAACTACCGTTCCACCCGATCCATCATTCAGGCAGCCCAGGCGGTCATCCGCAATAATTCCCAGCGCAAAGAAAAAGAACTCTTTTCGATGCGTGAAATAGGCGAGACACCTATCTATTACCAGGCTGAAGACGATAAGGATGAAGCGGAGTTTGTGCTCAAGACTATTTATGAACGTTTGGGCGAGCCGGGCCGCTCTTTCCGCCATGTGGCCATTTTGTACCGTACCAACGCTCAATCCCGCGTGTTAGAAGACGCCTGCCGCCGCCACAATATTCCCTACATCATTGTAGGCGGCCTCAAATTTTATGACCGCCGAGAAGTGAAGGACATGCTTGCTTATTTCCACGTGATGGCTAATCCGAAGGATTCGGTGAGCTTACGCCGCATGATTAACATTCCGATCCGGGGTATTGGCAGCGGTACGGTTGAGAAACTGGAAGAAGCGGCTAAACGTTTAGATCTCACCATGCTGGACGCCGCCCGCCAGTCATCTTTAAACGGCGATTTTCCCAAGAAAACCACACAGGCCCTGGCCACCTTCGTAAACATGATGGATGAACTCATCGGCCTGAAGGAGAGACTGAAGCCGTCGGAATTTGTGAAGGCGGTGTTGGAGCGGTCCGGCTATTTAACGGAACTGGCCGCGGATGACAGTTCTGAATCCCGTATGCGCATCGAAAACTTAAAGGAATTGGTGAACTCGGTGGCGGATTATGAAGCCACCGCTGAAACGCCCACTCTCGAAGGTTACTTAGACCAGGTCTCCTTAGTTGCTGACGTGGACAAGGTAGATGACAAGAAGAACTGCGTGACCCTGATGACGATGCATAACGCCAAGGGGTTGGAATATCCCATTGTGTTCGTGACTGGTATGGAAGAAGGGCTTTTCCCCCATCAAAATTCCATCGACGCGGATGACGAGGTTCAAGAAGAACGCCGGCTTTGTTACGTGGGGCTCACTCGGGCCATGGACATTCTTTATTTAACCGGCGCCGCCTCCCGCAATAAATATGGCACGGTCGAGTGGCGCGCCCCGTCGCGGTTCCTCTCTGAAATTCCAAAAGACATGATTCAATTTACCGGCAAGGCCGCGGGCATTGTGGCGACCCAGGGCGGCTTGTACGAGGTCAAGAACGCCAAAAAGAAAGAATTTGATGAACTCAAAGACCCTGAATGGGATGACGCTGAGCCGGTGATGGCGCCTTATATGCTGGGCGACACGGTCAAACACGCTAAGTTTGGAAAGGGCATGGTGTTGGGCCTCATGGGTTCGGGTGATGACTTAAAAGTGACAGTTTCTTTTCCCAATCACGGCAAGAAACAACTCTTAGCCAAGATGGCCAATCTCGAAAAAATTGAGTAAAAGTCGTTAAACCCGCTTTGCTGGCTTGGTTTTGGCTCTCTTTTAAAGGCCAATGTTAATTCGCTGAAATGGGTCACGTTTTTCTCCAAAAGGTAATGCGTTTACCTTATTATTCCTCCTTTCCTAATCTATGGAGTTTGATAACCTGACTTGCAACAAATGACCAATAAATGTCAATTTTTCTTAACTCGAATGGGCTGGATGACATTATGTGTCATGTCGGTTTTTTGGTTTGCCCAAAGCGCGGCGGCGCAAACTCCTACCGCAACCTGTCTTAGCTATCAGAATTCCATCAACCAAGATAACGCGGCCTCTTACACTTCAAACACCACGGCCGTCACCAGTATTTCTACATCGTTTTTTTCCACCAACTCCAGTGTTTCTGACTCGGTTCTGATTTTGCAGGTTCAAATCGGGGACAACAGCAACCATGTGACCTCCGCGACCTACAACGGGGTGGCCCTGACGAGAGCGGTCAAAAATGAAAGCTTTACGGTGGGGGATGGGTTGGAAATTTGGTACCTGTCTAACCATCAACCGGGGAACGAATACCCTTGTGGTTAATTTCACGGGAAGTTGTACAGCCCACATCGGTATGGTGACTTATGACGGGGTGAATCCCACTAACCCGGTCGGGGCTAATTTTTGGTCCTCACAGGGATCGGCGATCAGCCAAAACATCAATTGCTCCACTACGGGTAACTATTCAGTGATCTCAGCTTTTTGTGATGTGGGTGGAACGACAACGGTTAGCTCCACTAGTCCGCAAAATCAAAGGTGGGTTGTTAATGATAATGACACCACTTATGGCGATGACCAATTCACGAACCTTCAGGGTTCTTATGGTATGTCCTATACTTTCGGCGCTTCTGTGCCGGCGGCCATTGAAGGTGTGGAATTAATTCCTTACCAATGTTTTTATGTCGTTCCGACACACACGCCCACGCCTACCGCGACCACGACTTCGACCAATACTCCCACCAGCAGCGCGACCAATAGCCCCACGGTAACTCCGACCAATACCGCCACTAATAGTCCGACGAACACGGCTTCTAACACGGCCACTAAAACCGCTACCAATAGTGCCACCAATACCGCCACCCGTACGGCGACTCAAAGCGCGACGAATACGGCCACTGTCACATCGACTAGAACTCCCACCAATACAGCCACGAATACGGCCACCCGTACCGCGACTCAAAGCGCCACTAACACCAGCACGGCAACCATTACTTACACCCCGACCTTTTCGCCTACGATTACCAACACCCCTACCATTACAGCCACTCCCACGATTACCAATACACCTACTGTTACGGACACGCCTTCCATTACTAATACTTTCACCAATACTTTTACGGCGACTATTTCATCTACGCCCACGAATACCGCTACCATCACCCAAACCGGAACATTTAGTAATACCGCTACCGTAACCTCAACCTATACCTGGACGAACACGGCGACTAACAGTGCCACGACTACCGCGACGAAGACCGCTACCGACACGGCGACCAATACGGCTACCCGCACCGCGACTAACACCGCTACCGATACAGCGACGAAGACCGCCACTAACAGCTCCACTAATACCGGAACCGTTACTTCCACTCAAACCCCGACCAATACGGCGACTAATACAGCCACTCAAACACCCACTAATACCGCGACTAATACGGGCACAGTGACGGATACCTACACCATTACCAATACGGTGACGAATACTTTCACCTCGACGATTACGGATACCGCTACCTTAAGCAATACGCCGACTCTAACCCCTACCATTACCTATACGCCAACCTGGACCTGTACTCCGACTCCGACTAATACTTGCGGCCATACCCAGCAATCAATTGCTTATCAGAACTCGGCTACTTACAGCAGCAATGGCTCCGCCATCGCGGCGGTGACAATTAATTACACGGCCTATACAGGTTACGTGTTGGATCCGCTCATCTTGGTACAGGCTGAAATGAACAATATTAACGCTGATATTTCGAGCGCTACTTATAACGGTGTCTCACTGACGGAAATCCAATATTTCAACAGTACTTCGAGTACGACCACTCATGCGTTAACAGCCTGGTACATCCTCAATCCAGCCCCCGGAACAAATCCGTTAGTGATTAATTTCAGCCCGACGACGGCAGTTCATGTAGGGGTTATTAGTTATGGCGGTGTTTATGGAACTCACCCGATTGGCGCGGTTTCGGATATCGCCAATGGAGCCAGCACCAACCAGCTCATCAGCATTACGACCAATTCGGACAACAGCGTGATCGCGAGCCTTTGTGATTTGGGTGGGGTGGCCGGCTTTACCACAGGTGTTAACCAGACGACCCGCTGGTCCCAAAATGACAGTAACACCACTGAAGGGGATGATCTCTTCGCTGGTTTGTCGGGTACCTATAATATGACTTACACACTAGGTTCGGCCCAGCCCTCGGCCCTGGAAGCGGTGGAAATCCGCGCCTATCCCTGCGGTTATAACCCGCCGACTTACACCATGACCAATACGCCGACCAACACCATGACTTCGACGAATACCAATACACCCACCGCAACGGCCACCAATACGGTTACCAATACCGCGACCAAAACCGCAACCAACTCGGCTACCAGCACCTCCACCAATACAGGGACGAATACAGCCACGTCGACGATGACCAACACCGCGACGCCCACGGCCAGCAGTACAGTGACCAACACGGTTACGGATACTTCAACCAACGGCCCGACCAGCACGGCGACCAACACGGCTACCTCAACTGCTACCGGCACAGCGACCAATAGCCCCACGAATACGGCCAGCGCGACTTGCACTTCGACGACCACTAACACCGCGACCAATACAGCGACCAACACGCCCGCTTTCACCAACACCGCGACTAATAGCGCGACCTCCTCAGCTACTTCCACGGCTACCGGTACTGCGACGAATAGCGCCACGGCCACAGCCACCTCGACCGCGACCAATACGGCTACCTCCACCATGACCAATACGGCGACCAACACAGCGACCTTAACCTTTACTCAAACGCCTTTGAATACCGCGACGAATACTTCTACTAGCACTGCTACCGCTACGGCCACCAATACGCCCAGTTCTACTTTCACAGCGACTTCTATTTACACAGCCACGGCTACCTTAACCACAACGGTTACGCCCACCTTTACACCCACGCCGCCGGGAGGCATTGTGGTTTTCCCCAATCCCTACGACCCGGATACGGCGGTCAGAGGCACGGTGAAGATTACGGGTATGCCTTATGGTTCGACCTTTAATGTGTTCACGGTCTCGGGTGAAATCGTCAAGAGTCAGACCGCTGGCAATGGGGTTAATGGCTGGACCGAATGGGACGGCAAGAACAACGCGGGCCAATCAGCCGCTACGGGTATTTATTATTATGTTGTCCGCCAGGGCGATCAGACTTTGGCCCGGGGTCCACTCATCATTCGACGGGGGACCAACTAGGTGAAAAACATTGCCATTGTTTTTTGTCTGCTGGCTCTTTGGGGGCTTCCGGGCTTGGTTCGGGCTCAGGCGGGTTTTACCAGCGCCAACTTTCTCAAAATCGGCATGGGTGCCAGAGCTTCGGCCATGGCCGACAGTTTTATCGCTGTCTCGGATGACGCCACGGCTATTTACTGGAACCCGGCCGGCTTGTATCAGGCTCAGGGAACTCAGATTTCTTTGACTCACAACGTTTGGCTTCAGGGCGTCAATATCGACTTTATCGCTATCTCACAGAACCTGGGCGCGGGCGGTGCCATTGGTTTAGGTTTTACGACTCTCAATCTGCAATCTTTTACCTCCACTACAGAAGATTCCACGGGAAGCTTCGCGGGTTATGGGCCCCAGGTCACTGCCGGGGATTGGGCTTTAACGGGCGGCTACTCCAACCTTCTAAGCCGTTTTATACCTGATCGCTTTTTTCAAAATACACTGGTGGGTATCAGCGTCAATGTGGTGGGTCAAAATGAGGCAGGGCCCACGGGCTCGGCGATTTCTTTCAATGGCGGCCTTATTCAGCTTTTGCCCGACCAAAATATCTCGTTGGCCCTGGAAATGGACAATTTAGGCACCGCGATTCAAGAGCGTGACCAGCCTCTGAATTTCAAGTTTGGCGCCGCCTGGTACCATTACCACAACTTTAATAACGCGGATAAATTTACCCTGGCGGGTGATGTGGATCTGGAAAGTGATACGGGCCTTCAACCCAGCCTGGGCAGCGAATACCGTCTGCCTTTAGACCGAAGTGATGTGGGTTTTCTGCGGGCAGGTTTGAGAACCACCGATGATG
Organism: Candidatus Firestoneibacteriota bacterium; assembly: GCA_013286205.1. GTDB lineage: Bacteria > Oederibacteriota > Muellerivitia > Muellerivitales > Muellerivitaceae > Bog-1183. Next base: position 9,167 of record JABDGD010000031.1, on the reverse strand, counting down.
AGTTCGGCCTTTCCTTTATTACTTTGGGCGCGGGTTTAGAGCATGACTTTAGCGGTTTTGTGGCGGACCTGGATTATGCCTATGTGCCCTATGGAACTTTGGGACCCACTCACCGGGTGACTTTAAGCATCAAACTAGGCGAAGAGAAACACATCAAAGCCGAACTGTCCGGGCCTGACCGTTTTAACCTGGATAAACCCAGTGTGAAACTGGCCCTCAAATGCCACGCAGATGATCCGGTGGACACTTGGACATTACTGATTAAAGACGATAAGGGCCAGGTACTGCGCAAAATTACCGGTAAGGGCGAGCCTCCTGCTGACTATGTGTGGGATGGTTTGGATGATAAGGGTGTGTTGGTGGCGCCGGGTACTTATAACGCCGTGCTTGAGGCGAAAGATATCGCCGGTCGCAAGAGCGCGACTGACGCTGTTTATTTTAAGGCTATTGCGCCGCTTTCTTTAGAAACGGTTCAATGGGCTTTAGCCAGCGACGCGGTTTTCCCGAATGCTCAAGCGGAACTTTTGCCCGCCTGCAAAACCTATTTGACGGGTATGACCGCTAATCTTAAAAAGTACTTCACGGACTTTAATGTGGAAGTGCAGGGTCACACAGATAACAGCCCCTGCCGTATTGGCCCTCATTGTAAGTTCCCGAATAATCAGGTTCTTTCTGAAGCCCGCGCTCAGGCGGTTAAGACTTTATTAGTCGAGCTGGGCTTGGCGCCCGATGCGGTCACCACTCACGGCTACGCGGCGACAGTACCGGTGGCGGACAACAGTACGGCTGAGGGCAAATCCAAAAACCGCCGCATTGAAATAAAGATTAAGTCTTACAAAAAGGCGACCGCTTTAACGGTAACGAATGCCGCGATCTTCCTCATGATTGACGGCCAGCCCGAGTTGGCCCTGCAGTTATTCAAAGACGTGATGGAACATGATCCTGATCAAGTGGAACCCTATCGTCTGCTGGTGAATTGTTACCGGATTATGAAAAACCAGGCGGAAGCGGATAAGGCCAATGTGATAGCCTCAAAATATGGCGGGGCGATGCCGGAGCCTTTAGTGCCTCTGAAGTCTTTGACCACGGCGCCAGTAATGGCTGCGGCTGAAGAAACTGCGACGGCTTCCACAATAATCGCCACGCCTGTTCCGACAACTGTACCTACTATGGTTCCAACGGCCACGCCCACGCCAGTTCCAGTAAAGTTGTCGACAAAAGCCTCGGCGACGCCTTCTCCTGCGGTCGAGGCTATCGCAACAGCTACGGCTACGCCGGTGACGAACTTTATCGGCCACGCCTGGACGAATAGCTACTAGGGCAAGTCGCTGGGCTTTCAGTTAGAATGACCCTATGAAAATTCGAACCCTTTACCAAAAAGTGCAGAACATAGAAACGGCTCGAACCTTCTGGGAAACCTTTCTGGGATTAAAGCCTTCCAAAAGCTCGGCCATGTGGTGTGAGTTTCGGTTGGAAAATATTAACTTCGCCCTTTTACTAAACGACTATGGGGATGAAGTGAAGGGCTCTAATGTGGTGCCGGTGTTTGAGTTTGCGGAGAGTGAAATAGGGAAGGCCGTTGAAAAGGCCAAAGCCCTGGACTGCACGGTAGTTTTAGATGGTCTGGCTAATCCGGATATGAAGAGCATTGTTTTAAGAGACCCCTCGGGAAATGAATTCGAAATCAGCCAAATCCACGCCTGATTCTCCGGCTAAAATGTTGAGCTTTTTAGCCTCTTCTGGCAATATATGCCTCCTTTACAACCCCTGGAGAAACCAATGGCTTTATCCGAAAAAGACGTCCAATACGTAGCCAAATTAGCCCGCCTGGAAGTGACCGAACAGGAAGTGGCCAAGTACACCCAGCAGTTAGGCAACATTCTGGGCTATATCGAAGAGATGGGTAAGCTTGATACCTCCAACGTGGAACCTTTGACACACCCCCTCGATATGAAAAACGTGTTTCGCGAAGATGTAGTTGTGCCCTCGTTAACCCAAACCGAAGTTCTTTCGAATGGCCCCGAAGTACAGAGCGGTCATTTTAAAGTTCCGAAGATCATGTAAGGCCATTATGGAACTCTACCAAAAAACCATCCACGAAATTGCAGCTGATCTGAAAGCCAAAAAAGTTTCCTCGGTTGAACTGACCAAGGCCACTATGGCGCACCTGAAAGCGGTTGAACCCAAGGTTCAATCTTTTATCACGGTCACCGAAGAAGTGGCTTTAGCTCAAGCCGCTGAAGCGGACAAGCGTTTAGCCTCGGGTAGCAACATCACTCCTTTAACGGGCGTTCCCCTCGGCATTAAAGACTTACTTTGCACCAAGGGTGTTCAAACCACCTGCGCTTCTAAAATGCTGGAAGGTTTCAAACCGCCTTATAACGCCACTGTGGTGGAGCGTCTCAACGCCGCTGGCGCGATTATGGTAGGGAAGACCAACATGGATGAATTTGCCATGGGTTCTTCCACTGAAAGCTCTTATTACATGAAGACTAAAAACCCCTGGAACCTGAGCTGCGTTCCTGGCGGCTCTTCGGGCGGTTCGGCTTCTTGCGTTTCCGCTGATCAGGCTTTTGCCTCGCTGGGTTCTGACACCGGTGGTTCTATCCGTCAGCCCGCAGCGCTTTGCGGCATTGTGGGTTTGAAGCCAACTTATGGCCGGGTTTCCCGCTATGGTTTGATCGCTTTTGCCTCTTCCTTAGACCAGATTGGTCCCATGACCAAAGATGTTGAAGACTGCGCTTTGATGATGAATGTCATTGCGGGTCATGATGAAAAAGATTCCACCTCGGCTAATGTGGCTGTTCCGGATTACACCACTGAAATGAAGAAGTCGATCAAGGGTTTGAAGATTGGTATACCGAAAGAATTCTTCCCTGAAGGTATGAATCCTGAAGTGACTGAAGCGACCAAGAAGGCCATTGACCAGCTCAAGAGCCTAGGCGCTGAAGTTCATGAAATCTCCTTGCCGCATTCGCCTTACAGCTTGGCCGCTTATTATGTGTTGGCCCCTTCTGAAGCTTCTTCCAACCTGGCCCGCTATGACGGCGTTCGTTATGGTTTGAGAGTGCCCGGTGAAAACATTGTGGAAATGTATTCCAAGACCCGCGCCGCGGGCTTTGGCCCCGAAGTGAAGCGCCGCATCATGTTGGGCACTTACGCTTTGTCCTCTGGCTATTACGATGCCTATTACTTGAAAGCCTTAAAGGTGCGCCGTTTGATTAAGCAGGATTACGATAAGGCCTTTGAAAAGGTCGACATTATTGTGACCCCGACGGTGCCGAATCCGGCCTTTAAATTCGGTGAAAAAACTGACAATCCTTTGACCATGTACTTAGAAGACGTCTTTACGATTTCGATCAACATCGCGGGTGTGCCGGGCTTGTCCCTGCCCTGTGGCTTGTCCAAGACGGGCTTGCCGATAGGGTTACAGATGATCGGTAAACCCTTTGACGAAGCGACCTTATTAAAAGCGGCTTACGCTTATGAACAGTCTACCGACTGGCACAAACGCAAACCTTCCCTGAAGGAAAACTGATGATTTACCACCAAGGCACCAAGACACCAAGAACGACAGACGAAAAAGAAATAGATTTTTCACAAAATGTTTATTTTATGTTTTTGCCTTTCTTGGCGTCTTGGTGCCTTGGTGGTGAAAAATGTGAGGTGTTTTAATGGCATTCGAAGACTACGAACCAGTTATCGGTCTGGAAGTTCACTGCGAACTCAAAACGGCCACAAAGCTCTTCTGCGGCTGCCCCACGACCTTTGGTAATGAAGCTAACACCCAAGTTTGCCCGGTTTGCTTAGGGTTGCCCGGCACCTTGCCGGTGATGAACGGTAAAGCGGTTGAGTTTGCCGTGAAGATAGGCCACTCGCTGAATTGCAACATTGCTGACTATTCCAAAATGGACCGCAAGAACTATTACTATCCTGATTTGCCTAAGGCTTATCAGGTTTCTCAATATGACAAGCCGCTCAACTATGGCGGCTATTTGGATATCGTGACTAAAGAAGGTACTAAGCGTATTGGTGTTACTCGCGCCCATTTGGAAGAGGATGCGGGCAAGCTGGTTCACGCTGGCGGCAAATCAGGCCGTTTGGATTCTTCTGACTACTCTCTGGCCGACTACAACCGTGGCGGCATTCCGCTGGTTGAAATTGTTTCTGAACCGGATATCCGCAGCTCCGAAGAAGCTCATGCCTACTTGACTGCTTTAAAGAGTATCCTGCTTTATATCGACGTCTCCGATTGCAATATGGAAGAAGGCTCTTTGCGTTGTGACGCCAACGTTTCGATCCGCAAAAAGGGAACCGAAAAGTTCGGTACCCGCACTGAAATCAAAAACATGAACAGCTTCAAGTTTGTGAAGCAGGCCATTGAGTATGAAATTAAACGACAGGCCGCTGTGCTGGATAAAGGCGAAAGAGTCATTCAAGAATCCCGGTTGTGGGATGTCACGGAGAATAAAACTAAGTCGATGCGTTCTAAAGAAGAGGCGCACGACTACCGTTATTTCCCTGAGCCTGATCTGGTTCCGATTATTTTGGACAAGGCCTATGTTCAGAAACTTAAAGTTGAATTGCCGGAACTTCCGGGCGCTAAGCGTGCTCGTTTTGAGAAAGACCACGGCTTAACCGCTTACGACGCGGGTGTTTTGACCTCTGAACAAGAACTGGGTCAATGGTTTGAAGTGGGCGCTAAGCTGACCAAAAATCCAAAAGGTTTCGCTAATTGGATGATGGGTGATATGGCTGCTCAGATGAAAGAACAAGAAAAAGAACTTCAGGATCTGAAGTTTGACCAAAAGAAATTGGCTGAATTGGTCGATCTGGTGGACGCCGAAACCATTAACAGCAAACAAGCTAAAGAAGTGTTCCTCGCTTTGTTCAATGAAGGTGTTTCGCCCGCTGAAGTGGTGAAGTCCAAGGGCATGGCCCAAGTCTCCGACCCTAAAGCCATTGAAGCCGCTGTCGATAAGGTCTTGGCGGATAACCCCAACGTAGTGGCCGACTATAAGAGTGGTAAACAGGGTGTTATTGGTTTCTTGGTCGGAAAAGTTATGCAAGCCAGTCAGGGCAAAGCCAATCCCAAGATGGTGAATGAAATCATCAAGAAGAAACTGGACGTCTAAGTTTCATGAGTCCGGTTAGTTTCGGCCCGTCCGACATTAACAATCCCCGTAACGTTCAATGGGGGATGGTTCCTGAAAGTTTTTGGCTGACCAAAGTGTTGATCTTCGACTTTGATTGGATTTCAAAAGAAGTTTCTAAAGCCCAACATCCCATGCCGGATCATGAAGCGCTGAATACTTCCATCGCCGGGCTCAAAGAAACCTTCCGCATTCTTCGCAGTTTTGAAATTCGCCTGGCAATGACCTCTAACCTAAAATTGGCGACCGTCATTGAAAGTTTAAGCCAATGGAATCTGGCTGAAGATTTTGACTGTATCCGCTGCGCGGAAGAATTGCCCTCTCTGAAACCTAGCCCCGACCTGCACATCAATGTGATGGAAACTCTGGGTATTCGGCCTTTTAAAGCGATTGCTTTGGAAACCGAGCACGAAGGTCTTGAGGCGGCCCGTCACGCGGGTTTGTTTTGCATCACCATGAAGGGTACGGGGTTAATGGCAGATTATGAGCTGGACTCTTTTACGGGTGAGCCCATTATCTTTCTTCTTGAAAAAATCGATCGGGTCAAACGCAAGCAGTTAGAAATCAGCTAGGGCTTGACTGTTTTCTCGTACTTTTGAAATCCAATCCATAAAAAAGGCCCGGCATATGCCGGGCCTTTTTGTTTTTACCCTAGTTCTAAACTTTAGTGGCAATAATCCGCGGCAATCTCCACTTCGTTACTAAAGGGACCCGCATAACTGCTGATGGTTCCAGTCAAGTCGCTGCTGAGGGCCTGGTTAAAGTTAGTTCCGCCAAGATGCGTTTCAATGCCCGGCGCATTTGAACCGGACGGATAAAGCACACAAAGGGTGTAAGCGGTACTGGCGCTCAAGGCCGGGGTGCTGGGGAAGTAGAAATAAACCCATTGCAAAGAACCGCCTGTATCGACCGGGGTGGCGGGGGAAACGGCCACGGCTGTACCGGGTTTTCCACTGGAAGTCGTAAAGAGGCCGACCTGGATGTTGGTCGCGCTGGTCGCCATGTAAACGCGGATATCGCGCAGGTTGCCAGCGAAAGCCGGAGAAGTAAAGTTACTGAAATAAAGTACTCCCGATGAGGGGTTGGAAGCGGATCCGGTCGTGTTGGTGTCCCCGAAAACTTCGGGCGTGAGACAAGGTGTCCAGGTTTTCGTGGGTGTCATGCTGGGGGTGTTCGTTATGGTTTGGGTATAGGTGGAAGTCGCGGTGTTTGTAGCGGTGGTTGTTTGGGTTTTGGTCGCTGTATTGGTGACTGTCCAGGTTGAAGTAATGATGGAGGTTGATGTGTTCGTCACCGTCGCGGTATTACTTCCGCTGCCGCCGGGAGAACTGGGAGAACTAGAAGAGTTAGAAGAACCGCTGCCACAGGCCAGAGGAAAAAGAACGGCTGGAATTAAAAGAAAAGCACACAAAAAGAATTTCATGACCATAAAGACCTCACGTAATAAAGAGATGTTTTATTATTGATCGAGAAGTCCGGAAAGCAATCCACCCCTCGTAGAAAATGAGTGAAATATCTTTAAATCTTCTATTTAAAGAGTATGAGTTGCTTTGAGAATGATGGTTTTTAAAGTCAAAGCGGCTGTCGGTTGGGTAGTGAGGTGCATTTTTGAACCCAATCCATAATCGGCTTTTGGTACTGAACGGCTAAGCTCGGAAAATCCAAATGATTCATATTCGGGATCGGCAGCCATTGTTTAGGCCCTGCCGCTGCCGCGTAAACCTGCTCTCCTAATTTAAACGGAATAATCGTGTCTTTTTCTCCGTGAATATCGAGCAAGGGACAGGTGCGTTCGGCGACGTATTTTTCCGTGTTAAACGGGTCGTGAATCATAAAAGGCATAATGAACAGCCAGGGTGTACGTGAACGGCTGACGGCGTAAACGGAGGGAAAGGCTCCCTCTAAAATAAGACCGGCGGGATGGGTTTGAGTGGCCAGTTTGGCGGCGACAGATGAACCTAAAGAATGGCCCCAGATGATGATGCGGCGCTCATCAATGTGTTTCGACTTTAACCAATTCAAGGCAGTCATCGCGTCTTCGTCCAAAGCTTGTTCGCTCAGATCAAATTTGCTTCCCTCGCTGTCGCCGAAAGAACGGTAATCAAATAATAGGGCGTCAAAACCATAGTCGTAAAAGAGTTTGGAAACCTCTGATAACAAAGACAAATTGGCGGCGTTGCCGTGGCAGTATAAAAGGACTGGATGCGTTTTGCCGTCGGTATGGTGTATCCACCAGCCATCCAAAACTTGGCCTTCGGGGTTCTTAAACTTCACGTCTTGATATTGGGTTAGTCCGTATTGCTGGGGAGTGGTGCTGTTGTTTTTAAGCGGCATAAAAATGAGATTTCGCTGATACAGGTAGTAAAAAAGCACGATGGTCGAGTAAGCCAAAACCAAAGGAATGATTACGAATGATATTTTTTTCATACAGTCTCTTTTAGTAAATTTTCTACATCTTAACAGGATGTTGAAAAAGTCCGTATAACGGACTTTTCTTATTTGCGAATCCCCGAAAAGAGGATTCTGTCCCGCGGCTGTCGACGGCGTGTTTAATTTTTTTCTTCACCCCGTTAATTCATTGTATTAAAAAAGCTCCAAGGTTTATGATTTAAGAACATTTGAGGGAGAAAACATGTCTAAAGTTTTTAATCCATCCGAATCCTATGAATCGAAACAAAATGAACAGCCCTGGGGAACGATTGAGTGGCTGGTTCACGAATCCCTGACGCCGGGTGTTAATATGAGCGTGGCTGTGATGAATTTACTCGCTGATAAAACCTCGCCGTTACACCGCCACCCCAATTCAAACGAGTTTTGCTATTTGATGGAAGGGCAAGTTGAAATTACGGTCGATGACAAAAAACAAATTTTAAACGCTGGCGATTCGGTTCTGATTCCGATTGGAACAGCCCACGGGTTTAAAAACGTAGGGGCGCAGACCGGAAAAATGTTTCTTTCTTATTCCGAAGGGCGCCGTATTTTTCAGGAGCTTTAAAGTTTGGCGCTGGGAACAGCTTTCCAGGCCTTGTCCGCTTTGGGCGACAACTCATCCATATGTTTCAAAAACAAAACCACCTGCCAAAGTTGTTCTTCGGTTAATGAATCGCCAAAAGACGGCATGCCTGTGAGACGGACTCCGTGTTTGACAAACCAATAAATTTTACCCTCGGGGTCGTCCGTCACGCCGTGATCAGCTAATTGGGGCGCGTGTTGAAAGAGGCCTGAGGCAATGTTGGAGGCTTTGGCGTCAGATGCTCCGTGGCAAGCGGCGCAGTTATTGGCGTAGAGCTTGATGCCGGCAATCACATTAGCATCTGTTAAAGCGATAGGGACTGGCGCGGTAGGAGCTTCTCTTTTAATCGTGGCTCTGAGTGATTTGTGCGCGGCCCAGGTTTCCAACGCGCTGGGATTGGCGTCGGCGTTGGCTGGCACCCAGCCCATGGTGACTGAGATATAAGCGCCTGCGGCTAAAACGACCAAAGTGGCAAGGATTCCACAGATGAAGCTTTTCATGAACAGCCTCCGAGCTGGTTTTAAAGATGAGTCATTTTAAAGGCGACACAACCTTTTGACGAACTTATGTTAGGTTTTGTACTGGTTTTCGCTGGATTTAACTTCGGTTAAAAAGCCAACTTTTAGGTTTATTTGAATAAAGTTTCGTTAAAATACACACCGTTCGCAGCACCTTATATTAGCGGCAAGTATTCAACGTTATTTATTTAAGAGGAAGATTCTTTTGAACCGTCAAAACGGCAGTCTGCCGTTCCGAATCCCATTTTCCAGAACCCTGCTTTTTGCTTCGGTCATGGTATTTCTGTGCGTGGCTAATTTGCGGGCACAGACTGGTTTATCAACTGTTCCCCGCTCCGGGGGATCGATAAGTCCTTTGGTAACCGTTCCGGCCTTTTCAACCCTCACTTTTTCCGGTACCTCCAGTGCCAATAGCATGTCGATCACGATTGATGCGCTAGGTAGTGTTGGCTTTCAAGATGACGCTACAGCCGGAACTTCTTC
>JABDGD010000030.1 GCA_013286205.1 Candidatus Firestoneibacteriota bacterium | reverse complement strand
ATAAACCTGAGGCTTGTACGAAATTGAAAAGAGGAGTCCTCCAATGAACTACCCACAAAAACCCACAGTCCATACCGAGCAAAAAATGAAAGCTCTCCGTCCCATTGATTGGCAGCACCCTTATCGGGATTGGCGTTTTTTGACGGCGTATTTGCTGGCATTTATTACTGGTTTCCCAAAATCAGCGGACGGCTTTTATCCGAGCCAATTGGAAAGGTTCATTTTTGGCTGACGGTCATCGGCTTCAACATGGCTTTCTTTGTTCAGCATTTTCTGGGACTGTTGGGTATGACAAGGCGTGTCTACACCTATCCAGACCTTCCAGGCTGGGGACTCCTCAATATGATTTCCACGATCGGCGCTTTTCTTCTTGGCATTTCAGTGCTGGTACTGATTTGGAACATGGTGGTTAGTCTTCGCCGCGGAACCGTCGCCGGAGAGAACCCCTGGAACGCATGGACGCTGGAGTGGGCCGCTTCCTCACCGCCAGCGGAACACAACTTCGATCAACTTCCTCCCATTCATGGCCGCCGTCCTCTTTGGGATCTCGCTCATCCCGAAAACCAGGATGAACCCAACGCCTCCCGGGAGAAATCAAAAGAAACAAAGATGGATAAAAACAAAGTCGGCATGATGTGTTTCATCGCTTCCGAGGGATTTTTCTTCATCATGCTTTTGATCGCCTACATTTTTTACAATTACTCCCAGCACCCGTACCCCGGCAGTCAGTGGTTGAATCCTTTGAAAACCGGCGTCTTCACCTTTTGTCTCTTATCCAGCAGCTTCACCTACTGGATGTCGGAGAAAAAACTCGCGGCCGGAAGCCATAACGGCTTTCTACTTTGGTTAGCCGCAACCCTAATGCTGGGGGGCACCTTCATGACGGGTCAAGCCATGGAATATTGGGAACTTTTTCAAAAAGGCCTCAGGGCCGGGACCAATCTCTTCAGCGCATCTTTCTTTATGGTGACGGGCCTGCACGGGCTCCACGTATTGATCGGCCTCATCGGCCTTTTAATCGTTTTGGGTCTCGCTTTAGCTGGTGATTTTAAAACGGGCAAAACCGCGATAGTGAAGACCATCGGCCTCTATTGGCATTTTGTGGACCTGGTTTGGATCGCGGTATTTACCACCATTTATATCGTGGGGGTAAGAACATGACCACTCGACAATGGCTTTTATCCACTTGGGACGGGAACATTCCTTTAATCGTCGGCTGTATCGCGGCCTTATTTTTCTACGCCATCCTCTGCAAATTAAAGTTCTCAGGAAAATCTATTCTTTTCACCATTGGAGTAATTCTGTTCTTTATCGCTCTGGATTCTCCCATCAGTTTCCTGGCCAAAGGCACTTTATTCAGCGCCCATATGATCCAGCATCTCTTACTGGTACTCATCGTCCCGCCGCTTCTTTTATTAGGGCTGCCCGTCCCGCCTCATCGTCACATTCTTTCGCTTGCCCGCTGGATAAAACTTCCCTTGGTCGCCTGGTTTTCAGGTGTAGGCGCCATGTGGTTTTGGCATATCCCCGCTTTTTGTGACGCCGCCGCGTCGAATGAATTCATCCATAGCCTCCAAACCTTCTCGCTCTTATTTCTCGGTATCCTTTTCTGGAGACCCATTGTGGGGCCAAGAACCGAAGAACGTCTTTTTCCCCTCACCGGAATTCTTTATCTTTTCACCGCCTGCGTCGCCTGCACACTCCTGGGAATATGGATCAGTTTCTCGTCCGTCAGTGTCTGTCCCATTTTCATGCATCCGGCAAATCCAAGCATCTTGCCGCTGATTCAAGGCTGGGGATTGACCCCTGCCTCAGATCAGCAAATCGGCGGTCTTTTGATGTGGGTCCCAGCCTGCCTGGTTTATTTGATCGCCATCCTGTTTCTTTTGCGCCGTTTTTACCACCAGCACGGAAACGCGGTTCCCTTCCCATCCAAAGAAAAGAGGAAAAAATGAGCCAAAAAGACAACACCGGACTTCCCTCTTTACGCCGTGGTTGGACCAGCGTGCCGGATGAAAAAATGCCCAGGCCAACTTTTTGGCCCGCCGCGCTGGCCCTGGGAACTGTTCTTCTCCTTTGGGGTTTAGTGACTTCGTTTATTCTAACCAGTGTTGGATTACTGCTGTTGGTTCTCTCGATCACCGGCTGGCTGGAGGAAATGCGTCATGAGTAAACAAAATTCCATTCCAGCTGTTACCGACGCGAAAAAGATTTCCCGACGGAGTTTTTTTCAAAGACTGATTTTCGCCCTGGCCGGCTTAATGACGGCGGCGGTGGGCATTCCCTTGGTTGGTTTTATTTTCCGTCCCCTTTTTAAAAAACCGCCCTCGGTTTGGCGCCCTGTGGGTAAAATTGACTCCTTCAAGATCGGCGAGACCGTGGCCGTCACCTTCCTTCAGTCCTCGCCACTTCCCTGGGCCGGGGTGACGGCGAAAACCGCCGCCTGGCTGCGCCGGGAAAGCACTGATAATTTCACCGCTTTTTCCACCAGCTGTACCCATTTGGGCTGCCCTGTGCGTTGGCGTTCAGAAGCTCAGTTGTTCATGTGCCCCTGCCATGGAGGTGTTTATGACAAAGATGGTTCCGTCGCCGCCGGGCCGCCGCCGCTTCCTTTGCCTCGTTATCCGACGCGCGTTACCAAAGATCAGGTTGAAATTTTAGTTACTCTTTAGGGGAAAACATTGTTCAAAAAAATGGTTGAAAAAATTTATCAATGGCTGGAAGACCGCACAGGTTTGATCAGCCTGATCGGCAAAGTAGCCAAACATCCGGTTCCGTCCGGCGCCAGATGGTGGTATGTGTTTGGCAGCGCGACGTTATGCGCTTTTATCATCCAGGTGGCCAGCGGAATTGCCCTGGCGCTTTACTATATTCCCTCGGCTGACGAAGCTTACGTCACCCTTCAAACCATCACCCAAAGTACAACTTTCGGGGCCTTTGCCCGGGCCCTTCACTATTACGGAGCCTCCGCCATGGTTTTGATGGTTGGCATTCACATGGCCCAGGTATTTCTGCAGGGTTCCTATAAATTCCCAAGGGAAATGAATTGGCTTACGGGTGTTTTGCTTTTGGGCTTTACCCTTCTCATGGGCTTCACGGGGCAAATATTGCGCTGGGATCAAAACGCCGTCTGGACCGCGGTAGTCGCGGCAAAACAGGCTTCCCGCGCTCCTCTGGTCGGCGGCTGGCTCTCCACCCTGATTCTCGGCGGCCCAACCGTGGGCGGTTCTACCCTCAGCCGGATTTTTGTGGTTCATGTATTTCTCATCCCCGCTCTGGTCTTCGCTTTTGTGGGGCTTCATCTATTATTGGTTCTGCGCCACGGCATTTCGGAGCCTCCCCAGCCGGGTAAAAAAGTGAATCCTCAAACTTACCGGAAAGAATATGAAGCCGCTCTCAAGAAAGATGGCGTTCCTTTTTGGCCGGACGCGATTTGGCGGGACATGGTTTTCGCGGCAGCCATGACCATCGGGATTGTTATTTTAGCCTTTGTCTTCGGGCCTCCTGAACTGGGGCACCCTCCCGATCCCAGCCTGATTGACGCCAACCCCCGGCCTGACTGGTACCTGATATGGTATTTCGCGGTGCTGGCTCTGTTACCCCACGGCATCGAGAACTTCTTCATGATCTTCGCGCCGCTTTTCGCCGGAATCCTTTTGATTTTGTTTCCTTTTATTTCCAACCATGGCGAGCGCAGTCCCAGCCGCCGTCCCTGGGCAGTGGCGGTGGTGATCATGGTAGTCGTGATGATTGGCGCTTTTTGGTTGGCTGGCGTGAAGTCCGACTGGTCACCCAACTTTGACCCCAAACCCCTATCCGTTGAGGTCATTGGGGCTGATAGCGGTCCCATTTTCAAGGGCGCCCATCTTTTTGAGGTAAAAGGCTGTCTCAATTGTCACTTAATCGAGGGTGATGGAGGCCGGCGGGGTCCAGATTTATCCGAAGTGGGAGATAAACTTTCGGCGAACCAGATGCTTTTACTTATTTCCAACGGCGCGCCCAATATGCCCTCTTACGCCTCCACTCTTACGCCCACAGAGATAGATGAAATAATCGCCTTTTTAAGGTCCCGCCATTCGCGGGTTAAATAGCGTTGAACACATTATCAAAGGAAAAGAGGTAAATTTTTGAAAAACACTATCGAGATTAATCGGCGTCAATGGGTCTCCATTTTCTTTTTCATCTGTTTTGGATGGATTACCTACGAAACGGTGCTTTTGGCCAAACCTTTTTTGCCGGGTGTTTTGGGCGCTATCATATTGGGCATTGTTTTTTCGCCTTTTCAGGAATGGGTTCTTCGTCGGATTCATAACCCCAATGCAGCCGCGGCCATTATGACAGGCGGAATTTTCATCTTAACGGTCCTTCCGCTGGCCGGTCTGGGATTAATGGCTTCAACCGAAGCCACCGACATCGGTCCCAAGCTCGAGAAGTTCCTGGACAACTATCAGACGCCTTCTTATATGCAGCACCTGATGGTTCCGATCACAAATTTTTTAGGGAATGCCGGAGTTGCCTTAAAACCCCTGTTATTGGATGTGGCGACGAAGATCGGCAAACGGATGAGTGATGAGGGACCTCTTCTGGGCGGACATATACTCGCGGTCGTCATCAACGGCATTGTTCTCATGGCGACGCTTTATTTTGTTTTCCGGGATGGAAAAAGATTTGTGGAAACCATTCTTTCAGCCTTACCCATGAATCCCCGCAACAAACGTTCAATCATGCAATGCGTCCACGGAACCTTCCGAGGAGTCGTGGTGGGTATTTTCGTGACTGCTGTCACTGAGGGACTGCTGGATATTTTGGGCTTTATTGTGGCAGGAGTGCCCCTGGCCATTTTTTTCGGTTTTGCCGTGGCTATTTTCTCCCTCTTGGGTGCCTCGGTTTTAATCACCATTCCCGCGGCCATTTGGGTGATGAACCACGACACCGGAATGGGAATTTTTCTCCTTATTTGGGGGATTCTGGTTTCCGTCTTATCGGATAACGTCTTAAAAGCCGCCTTGATCGGATCCCAAGTACGTATGCCTTTTCTATTAATGCTCTTCAGCACCCTGGGCGGAATCAAATTATACGGTGTGATAGGGCTGTTTTTGGGCCCGCTGATGGTCACCGCCTTTTTGACCTTCTGGGATATTTACCGCGAGGACTATGAGGTTTGACCCTCTTTGGCCTTCCCAATGTGTTAAACAGGAGTTTTTTTTGATACGAAAATACTTAAAAAAAATCACACCGTCCCAAAGCGTACTCATTCTCGCCTTTAGAAACTTTTTAAATATCGGCGGATCACAAAGGGCTGCCGCGTTTGCTTACTACTCATTCTTCTCAATATTTCCCTTAATTGCCTTAACCGTATCGATCGCATCGTTTTTTGTGGATGAACATCACGCGGCGGGCGAGGCGATTGGATTTATTAAGAATTACGTACCCATGAATGACAAAACTCATCAGATCATTCTCACTACTCTTTCAGACATGGTGGAGGCGCGCGACAAGGTGATCATCATCGCTCCGTTTTTTTACGGCGCGGCAGCTTTCCGTTTTTTTAATGTTTTGGTTCGGGCGGTCAATCGCGCCTGGGGAACATGGGAAAAAAGATGGTGGACTATGCTTTCTAAAAACTTGCTCTTATTGGGCATCGTGTTTATGACCATCTCGTTGGGGGTGGGACTGCCTGTCCTGGGCAGAATCGCGAAACATTCGCTTTTCGCGCCAATCGATACCATTCCATGGATCTATTATGTTGTTGTTTATATTGGCCCAATGATAATTCTGTTTGGAGGACTGGTCTTTTTTTACAAGCACGCGCCCTGCCGCGAGACTCGGTTCGCTGAAGTGTGGTTCGCTTCATTAGTCGTTACTGGAGTGCTGTACGCTTTCGAAACCCTTTTCGTCATTTACCTCAAAAATTTCTCCAATTACAACGTCGTCTACGGCGTCTTCGGCGGCATGATGGCCTTGCTTACACTCATCTACTTCAGTGGTTCTACTCTCATCCTGGGAGCATGCCTTTCCGCCGCGCAGCAAGGCGTGAAAATAGAAGGGCGGTTGAACAGCCTTTAAAAATCGCGGCAAAAGAATGGTTAGCGGATCACTTTTTCAAAGTCATTTCATCGGCCGCCAAGCATGTCCATCTCTTGACAGCAAATCATCCGCCGCCCTTGGCCCCCAGCTTCCGGCGGCATAATTAGGAAAATCACGGGGAGTGGATTTAGCCCAAGAGGTGATAATCGGCATCAAAACCTTCCACGCCGCTTCTACCTGATCGGCCCGCATGAACAGGGTCGGATCTTTTTTCATCACATCCAACAGCAGTGTTTCGTAAGCATCCGGCGATGGTATCGCGAAACTATCCTGGTAATTAAACTTCATTTCCACCGGCTTTAAGATCATCAGGGGCCCGGGGTACTTCGCTTGAAAATCCATCGCGATGCCTTGTTCAGGTTGAATTGAAAGAATCAACCGCGAAGGACTCCAGTCGCGTTTGGACTCAGATGGAAATGATTGGTGCGGTACCGCGCGAAATTGAACAGAAATTTCAGAAACCTGACGGGACAGACATTTGCCCGTACGCAAATAGAAAGGCACTCCTTGCCAACGCCAGTTATCCACAAAGAGTTTGACCGCCGCGAAAGTTTCAGTTTTGGAGCGCGGCGAAACTTTTTCTTCTTGGCGGTAGCCTCGTACTCTTTTATTCAGTAGAGTCCCTGGACCATATTGTCCCCGCACGGCAACCCGCCGAACCTCACTACTGGTGATTGGCCTAATCGAATGAAGTACATCTACTTTCTTGTTGCGGATTTCATCCGCCTTGAACGAAACCATCGGCTCCATGGCGACGAGACAGAGTAATTGGAGAAGGTGGTTTTGCATCATGTCTCTGAGGGCACCCGCGCCTTCGTAATACCCGCCCCGATGCCCTACGCCGACTTCTTCGGCCACCGTAATCGTCACATAGTCCACAAAACGCCGATTCCAAATAGGCTCAAAAAGCGGATTAGCGAAACGAAAGGCTAGAATATTTTGAACTGTTTCCTTGCCCAGATAATGATCGAGGCGGAAAATTTGTGATTCATGGAAGTTTTCCGTGAGTATACGATTCAACTCCTGAGCTGATTTCAAGTCATGGCCGATAGGCTTTTCGACCACAATCCGGGAACCTGTCCTGTCCTGGTTCAAGCCCGCGGCGCCAAGCTGCTGTGGAATGTCGCCAAATAAGCTTGGCGGCGTCGCCATATGGAAAATGTGCCCCGCCTTTCCCTTCCAATCCCCATCCAGTTTCGCGAAACTCTTTTTTAAATTCGAGTAGGTAACCGGATCCTTAAAATCCCCTTGTTGATACGTGATGTTTCTAGAGAATTTACGCCAATCCACAGCCTTGGCGCTGCCTTTACTCGAGAACCGATTCACGCCTTGAAGAAACCGTTTGTGCAGCTTTTCAACGGGAAAAGCAATTCGATCGACCACGATGATGGAGAACTTTTTCGGCATCCGGCCGTTACGGTGCAGATCAAATAACGCGGGCATTAACTTACGCCAGGTTAAATCACCGGCTCCGCCAAAAATAACGATTACGGTTGGTTCTAGGTCACTTTTCATTTTGTTCCCATTCGGTATGAAATACTCCTTTGGTATCGATACGTTCATAACTGTGGGAGCCGAAATAATCGCGCTGTGCCTGGATAAGATTGTCCGGCAGCCACACACTGCGGTAGGAATCAAGATAAGCCAAAGAAGCCATCAGCCCCGGCACAGGGATGCCCACTTCAGCCGCCTGACACACCACTTGACGTAAATCTTCCTGATGTTCCATGACTTTACGTGAGAGGTTAGGATCGAGTAATAAATTGGATAAGTCTTGCTTCGCCCGGAAAGCCTCGAGAATGTCGTCCAATAGCGCGGCCCGGATGATACAACCGCCCCGCCATATCCGCGCCACCGCTTCCAGTTGGAGGCCATACTTGTATTTTTTCGAAGCCGCCGCCAAAAGAGCCATTCCTTGCGCATAGGCCGTGATGATTCCGACAAAAAGCGCATGACCTAGTTGTTTGAGAAACATTTCTCGACTGCCGTTAAGGCTCCTCATAGACCGCCGATAAATCATCCCTGCTTGCTCGCGTTCTATTGAAAGAACGGACAAATCCCTCATCGAAACGGCCAAATCAATCGTCGGCGTAGGCACTTGTAACTCCATCGCGCTTTGGGACGTCCACATACCGGTACCGTTCTGTTCAGCCACTCCAAGAATCTCATCAATCAGCCGTTTGCCGGTCTCCACATCCTGCTTGGCAAAAATATGGCCGCTGATCTCCATCAGATAGCCGTTGAGTTCGCCCTTGTTCCACGCGGTATAGACTTCGCCAATTTCATCGTCGTTTAAATTCCAGCCCCGTTTCATCATGTCGTAGGTTTCGGAAATCAATTGCATGATGCCGTATTCAATTCCATTGTGAACCATCTTCACAAAATGCCCCGCCGAACCAGAACCAAGGTAGGCAACACAAGCCTCTCCATTGACCTTCGCGGCGGCAGCTTCCAAAACGGGACGGACGCGCTCATAGGCCTCTTGCGTCCCGCCTGGCATAATACTGGGGCCGTGACGCGCGCCTTCTTCCCCGCCGGATATACCCATCCCGAGAAACAGTATTCCCTTTTCCTTCAGGGCCTCTGTGCGTAAATCCGTATCGTTAAAGTGAGAATTACCCGCGTCGATAATCAAGTCGCCCTTATCCAGATGCGGGATCATATCCTTGATGACCGCGTCTACCGGCGCGCCAGCTGGAACCAGCATGAGAATCGCCCGGGGTAAATGGAGTGAGGCGATAAAAGTCTGAAGATCTGAGGTGGCGAAAATATCCCGCTTTGCGGGTTCCTTTTTTAGCGCTTCTGCCTGTGCCGGAGACTTATCGTAGCCAGCCACCCAAAAACCATGGTCTGCTATATTTAGGCTCAAATTGCGCCCCATCACGCCCAATCCGATCATTCCGATTTCGTATTTTTTATCGCCTAAGAGGGGCATATTTTTTCTCCGAAGGAGATGGTAAGGACAGCAGATGGAGCCTCATGATTTTCACCTATGAGCTCAAAAAAAAGTTCTAACTAGCCGGCTTTCGCCATTTCAATGAATGCGCTGATGAAAATTGAGTAGTCTCTCCTCAACCAGCAGACGCATTGAGATTAAGCTTTTCAACTGCTCGCGGTATTGAACCTGAGCTAGCAGCCGGTTGGGGTAGGCCTTTAGCTGAAACTGATCAAAAGCCCTGTCCCACTCTTTAATTGTTTGCTTTAGTTTTTTAACAATAACATCTGTTTTAACTTTCATAACTATCTCCCCATAATGTTGAAGCACTCCTCAATGAGCGGTGCCGTTGCCTTTTGTTCCAGGATTCATCTTTTTAAGTAAATTAGCCATGTCATTGGCATGCTCTTCCTCAACCGCCAGAATGCCTTCCAGCATCACACGGGTAGTCACATCGTCCTCGCCCACATAACGGATCATTTCGGAATAGGAATCAATGGCAATACGTTCGGCTACCAGATCCTCCTGAATCATCTCGCTCAAGCCATTACCCGGCACATACTCAGAATGGCTGCGGTCCAACATTCCAACCGGACTGAAATTGGGCTCGCCGCCCAGCTGAGTAATTCGAAGAGCGATTTGATCGGCGTGACCCTGCTCTTCAGCGGCATGCTGGCTAAATTCCTGCGAGGCGTTGGCGGCATCAATGCCCTGCGCCATAAAAAAATGCCGTTTGTAGCGAAGCACACACACCAGTTCGGTGGCCAAAGCTTCGTTCAAAATCTTGATAACCACTTCCCGGTTAGCCCGGTAGCCGGTCGTGACAGCGCCCTCCTGCATATGCTCGCGGGCTCTTTTACGAATTTCCTGCAAATTGTTCACGAAATCGCCTTTTGACATAAATTCCTCATTTCTTTTTTTGACTGGTAACCCGGCGGCCCGGACGAGGCATAACCGCCTTGGAAATACCCCGAGGGCCCCGAACTTCACGGCGCCCCGCCTCACCCCGAGGGTGAAACTCATCAATTCGTTGAATCGGCTCCCTTTTGTCCCCCCTGCCGCGCATCCGGACTGACAGAGCTTTAAAACGCTCATAAATAGGCCAGGGATGTTTCAGCTCAGTTTCAGCCGAATCAGACGGCAGTGTGTTTCCCAAAGGCTCGCTAAACCACTCGTTGAGTTTTGTCATAAATTTGTCGATCATTTCGAACTCCTTCTTACGGCGCTGGTGCGAGTAAAGGCATCACATGACCATGATTTTGCCAGCTCAAATCGCCTGTCATGACATAGGTCATAATGGCAGCCAGCATCAAAACTACTACGACTAAGAAACGCCAATCACGGTGAGCCCGGCGCCAATAAGGCACCCTGACTTCGCTGATGGTCTGCCGCACCACGGCTGAACGTTGGTGTTCATACTTATGTTTGGTCATCCTGTCCACGCTTTCAAAAAATGCGGGTTGGCTCCTGTAAACCAACCCGGCCTGCTTGAGACAAGAAAAAGGGTATTGTGCTAAACAGACCCTCAGACTTTCTTTTAATGCGTGTGCGCGTAATTTTCAGCGGCGCTGATTTCATCTAAGGCCATGTTGATATCCTGCATGGCGCTTTCACGATGGCCGCCGAAATTGCCCTTGGAATACCAGAGGCGTTTTTTGGCCGTAACGAGAGCGTTAGCGGCTCTCATCATTTCCTGATGATGCCACCCGTTGTTGTGAAACCGGTAATGAGCTTCATTGTCGGACCCAAAATCGACGCCAAAAGTAACGCCTGCTTTGGCGATAAAAGGAACCGCCGCCAACACCACTAAACCTGTCGCGAATAAAGTCTTTTTAAGATTGCTGATCATGAACTACTCCTTTGAGTTGAATCCCACAGTCGTTCTTGGATTCGATGAGATGAGTTAAAGCAAGGAATGTGCCGAGTGAATTTTCGGGGCTTTTAAGGGTCGACTCACGCCAAAGGAAGGGGCCGCTATCAAATTGATCGTAAAAAGTGTCATTTTGATTTCTTTTGAGAAACCAGGGGCAAAAGGGTTCAAAACACCCCTGAAACCGATTGCCGCCATGGCGTATTTCTTGCTTCCTATTACGGAGATTAGACACGCCCTCGGCAGTGAAAGAGTGAAAATGATCACCATCAGAAAAGCAGAAGAACGCCGCCACATCGAGGGTAAAAGCCAGCAAACCTGGATGACTTTCGATTCCGAAAACCAAACTGACCCTTTAAAAAACGGCTTTGGAGTGCTGAAGATTTTGAACGAGGAGATACTCGCGCCCGGTACAGGGTTTGTCCTTCATACGCATAAAGACATGGTCATTGTCACTTACGTACGGGAAGGCATGATTGTCTATAAGGGTCCCTTGGGAAAAATCGATATTTTAGAGACCAAGGACTTTCACGCGGCGAATGTCGCATCCGACGGCAAACAATATACTTTCGACGCTTCCCCAAACGAAGATGCCCATATTTTTCAAAGCGGCTTTACGCCCCGCAAAGGCGCCTTGAAAAAAGAGGGGGTCAAAAAACTTTTCACCTACGCTGACCGAAAAGGGATTTTAAGACTCATCGCCTCACCTGATGGAAGAAACTCGTCGCTCGCGATTGAGCAGGATGTCCAAATCTATTCCACTTTCATTAACAAGGGAAATCACATGATTCACGAGTTAAGCCCGGGCCGAGATGCCTGGCTTCACGTGGTCAAAGGCCATATTTTACTCAACGATCTCAATCTTTATACGGGCGACGGGGCGGGGCTGGCCATGGAGTTATCCGCCTCATTCACGGCTCAAGAGCCTACGGAGATCCTTCTTTTTGATCTCTGTAAGCCCATTCCGGACGAAGTCATCCTTATCCCTTCAAATGGTTCCACTGCCCATCCCCTTTTGAAGGCTGTATAACGCTAATCCACCAAGGCCTTATCGAGTTTATACAGCTTTAGTTTTCGATAAAGGGTAGCCACACCCAGGCCCATGAGTTCGGCGGCTTCCACGCGGTTGCCGTGGGTTTTTTCAAGCGCGCCCAAAATGCAGTCTTTTTCCACATCCCTCAAAAATCGCGGCACACCCTTGTCAGAAACCAAAGGCATCGCCATGCGTAACTCGGACGGAAGATCATGCGCCTCAACCCGGTTGCCTTTAGCCACCACTGCCGCCCGCTCCATCGCGTTCGCCAGCTCACGGACGTTGCCCGGCCAGGCATAGGCCAGCAGCAAGTCTGCCGCTTCAGTTGTCAAACCATTCACATTACGCTTCATGCGGATCGCGGCTTCCGCCAAAAGGCTTCGCGCCAAAGGCAGAATGTCTTCCCGGCGGTCATGGAGAGCCGGAACAGCCAACTCAACAATATTCAACCGGTAATAGAGATCCTCGCGGAACCTTTTTTCCGCCACTTCGATTTTTAAGTTCTTATTCGTCGCGCTGACAACCCGCACATTAATGGGGCGGGTCTTGTTCTCGCCGACTCGGCGCACTTCCCTCTCCTGGAGCGCCCTTAAAAGCTTAACTTGCATGGATAAAGCGATTTCGCCGACCTCATCCAGAAAAAGCGTTCCGCCGTTGGCCGCCTCAAAAAGGCCGGGACGGTCAATGGTCGCGCCCGTAAAAGAACCCTTCGCGTGCCCAAACAGTTCGCTTTCCAGTAAAGGTTCGGTGATGGCCCCGCAATTGATCGCGATGAAAGGCCCTGCCGCACGGGCAGAATGGTCATGAACAAATCGGGCTATACGTTCTTTGCCCGCGCCGCTGGGACCGGTGACAAGAACAGTTGAATCAACTACCGCGATGGTTCTGGCCAGTTCCATTAGCTTTCGCATTTCGGGACTCCGTTCCATCAGTTCCGCCGGATCCTCCTCAATTTTGGCGATTACCGCTAGTTTCTTAATTTTCTCATTCAATTCACTTTCCGTGCGCTTCAGGGTTGTGGTCACATCTCTCAAAGCCTCGTCAATGCCAACCCGTTTGAAAACCGCCAGCTCACTGCCCACGCTGTCGCCCCACTCTTCCTCAGACTTGATCATCACATGGCAGGCCGCGTCGCCCTTACCGACACACTTATCCTCCAGCGCGTACATTTCCTTGCCGGTGGCGAAGCTCAAATAACCGCTGAGCAGGCCGCTGAGTGTCCAGCAGACAGAATTTTCAGAACGGCCTTTGAGAAGAATATGCTGTTCCGCCTCATAAGAAACCAGCCAGGAACCGCCCTCAGGACCAAAGGCGATAGGCCCATTTGGATCGAGCATAAAAAGCCCTTGTAGCGCGTAAATACGGGCCCCCGCCCTGCGCCACTCATCATCACTGTGCCATCGGTATTTATTTTTCATCGTCTCAGCCAGACGCCTGCCGTGGATATAACCGTAGCGGCTCAAAATGCCCCGAGCCACCCGCTCGCCGAAAGAATCAATGAGTTCTTTGCGAAGAAGCCCATGAGAAACGGCGTCAAAAATCAGCGCCCGCTGGCCCGCGAAATGAACCATTCCGCCTGCCGGATCTAATTCCAATAATTCTTTTAAGTTAAGGTCTTCTACGCGCACGAATGACTCCTTGATCAACATGAATCATTTAGTGGTTTAAATGATGGTGAATGAAGCGGCTGCTTGGAGAATCAAATGGAGGTAGGAATCTGGAATCGGATCGCCTAAAGACATTCGACAAAGACGCTGATCAAGCGAAGGTGTGTAACGATCAATATGATTGTACTCTTATTAAAGAATTAAACTGATAGTTCGTCTTAATTCTTGGTTAACTTTTTAACCAAAACTCATATCATTTTGATAGGTTTCTCAATATAAGATCGAATTCAAAGGATAACGCCTCTCTACTTCGCTATCTCGATGAGCTACACTCAAGCCTCATGAATATTTCAAAACCAAAAATCATCCTCTTTTTCACACTGAGCCTGTTCTTAATAGGGCTTCACTCAGGGCTGGCCGATTCCCCTTTGCCGCGAGATTACTATCCGATCATCTCCATCCTTTACGGCACCGATCGAGAATTGAGCCACAACCATCTAACCTCTAAAAGCTCGCCCGATTTAATTTTTGGCGAGGCTCAATTCGTTCTTCATCTTCATTATTTTAGAAAAAGCGACAACGATCAAACCTGGTCACAACTGGCGCAGAACCCAAAAAAGCAAAAGGGTTTGCAGCCTCTTATTCCACTGGATGAAAAAAACTTTAATCGCGCTCTTCACCAAAAGACCCAAAACGAGACATTTCTTTACGTCCACGGCTTTTCCACCACCTTTGAGGAAGGCGCTAAAGAAGCGGCTCAAATCGCCTATGATTTGCAGCTTCCCGGCGAGCCTTTGCTTTATAGCTGGCCCTCCCACGGCAACATTTCAATGGGCGATTACAAGGTTGACCAGGACACGGTCAATCAGCCCGAGGTGATCAGCCATCTAAAAAACTTTATTCGTCAGGTACTGAAAGAATCCGGCAGGGGCAAAGTGCATTTAGTGGGCTTTAGCATGGGTACTTACCTTTTAACCAGAGCTCTCAATGAACTGGCCGCCGAGGGACAAAACTTTTCGAAAGTGGGGGCTGTCATTCTGATTTCCGCCGACATTGACGCTGAGGACTTCAAAAACCTCTACTATCCCGCCTTAAAAACCGCCCTGGATGACAAACTGGTGTTATATGTTTCTAGCCGGGATAAAGCCCTTCAACTTTCCCAATCCTTTCATCATGACCGTCCCCGTTTGGGCCAGGGCGGCGAAAAAACAACCAGTATTGATGGGCTCACCACCATCGACGCTACCCAAAGTTCGCTGGATTGCGGCATCTGTCACGGATTGTCCCAAATCAACGGGGTGATCAACGATATGTACCTGTCCCTGCACCAGGGTTTGCCGCTCAACAAAAGATTAGTAGACCACTATGAAGCAGAAGGCAAAAAGCATTACGTTCTTTTCGATGATGCCCATTCCATTGAGACTATCGGGGATCACAACTTCGCTGTGGCTGGACAATTGGGAACCTATCTCAACAATTTAAAGTTTATTTGGCTGCCAGACCCCGCCTTGGAAATCGCGGGAGTCATCAATCATGGTTTTTTACCCACCGAGTTGGAATTACGCTGGAACGCGAATACAGAAAACCTTCGATTTTATTTAAACGCGGGGATCGATTATTACGACCAGGGTAATAACGCGACCGCCTGGACTTTGCATGGCGGCCCGGGAGTGGAACTGGTTTCAGATTCCGGTCTGGGGGTAGGCCTGGAATGGGATGGAGTAGCGGAACTTTCCCGCTCCCCGGCTGTTCTTAACGACTCTTATTTAGATCGTTTTTTAAAGAACGACGGCTTTCCCTGGAGCGGATTTCGGCTTCAACTGATCAAATATTTCGATTTCAACAAACTGCTCAACTAGCGAATCACCAGCAGTTTAATGATGCGGCTCGCGCCGGGTGTTGTGACGCGTACGTAATAAAGCCCATTTGCCAAAGCCGTTCCGCCGTCATCCGTTAAGGTTAAGATGACTTCTTGACCCACCGGATATTGATGGAAATCGCACTCTCTGACCTTGCGGGAACCAATGGTATAAACTTGTATTTTCACATTGCCCGGCGTTTTTAAAGGCAGGCTCAAATGAACCTCAGAGCCGGAACAGGGATTGGGATAAGCCATCGCCACTGACACGATGGTGGCTGTGGCTGTAGCCGTCATGGTCGGGGTATCCACCGGCGTGGATGTTTTGGTCGGCGTTTGCGTCGGCGTACTGGATGGGGTTGCGGTTACCGTAGCTGTGGGAGTTAGTGTGTAATTCCCGCTGGACGCCGCCAAGAGTTGAGGCGCGTTAGGCGTAGGCACGGCCGCCGATAACTGCGCGGCGGACGCGCAGCTCATTTGCCAGATGTCCACATAGTCCACCGGTTTAGCCTGCGTTCCGCTGGCACCGTTAATCATCCAGATCGTGTGATTAAAGACTTCGCTGGTTTGAGCCCAACGCGGTGTGTAATCCGCCGCGACAGCCGCTTGATACCATTGACTGCCATTGTTGGACCACCAGGCATCCCCGAAAACTATTTGAGAAGTAACATCATGCCCGCCCAATACCCACATCAGCCCGTTATGCACCACAGCGGATTGGCTGGCTCTGGCGGGAAAGCCTGGATTAGTCGTCACATTGGTCCAATTCACTCCATCCGGAGAAGACCAGACATCATTCAAAGGTCCCGCGTTGCCCTGACCCGCCATGAGCCACAGGCGGTTGTTATAAACCAACAGTGAAGCCGAGTAGCGAACTGGCAAAGGAGCGGAGGGAGTAACCTGAGTCCATGTTTTCCCATCAGCCGAGTTCCAAATATCGTTCAAGATCCCCGCTGCGTTTTTACCGCCAATGACCCACATTTTATGATTGAAGACCACAGCGCTTTCACGAACCCTCGTCGGAAAAGCCGCTGCGGCTGTGACCAAAGACCAGGTCGCGCCGTCTTTGGATTGCCACACATCATTAAAGAAACCTGTATTATCCGAGCCGCCGATCACCCACAGAGCCGTTCCCTGTCCGGCGTCAAAAGCCACCGTGGCCTGGCCCCAGCGCGCGCTAAAGGCCGCTTTAGCGGTAGCGACCGACCAATTGAGTCCATCCGTCGAAGACATCACATCCGCCACTGGTTTACCGGCCACTTGTCCCGCGACAATCCACAGACGGCGGTTCATCACCGCGGAGGACTGAAAATGCCTGCCGCCATAGTTATAGTTTTGGCCGGAGGTATCCCAGTTAACGGCGGAACAAGTAGGTAAGGCCTGGGGCATTACGGTGATAGAAGGGGTTGGAGTTTGAGAAAAAGCGGCGGCAGTCAGCGCGAAAAACACGAGGGTCATACGGAAAGCTGAAAAATACTGGCTCATTCGTTTCTCCGATTCAACCGGGGTCGGTTTCAATGACACTTATCATACAGCCAAGATGAAACAAAAACCAATCAGCCAATATTCAGGCATAAATCAGGTTAAACGAATATCAAGATTGATGCCGGTTCAGCTCTCAATTCCTATTTTTTACGGTCAATCAAAGTAATGAATTTATCCAAAACCTGTTTAGACGCTTCATCCATCTTAGTAAAACGAAGACCATATTCATATTTACCCTGACTGGGGTTGTTGAGGTAGTTTGCGCGAACTACCTCGGCTTCGCCTTTCAAAACAGCATTCATATCGTCTAAAGGGAATTCCACTTCGACTATAGATTTAACTTCGGCATAATTTTTAGTCGCGAGAAAAAGACCCGTGCGGCTGATGTTCCAAATCACATTATTCCCGTTATGCAGTTCCGGCTCTTCTGGGCTTCCATCCGGCGACGAGATTAAACGAAAGCGGACATGGGCCAGTATAGGAAACCTCTCATCGGTTCGTTTGCTGGTAGGAAAAGATTCCGTCATATCAACCTCTCAATCTCAAATTTAAGATGGCATCTTGCGCCAAATATCCCAAACTACGCTTTTAAACCTTCTACGCTATAAGCCTGCACCTTATCTACTTTGCCTTTAACCTTAATGGGGTCCAGCATCTTGGCGTTAACTTTATGTTTAACCCGTTCATAAGTCGCCGCCGATATTAATATTTGTCCTTTTTCAGCCACTGATTCCAAACGCTGGGTCAGATTCACGTTATCCCCGATGGAGGTATATTCCATGCGTTCGTTGGATCCGATATTACCCACAACCACTTCGCCCGTATTGATGCCGATACCGATATTGACTTCCCTTTTGCCTTCCGACCGCCACTTCGCCTGAAGCTCCTTCATTTTTTCGCTCATCTCAATGGCGGCTAAAACTGCCCTCTCAGCGTGATCGGACATTTCAATCGGCGCGCCATAAACAGCCATAATGGCGTCCCCCATGAACTTATCAATCGTCCCCTCATATTTGAAAATAATGGTCGTCATGGCGGTGAAATACTCATTCAGCAAGTGAACGACTTCTTCCGCGCTCAATACTTCTGACATAGGCGTGAATCCACGGATATCGGAGAAAAATACCGTGATCACTCTTTTCTCGCCGCCCAGTTTTAACCCATCTGGATGCTGAAGAATTCGGTCCATCACGTTTTTAGTGACGTATTTGGAGAAAGCTCCCTTGATCACTTCTTTTTCACGGAGCGACTTAGCCATGTCGTTAAACGCGTCAGTCAGGTCGCCCAATTCGTCGCCCCGGCGAATATTAATCTTCTGGTCAAAGTTGCCGCCCGCGATAGCGGTCACGCCCCGAACAAGAAGCTTAATAGGCTTAATCATGACCGTCACAAAAAAGGCCACAATAATAATTCCCAAAACCAAGATGCCCAGCGTTGTCACAATGATTGCCACCGCCACATACCGGACTACCCGGGTGATGGTGTTTTGATTCATTCCGATATGAACTTCACCGATTTTGTCTTTATGCCCCTCGGCGGTGTTTAGAATCGGCGCGGCGATATCATAAAAGGTATTGCCGTTTAATTCGTAAGACTGGGTCAAGGTGGCTTCGTCTACCAGGGGTCTGGTTCCCGGAGGATACTGATAGACCATGCGTTCCATCACATTGCGCACATTGTTGTCGGCCATTTCGCGGCCATTTTTATCAAGAATTTTGACATATTCCATGTCGCCATTGAGCGCTGACTTGTCATTGGGCCAAAGATACTTTTGAACCAGATCGTAAACACCGTACCCCGCTTGGAAGAATTGTTCTTCCCAGGGGGGCAACCCTGAGGGAATGATACGGACCGCGGAACCCGAACCCTCTTTCATCGCGTCTTTGGCGAACTGCATCAAGGTCAGATTTACATCTTCCCCTGCGCCCGAACCGGTTTGGGTCGCGGCCTGGGACAACTGCTTAATCATTTCCTCAACGCTATTCGAAGCCAGGCTCGCGGCCTGGGCTTCAGCCCGGTTAATGATTTGCTCAACCAGGCTCTGCCGGACTTGATAAAGAATAAGGCTGGTCACCACACCCATGACCGTGAAGATCAAAAGCGCGAAAACTAAAATGAACTTCACCCGCAAAGAGAAAAAATGCCATTTGAGAAAAGACTTTTTAGTGGAATCCGCAGGCGTATTTGAAATGGGTTCGCTCAAAATATCTCCCTTAAATAAAAGCCGGATATAAGCTTAGCTGTTGCTCAGTTTCTCAATCGACTTCAATTTGATCTTGGCTTTATCAATATTCTTCTGGGCATTCACGTTGCCCGGATCCGCCTCAAGGCAGGCCTGCCACTTCTCAATCGCGTCATGAATTTTACCGTTGATATACAGATCAACACCGTCGTAATAAAGAGCCTTAGCCTTTTCGGCGTCTACTTTCTGCTGGGACTGTTGGCCAGTCAGCTGTTTGACATAGTCATTCGCCGTCCCATCATTAGATTTGAGCTTCAAAACCTCCTGGAACTTTTCCAGAGCCGATTGCTTCTTCCCGTCTTGGACAAGAGCCACCGCCTCCGCGTTTAATTCCTTCACTTTGACCG
Source organism: Candidatus Firestoneibacteriota bacterium (assembly GCA_013286205.1). Taxonomy (GTDB): domain Bacteria; phylum Oederibacteriota; class Muellerivitia; order Muellerivitales; family Muellerivitaceae; genus Bog-1183. The sequence goes on along the minus strand of JABDGD010000030.1, from coordinate 7,611 downwards.
TGATATCTTTTTGAACCTTGAACAAGGTCTCGGTCAACTTCGAGTCCGATGGATCAATGAGTTTGGCCTGGCGGAAATATTTTAAAGCACTGACCAGATTACCCTGGGCATAAGCTTTTTTAGCCTTAGCGTAAACCGTATCGCTTTCATCCGACTGCATGGCCTTCAGTTGTTTCAGCCGCTTTTTGATCTTAGAGCTCTTGGAATCCAGCTCTTTGGCCTTTTGGTAGCTCGCGATGGCGCTGGAAAGATCGTCCGCTTTATAGTGGTCTTCCCCTTCCGCGATCAGCGCTTTCACCCGGTCGCGTTTAATGGTCTTGAGGTTTTTAACCGCTTTCTGGATTTGTTCATTGTTAGGGTCCATTTGCAAAGCCAGGTTCCACTCATTTAAAGCGGAAAGCGTCTCGCCTTTTTTGGCGAACTTTTTACCAGCGGCATAGTGCTTATCCACTTCCGCCTTCATCTTGGCCTGGGTGTCGTCAATAAAGCCCTGAGCCTGTTTGTTATCCGGCTGATATTTCAGGACATTTTGCCATTCGGCAATCGCGTCTCCATATTGATTGTTTAGCAGGTAACCGCTGGCCTTTTCCATATGGGCGTTGGTGGCCGCCTCAATAGCCTGGGCCTGGCCGACTGCCGCGTTGGAATCTTTAGGATTAACTTTGAAAGCGTTTTGGAAAGCGTCAGCGGCTTCGTCGTATAAGGCGTTGTCGTTATAAGCGACCGCCAGATTGAAATAAGTGTCCCCCAGCGACTGGGTATTTTGGTCCGCGGCCGGCTTACCCGATTCCATTTCGATGGATTTTTTATAGCTGGCGATCGCGTCAGTAAAATCGCCGAGATTGTAATAAGAAAAACCCAAAAACTTATAAGTTTGAGCGTCCTTTTGAAGACCCGCGGCTTTTTCCCAGTAATGGGCGGCGTCTTTATAATCTTTTAACTGAAAATAGGCCACGCCCAGATTTTCAAAAGCCTCATAATTCTTTTTATTCACTTCAACAACGTTCTTTAACTCCACCACCGCTTCCGAGTATCTCTTTTGATCCATATAGATCTTGGAAAGTACTTCGCTGGCCTTTTCCTTGCCCTCCGGTGAGGTTTTGGAATAGTTTTTCAAAGCCAATTCAGCCTTGTCATAGTCTTTCAATTGAACATAAGCGTCTGAGATCAAAAGATTCGCGTTGGGATTTTCAGGGTTTAGGGCGAGAGCCTTTTGAAGATGATCGACCGCGTTGGAATAATTATGCTGAAAATAGGCAGAAATACCCTGGCAGCTCTCGAGCATTTCTTTCGCTTTGGCGTCCTGCGAATTGATATCAACACACTTTTGAAACTCGGGGGTCGCTAAATCGTATTTCTGTTCATTGAAATAGGAAATACCCAGATTGAAATGGGCCGTGGCGTCTTTGGGATTGGCTTGGATGGCCGACAGCAGCGCTTGTTCGCTGGCACTGGTCTCGGCGCCCGCAAAAGAAGATAAACCACAAAAAGCTAAAACCAACAAACCCTTCAAGATTCTTTCTTTCATATAAGCCTCTGTATTAGGGATTACCTGAAACCGCGATATCCAAAGCTAATAGCTCATCTACCAACTTGCCCTTCGAATCGGTTTGCCGGCACCGAATCATCGTTCCGTCCATCGACCATTCTAGTTTGGCAGTATATTCAAGCCTCAATTTTGTTTTCAATAATTGTTTAAAATAGGTCGCACCTATATTACCCGAGGAAGCTGAACCGTCATAAACATAAGTCCCTTTATTGCCGTCGTTAATGAGGCAAACCCGGCCTTCATAAACATAAGCAATCTTATTGCCCGCCGGGTGGAAAACAGGACAAATTCCCAGGGTTGAACTTTGAGTCGAAAACAGCGTTTGAATGCTCTTGGTCTTAACATTAATTTTCTCAAGCATTCTTTGCTTCTTAACCGTGCGGCAATAAACCAATTCCTGTCCGTCCGGCGACCAGGCCGGCTGATGAGCGCCTTTGGTTTTCGATAACCGTTTAAAGTCCGCTTTTCCCTTCTTGGGCGCCTTAGCGATGTGGAGGTAATAAAAACCGTCCGAACCCTTTTTACGAGAGACCAAATGGCTTCCATCCGGCGAGGACAGGCTTTTCTCATTGGGATTGGCGGGGGCAAAGTAAACCGAGTCGCTGGGACTAAACGCGGTCTCCTGGCTTAACGAGATGGCATCCACGCTGGCCGCGGCGATGCTTTCCGCCCGGCGCGCGCGGTCCACCAAGGACTGAACCTTCGAGTGCGTGTTGGGCAAAAGTAACGAAGTAGGGTAAATCTGGAAGATGGTCGCCGCCGCGGCCTCAGCCTTTTTGTAGTCTTTTTGGTCAAAAGAGCTGAGTGCGTTTTGATATTGGGCCTCGATCAAGGACTGCACCGCGTCCCGAAGCTGGCCGTTGTCCATATAACGATTGAAAGCCTTTTGATCGTACTCCATCGCTTTCGCAGAATCCTTCAGCTTATTGCTATAGATGGCAGCCATGTCCAAAAGCGAATGTACCGCTTCATCGGTTTTGGGATAGTTGTTCAGGATTTGTCCATACCACTGCAGCGCGTTTTTATAATCAGATTGAGCCTCGTAGTTTTTCGCGATTCGATAAGAAATTAATGAAGCCTGGGGAGAGGCGGGATGGCTTTTGAGATAGTTTTGATAAGCTTTGACAGCCTCGGCGCTTTTCCCGCCCTGATCGAGAGAGACCGCCGATTCATAAGGATCGGTAAAGAACTGGCAGCCGGCCAAGAAGCCCACACAGGCCAAAAGTATCATGGTCAAAAGGAATCTGGATTTAAACAATTTCGCGGCCTTTCTCTGACTTATTTAATCAAAATCACAATATCGACCCGCCGATTTTTGAAATGGGCGTCATCATCATTGCCCGACTCCAACGGCGAACCCGCACCATGACCGCGTGAGTAAAGATTATCTGGAGAAACTTTTCCCTTTTCTACCAAATAACTCCATACCGCGTCAGCCCGGTTCTGAGAAATCAACATGCACTCATTTTCATTACCTTCGTCATAAGCGTGCCCCTCAACATAAACACGGGAGTTCGGATACTTGCGGATGAGCGCCGCGACCTGGTCTAAGAAGTTGTAATAGCCCGGGTTAATTTGAGTGGTTTTTTCGCTGAAGGAAACATAAGGCACTTGCAGCACTTTGGACGAAGCCATCTGGATGGGCTGAATCGTTTCGGGCAGCGACGGCGCCACAAAAACCCTTTGTTCAACCTTGGACAAAAGCATCGCTTCCTTTGAAGACACCTGCGAAACATTGAACACGTGCTCACTGGCCACCACTTGCTGACCGCGGGCATCTACTGTTCTAAAGTTATAGTTGGCGAAAATACCGCCGCTGACAACATTACCATTGCTGTCTTTACCGTCCCAGGCGAGTTGCTTAGGCGGAATACCCTTGCCGCTATAGGAACGAATGATATTTCCCTTTGGGTCCGTGATGTCGAGGGACCAGTTCTTGATGTCAGTTCGGGCCTGCGGTTTCAGGTCAAACGTAGCTTGTTTCAGCGTCCCCCTCTGGTAATCAGCGATCTGGGGTTGGATGATGATGGCCGTCAGCTTGACGGGCTTAGAAGCCGAGGGTTTCTCATCGTTTCCAAACCGATAATCGAGAGAAACCCAGTTGTTATCTCCCAAAATACCCTCGGGCACCAAAGCGTAATTCAACTCAAAATCAGCGTAGCGAATACCCGCGCCAAGCGATGCTCCCGCGAATCCGCCCAAATCGTAATTAGAGTTGTTAAAGCTATAGCCGGCGCGAAAAGCCACCGAAAGTTTATCAATGCCAATCCACGCTTCTCCTCCCGCGTGCATCATGGGATCGTTGAAGGTGGTTTCCTCAAAATCCACCCCCAGCAAAAAGTGCGTTGGTTTTTCAGGCTGAATTCGATAAGCCAGTCCCGCTCTAAAATCCAAAGGTGTTTGTTCTTGTATGGAGGATTGCGTAAAACTAGAGACTTGGCCGAGGTTTTGCATGGATAAACCAAAAGTGAGGACTTTATCCTCGGTATAAAGTAATAGCCCGGCATCCAAGGCCCCGCCTGTCGCCGAATAAGAAATTAAATTACTTTGAAAAAATTTGCCCCCGATGCCTAAAGAAAGATTCTTCCCAAATGTTTGTCCATAACCCATATTGATAGACAAATCGCTCGCCGAACCAGGCGTCGCTAAAGGGTTGTTCGTGGAATTAAACGCCGCGACTGAATCATAGGCGGCGGCAAACTCGATCACACTTCCCCGGTCCAGAGGAAGGGCGAAACTGCCAAAGTTATAGTTCACGCCTGAAAAGTAGGAAACCTCGGAAAGATTAATTTCGACGTTATTGAGCTGACCCAGACCCGCGGTATTCCAGTAGATGGCGGTCGAGTCGTCCGCCACAGCCGTAAACATGCCGCCCATGCCGGCCCCTCTCACGCCTCCGGGAATCCCTAAAAACTGTACACCCGACGACGTAGAATCCGAATAAGCCATAGACGGCCGCAAAAGAAAAATGGCGCAGACTAAAAAGCCGAAAGAAATTAAGGAAGTCGTTGGTCTTAGCATGTGCCTTCATTTTTAAAAGGTATCTTCGAATTATAACAATTCATGTTCGCATCGTCTTCAATTTTGCCTAAAATAAATCACCTTCGCCTCTATTTCAAAACAATCACTTTTCGCATCATCTTTCCTGACGGCTCCACAATGATTAAAACATAGACTCCATTACCGACAATCGCGCCCGAGCGGTTGCGTCCATCCCATTGGAAGCGGTAATTCCCCGGACTCAGCTGCTGATCCACCAGTTTTTCGACTTCTACCCCAGTAGTGTTACAGATGACGATTCTGACCTGACCTCCTATATCAACCCTTACATCCATTCCCAAGGGGCCGTTATAAGGATTAAACACGTTCGAATCCAAATACAAATCCACATCCGGCGTGGGTGTGGGTGTAATTGATCCCGTTGGAGTCCAGGTGCCTGTATTGGTTGGCGTTAACGTAATGGTAGCCGTGGGGGTAATCGTCGGCGTCAAAGTAATGGTGGGCGTCGTGGTCGGCGTATAGGTCAGCGTTTGTGTCGCGGTGCTCGTCGGCGTAAAGCTGACCGTAAATGTATTGGTAAAGGTATAGGTCGCGGTCATCGTGGCACTATTGGTCGCGGTGGAGGTAGAGGTACTCGTCGCCGTGTTCGCCAGTGTGTTAGTCGGGGTCAAAGTTGGCGTGCTTGTCGCCGTATTGGTGACCGTATTGGTCATAGTATTGGTAGCCGTATTAGTGCCCGTATAGGTAGAAGTCACCGTTGCCGTATTCGTCGCGGTATTCGTAGCGGTTTGTGTCGAGGTAGACGTGGCGGTATTAGCCGCCGTATTGGTAGCTGTATTAGTAGCTGTGTTCGTCGAGGTTTGTGTCGCGGTTACCGTAGCGGTGTTGGTCGCCGTATTGGTAACCGTGTTTGTAGCCGTATTCGTATCAGTGGGTGAGGACGTGGAGGTGTTGGTTACTGTGTTTGTGACCGTATTGGTTCCCGTAGCTGTCACCGTATTGGTAGAAGTTTGGGTGGAGGTCAAAGTAGCCGTATTTGTCGCGGTCCTTGTAGCTGTATTGGTGGCTGTATTGGTGGAAGAAATGGTGGCTGTGTTAGTGCCTGTATTAGTGGCTGTATTCGTCGAGGTTTGAGTCGAAGTCAAAGTCGCGGTGTTCGTCGGGGTTTTTGTAACTGTATTAGTGGCCGTATTCGTTGAAGAAATCGTAGCGGTGTTGGTCGCCGTATCAGTACCCGTGTTCGTGGAAGTTTGCGTTGAAGTAAGTGTCGCTGTATTCGTAACCGTATTGGTAGCTGTACTGGTTCCGGTTGCCGTAACCGTATTTGTGGAAGTTTGGGTTGATGTCAAAGTCGCGGTGTTCGTCGGGGTTTTGGTAACCGTATTAGTGGCCGTGTTTGTTGAGGAAACGGTGGCCGTGTTGGAAACCGTATTGGTCGCCGTATTGGTCGAAGTCTGGGTTGAGGTCAAAGTCACCGTATTTGTCACCGTATCCGTTCCCGTGTTAGTACCAGTTGAAGTCACTGTATTGGTCGGCGTATTCGTACCCGTAGCCGACGCGGTACTTGTTACCGTGTTCGTGGCCGTACTGGTTCCAGTGGATGTCGCCGTGTTCGTGAGCGTGGCGGTCGATGTACTGCTGGCAGTATTGGTTACCGTTTGAGTCGAAGTGGACGTCGCGGTATTGGTGGCCGTTTTGGTCACCGTATTCGTAGCCGTATTAGTCAGGGTATTGGTGGCGGTATTCGTTGCCGTATCGGTGGCGGTGTTCGTGTTGGTTGATGTGTTAGTTGAGGTGTTAGTGACTGTGCTCGTGGCCGTATTGGTCGCGGTGCTGGTCACCGTGTTTGTTCCCGTGCTTGTTCCTGTGGAGGTGGTTGTATTGGTTGGCGTATTCGTCGCGGTGCTCGTCACCGTTTGGGTAGACGTATTGGTCGCCGTATTTGTCGGCGTATAGGTCGGTGTATTAGTCGGCGTATTGGTAGCTGTATTCGTCGCGGTATTCGTCGCTGACGCGGTAGCCGTATTAGTTGCCGTACTAGCTAAAGTTTGAGTCGCCGTATTAGTCACAGTGTTGGTAGATGTAGCCGTACTGGTAACCGTCACTGTATTCGTCTGCGTACTGGTCCCGGTATTAGTAGCCGTATTGGTAGCCGTGTTAGTGCCTGTCTGGGTAGCCGTATTAGTTACTGTATTGGTGCTCGTTTTAGTGGCCGTGTTGGTCGCCGTATTCGTCGTTGTATAAGTAGCGGTTTGGGTAGAAGTGTTAGTGGCGGTATTCGTAGCGGTATTTGTGGCCGTTTGAGTAGCGGTACAGGAGGCTGTATTGGTTGCGGTTCTCGTGGCCGTATTGGTGGCCGTATTGGTCGCCGTAATAGTGGCCGTATTGGTCGGCGTATTGGTAGCCGTGGCAGTGGCTGTTTGAGTGGCTGTATTGGTTGCGGTGCTAGTCGCGGTTCTCGTGGCAGTGTTGGTAGCCGTATTGGTTGCCGTAACAGTAGGCGTTTGAGTAGCTGTATTAGTGGCGGTATTGGTTCCCGTATTCGTCGGGGTATTAGTAGCTGTCTGTGTGGCCGTATTCGTCGGCGTCTGGGTGGCGGTATTGGTGGCCGTATTCGTCGCGGTCTTCGTGAAGGTGCTGGTGTTATTAACAGTCGGAGTGCCGACAACGCTGCAGGTATCAACCGTTCCCGCGCCCCCGGCGGCTCCCAACACCCCGCCGCTCGGCCCCGGACTTCCTCCGAGAACATTAAAAGAACCTGAATAATTATAAGCGGTCGAATAACAAAGGTTTATTCGCCCGCCTGACCCGCCGCCGCCGCTGCCATTGGTGCCCTGAGCGTCGCTGGCGCCATTACCACCTTTGGCCGAAACGGTCCCCGTTCCCGCGATAACCGGCGCCTGGATGAAGATGGATCCAGCCGACCCGCCGCCGCCGCCGCTGCCGGTGGTTCCTCCCCCCGCAGTCCCATTCGTTCCGTTCACCGCGATCGAACCGTTGATCACCGCGGTGGTTCCTGCGCTCTGGACATTGATATATAACGCGCCACCGCCGCTGCCGCC
>JABDGD010000029.1 GCA_013286205.1 Candidatus Firestoneibacteriota bacterium | reverse complement strand
GGATAGCTGGACCGCCAGCGGTTCGCCGGTGAACGCTTACGATACTTATTTGCCCCCGGGGCTGGATGCCACTACTTCGGCGGACCTGTCCTCTCTCTGGAACAGTTCCACGACCTTTACGACACAAGCGGGAGGCGGGCAGGACAACGCGGTGCAATCAAACCCTTCCAGCACTTTGGCGGGATTGGTGAATCCTTATAATTGGTCGGGGAACGTCTCCACCAAGACGGGTTTCCGTTTGAACCAACCAGTTTCTGTCACGGCTCCCAGCGCGGGTCAAGGCGGATGGAATGTAGCTGATTCAGTGGAAGTTTTTAACTCCACTCCGACTTCAACCTCGACCAATACGGTGGTTAATACCAACACGGCGACGGCGACTTTCACACCGACGGCCACTTTGACCAACACCGTGGTGAATACGGCGACCAATACTTCTACTAATAGCTCGACGAACACAGCTACCAATACTTCCACCAGCACCGCCACGAATACTTCGACCAGTACTTCGACAAACACGGTGAGCGGTACCACTGACACCGCGACCAATACGGCCACCAGCACCTTTACCATCACGCCGAGCTTCACCGCGACGGCGACTTCGACCAACACGTCTGGTGTTAATACCAATACGGCGACGAATACATCCTCCAGCACTTCGACGAACACGGCTACTAATACCTCGACCAGCACCGCCACGAATACTTCGACTAACACTTCGACCAACACGGTGAGCGGTACAACTGACACCGTGACCAATACGGCCACCAGCACCTTTACTATCACGCCGAGCTTCACCGCGACAGCGACTTCGACTAACACGTCTGGCGTTAATACCAATACGGCAACGAATACATCCACCAGCACTTCTACGAACACAGCTACTAATACCTCAACCAGCACCGCCACGAATACTTCGACGAATACGGTGAGCGGCACAACGGATACCGCCACCAATACGGCCACCAGCACCTTTAGCAGCACTTGGACGAACACGCCGGTGAACACCGATACAGTAACCAATACACCGACGGCTACCAGCACGCCGACCACAGGAACTTCCTTGATCGCTGGCAATATCGGCATCACGGGTTTTGTGCGCAACGGCAACAGCCAGTTCGCTTTTGTGAACACGACGGCGGGCACCATTCCGGCGGGCACAGTGATTTACTTCACCAACTACAGCTTTGACGCGAGCACGCAAACCTTAGTCAGCACGAACCAAACCGTTCCGGCGGGCGCTGTCACTGAAGGCACAGTCGCTTATACGGTGGGCGCGGGCGGATTGGCCCCCTACACCACGGTCATTATTGGAAACTTTGGAAACGCGGTGAATCAGTTACAGGGTGGTTCAGTGGCCCTGTCGAATGGCGGGGCGGCAGGCGCTCCCTGGCTGATCTTTAATAAGAACGGTTCGGGTGACAAGGTGATCGCCTATGTGGCGTCGTCGCCGATTAGCGCGGGTGGTTCTGTGACGGGCGCGACTTTCCTGAGCGCGGTGATCTTTGGCCCTGATTCCTGGTTCAGCAACTCGACGGCTCCGGTGAATTGCTACGACTCCGCCCTTCCCTCGGGCTTGACCAGCGGCGTGAACGCGACGGATCTGTCCACTCTTTGGAACAGCAGCACAGTCATTACGGGAGCAAGCGCGGGCGGCAATCAAAACGCGGTGCTCAGCAGCTGCCAGACGACTTTAGCGGGAATTGTGGCCCCGGGTAATTGGACAGCTAACGTAACCGCCAAAACGGCCTTCAGCCTGACTAACAGCTACGCGCACTTTGGTCCCACGGCTCTGCCGACGGGAACGGGCACACCTACCGCTCCGATTGGCGTGGCGTCTTGCGCGCCTAATAACGCGGGCAATACCATGACGACCGCGACGATTGTGATCGGCGTCAACACGGCGACACCGACTTCCACAGCAACGAGCGCTTCGACGAGCACCTTTACGCCGACGCCTTCGTTTACTTTCACCAGCACCGTGACGAATACCGCGTCCGCTACCACGACGAATACCGCCGCGGCTACGGCGACGAACACCGTGACTGACACGAACACCAGCACGATCACCAACACGCCGCAAGTCACCAATACGGCGACGAATACGGCTACCGGCACTCCCACCAATACGGGAACGGTAACGCCGTTAACCGCGACCAATACGGCTACTAATACTTCAACGGCGACCTTCACCAGCACGCCGACCTTTACCAATACAGTCACTAATTCTCCTACAGTAACTTCGACGGCGACGAACACCGCCACCAGCACCTTTACCAGCACGGTTACGGACACTTATACCAGCACGATCACTAATACGCCTCAAGCCACCAGCACGCCTAGCAATACGTTTACGGTAACTTCAACGGCCACGACCACCACAACCAATACTTTCACTTCAACCCCGACCGCGACACCAAGCTTTACCGCGACGTCCACCGGAACTCTGGGCACGCCGACTTCGACCGCGACCTCGACGCCTACTTCTACCAAGACTGTGACACCGACTGTGACGCCGACGGCTACTACGGCGCCGATTGAAATAGCGCAAAAAGTAGTGACCAGCTCTAACCAAAGTGTTTCTTGCGATCTGAGCAACGGCGCGGGTGTACAGGCGCCAGCCGGTGTGTTTAGCGCCGGTACGACGCTGACGGTGGAAGAATTCGCTCCTTCTTCGGCGCCGCCGACCAGCAGCGGCTTCCGGACCATTCAGGGCAATATTTATACCTTTGACGCTTCCAGCGGCAATACAGATAACTTCAGCACGCCGGTGACTTTGACTTTCCCTGTGAGCGCGTCGGTTCTGGCGAAATACAGCGATCAGCAATTGCAGGTGGCTTATTTCAACACCACCACCAACCGCTGGGAGACATTGAACACGATTGTGGACCGCCGTCATGATCTTTTGAGCGTCGTCACCAATCACTTCTCCATGTGGACTGTGGTCGCGGAGGACTTCCTCTCGTCGACGGGATCGGGCGGCGGCAATATCCTGGCGCCCGTGCCGGCCAACAGCGGAGACAGCGTCTGTCTCTATACGGGCCAGGCTTTGAGCAGCTCAACCTGGACGGTTTACAGCGTGGCGGGCTACCGGATCGCGTCCCTGAACTTTACCAACCAGACCAGCCAGTGCTGGACGGCCCAGGTCGGCCGGGGTCTTTATTACGTCAAACTTGTATTGAATTTCGTGGATGGAACCAGCACCACCGAGTGGCACAAAGTGATAGTGAAGTAACGGAGGATTAGGAATGGCTTTGCGGAGACTTACCATTTTAGCGGCGCTCTTTTTCGTGACGGGGCTGCTGCACGCCCAGACCGCCACGAACTTGACTGTGAGTTCGGTCACAGCCTCCTGGTTAGACTTGTCCAGCAGCGCCCGTGTGGAAGGTTTGGGCGAGGCTTTTGTAGCCGTGGCTGATGATGTGAACACGATGGGAGTTAATCCGGCTGGATTGGGCCGGATCAATGACCCTCAGCTTTCGCTGACTCATAACTCTTACGTGCAGGGCTCCGATATTGAACAGGGAGTCGGCAGCGTTCCCCTGGGCCCGGGAAGTTTGGCCTTTGGACTGACCTACGCGAACTTTGGAAAAGTGCAGCAATATACCGTGGTCGGCGGGGCGCCGGTCGAAGCGGGTTACTATGTGCCTTCTGATTGGGAAATGGAATTGGGCTATGGTTTTGTTTTAGTTCCGGATTTGTACGCGGGATTATCAGGAAAGTTTTTAATCGATAACACTTATATCAATCAAGTGACGGGATGGGCGGGCGACGCGGGCCTGCTTTGGACGCCTAAAAACACAGGACTGGGTTTCGGATTGTCCGCTTTAAATATCGGTTCTTTATCCGGCGCGGCCATACCGACTGAAATCAGAGGCGGGGCCTCTTATCTGTTTGATGTGAAGAACGAGAAGAGCGACCATCAAACGCTGTTGATCTCTTTGGATGCATTGGCTAGAACGCAGGATTTTACTTCCAACCGGGAAGCTATCGGGCTGGAATACTGGTACCACGACCATCTGGCTTTACGCATGGGCCAGCAGTTGATGGATACCACTGGATTGAGCGGATGGAGCGGTTTTTCCATCGGTGTGGGCCTCAAGATTGAAAAAATTCAAATTGATTACACTTTCGCCACCCGGGGCGACCTGGGTAATTTCAACTTAGTCTCCCTCGTCAGCGGGTTTTAAACCTCCTTGAAAAGTTCCGCCGCTATTATTTTTGTTTTGTGCGCTGGAATCGTTTTGCTGATCAACGCTTGCGGCGGTCAAACTTCTCCTTCCTCGCCAGCGAGCGGCACTACAGACACTTCGACACTGACACCAACTCCTACTCCCGCGTCTACAGGCACCATTCTTTCCCCTGGCGATGTGGCTATTTTAGGATTCACCACCAGGGGTACGGCCAACGATCAGTTTGCTTTTGTTCTTTTAAAAGCGGTCGTTGCCGGAACACAGATCAACATTTCAGATCAAAACTGGGTTGGTTATCAATTCGGAACCTATGACGGAGGCGTGATTGAATGGATCGCGGATAAAAACTATCCGGCAGGAACCATTATCCAAGCTCTCCCTACTACGAATGGCAGCGCCAGTACCACCAAGGCCTACGCGGTTAATATTTATAGCGGCGGGGTGACTTATTCGAATGTCGCGACAGCCACAGTAACGCCCGGTACTTACGCGGTTAATCCCTCAAGTCCCGTCAGTTTGGTGACGGTTGCCAATACGGGCGGTGGTATTACAGGTATGTCCACCAACGGCGATCAACTGCTGATCTATCAAGGTTCAACTGCTTTGGCCGCGTCGGCAGCTTCGGTTACTTTTGTGGGCGGCTTCACTTACGGAGCGGCATGGTTAACGGGCACCGCGACACCAACGGTTGCGGCTACGATCGCGGTTAACGCTAACACTTATTTGCCGCCTGGTTTGACGAATGGGCAGACTGCCATGTCGATTAACACGCTCAGCGTCGGCAATGGGGGTTACTACAATTGCGCTAATGGAAGCACCGGAACCGAAGCGGTTGTGGGCGCTCTTTTCAATAATTCGGCCAATTGGACTATCCAAATGACCCCGGTGGATTTGCCCATTCCGGTTATTTCCTGCGGTGTTACGGTTTACTAAAGGCGCTCCAACAGCGGAATAAAGAGATCAGCCGTTCTTCCTGAATGGCCTATAATTACAGAGCTTTTCAACTCATCTCGGGAGTAATCCATGCGTTTGAAATCCCTTATGTCGATTGGTTTGGCTTTGGCGGTCGTTTTGACAGGCTGCTCCAAGAGCGGCGGCAGCAAAATCAAAATAGGTCTTTCCCTCGATACCCTCAAAGAAGAACGCTGGCAGCATGACCGCGATCTTTTCGTGGCCAAAGCCAAAGAACTGGGCGCGGATGTGTTAGTTCAAGCGGCCAACAACGATGACACTCTTCAAAATTCCCAGGCTGAAAATCTTTTGACCGAAGGCGTGAACGTGCTGGTGGTGGTGCCGCATAACGGCAAGAGCGCGGCGACGATTGTGGCTTCAGCGCACAAAGCGGGCGTGCCGGTGATCGCTTACGACCGCCTGATCAACGACAGCGATGTGGATTTGTACGTGACGCTTGACCCGGTCAATGTGGGTGTTCAGCAGGCCGAGTACGCGGTGAAGCACCAGCCCAAGGGCAACTATGTTTTAATTGCGGGCGCTCCCACGGATAACAACGCCGCTCTGGTCCGCCAGGGCCAGATGAGTGTGTTGAAGCCTTATGTGGACCGGGGCGATATCAAAATTGTGGCCGACCAATGGGCCAAAGACTGGTCGCCGGTGGAAGCCTTGAAGATCATGGAAAACGCTTTGACCAAGAACAACAACGCGGTCGATGCGGTGGTGGTTTCCAACGACGGTATGGCGGGCGGTGTGATTCAGGCGCTGAGCGAACAAAAGCTCGCAGGTAAAGTTTTGGTGACTGGACAAGACGCGGATTTGGCGGCTTGCCAGCGTATTGTGCAGGGTACCCAGAGCATGACGGTATATAAGCCCCTAAATCTGTTGGCGAACAAAGCCGCTGAGGTCGCGGTGCTGCTGGCGCAAAAGAAACCGATCACGGATCCGACCAGCAAACTCAATAACGGGAAAATTGACGTGCCTTCTATTCTGCTCAAGACCACGCCGGTCGATAAAAGCAATTTGGATTCGACGGTCATCGCTGACGGCTTCCAGAAAAAAGAAGACGTTTACAAAAAGTAGCCATATGAACCACCAAGACACCAAGGCACCAAGAACATCTTTGCTTTTAATCGTTCTTAGAAAAACTTGTTTTACCTTGGTGTCTTTGTGTCTTGGTGGTGAAAATTATGTCGTTGCTTGAATTAAAAAACATCACCAAAGATTTCCCCGGGGTTCGGGCGCTGGATGGCGTCTCTTTTGATCTGCAAAAGGGGGAAGTTCACGCTCTTTGCGGCGAAAATGGCGCGGGCAAAAGTACTCTCATTAAAATTCTCTGCGGTTATTACCCCTCGGGCTCTTTCGGCGGGGAAATTCTTTTCAACAACCAACCGGTTCATTTTAAAAGCCTCAAAGACTCTGAAGAAAAAGGCATTGCCCTGATCGCTCAGGAACTGGCCCTGGTGCCGGATTTAAGTGTGGCGGAGAATTTGCTTTTGGGTCGTTGGCCCCTCAAAAAGGGCCTGATTCAATGGAAAAAGGTGCGGGAAGAAGCCCGTCAGGCGCTGGAATGGGTGGGGCTGGACGTGTCTTTAGACACACCTGTGCGGGAACTGGGTGTGGGTCAACAACAGATGATTGAGATCGCCAAGGCTTTGTTGAAGAAAGCGGAGATTTTAGTTTTGGATGAACCCACCGCGGCTTTGACCGAGGCAGATGTTCAAAGGTTGTTCGCTCTTTTGCGCCAATTAAAAGCCAAGGGACTTTCAGCGGTTTATATCAGCCACCGTTTAGAAGAGGTAGAGCAGATGGCAGACCGCGTGACGGTTTTGCGCGACGGCAAGTCGATCATCACCGCGCCGATGGCCCAGCTGACACGGGATAAAATTATTTCCCACATGGTAGGCCGCGAAGTGAAGAATCTTTATCCCCGCCCCACTGCGGCGATAGGCGAAACACTTTTGACCGTTCAGCATTTTAGCGTGGAAGATCCAGCGAACCCGGGCCGGTATGTGGTGAAGGATGTTTCGTTTGAAGTGAAGCGGGGTGAAATATTAGGCGTCGCTGGTTTGATGGGTTCGGGACGCACCGCTCTTTTGAGTTCGCTCTTTGGCGCGGCTCGCGGCAAGGCAACGGGTTCTTTGATCGTACAGGGGAAAGCCCTATCACTATTTTCATCGCCTGAAAAAGCCATCGAGGCTGGCGTGGCCTTAGTGAGCGAAGACCGCAAAAAGTATGGATTGATTTTAGAAGAAAGCGTTCAAGAAAATCTGGTGTTGGCTTCTTTAAAACATTTGGTCAAAAGAGGGTTTCTCAATCACGCCGCGATTCAAAGTGAAGCTGAAACTCAAGTCAAGGCCATGCGGGTCAAAACCGCTAACCTTGAGGTGTGGATTAACAAACTCTCCGGCGGCAATCAGCAGAAGGTGGTTTTGGGCAAGTGGCTGATGACCCAGCCGAAGGTTTTGTTTTTGGATGAACCCACCCGGGGTATTGATGTGGGCGCGAAGGCTGAAATTTATGAACTGATGGGTCAACTGGCGGCACAAGGGTTGGGGATTGTTTTGGTTTCCTCCGACCTGCCGGAAATTTTGGGACTGAGCCATCGGGTGCTGGTGTTAAATCAGGGACGTATGACCGCTCAGATGAGCGCGGCGGAAGCGACGCCGGAAAAAGTATTAGCGGCGGCAGCAACGATTAAAACAAATTTTGAATTATGAATTTTGAATTCTAAATTGTTGTCATTTTCAATTCGTCTTTCGAATTGAAAATTTCATTAATTCTTAATTCATAATTTAAAATTCAGAATTAAAACGGAGAAAAGCATGGCTGACTTAAATAAGCGAAACGACATCCCCTGGCGGGCACTGACCATGGTGGGGGCGCTGCTGCTCATCTGGGTTATTTTTTCTTTCACGACGGAAGGTACTTTTCTCAGCCCCCGAAATCTTTCTCTTCTTTTGCGTCAAATGTCGGTTACTTCCATTCTGGCGGTGGGCATGGTGCTCGTGATCGTGGCGGGACAGATTGACCTTTCGGTGGGCGCGATGACCGGCTTTTTAGGCGCTATTTCGGCGATTCTGTTCGTTAATCACGGGTGGCCACTCTGGGCCACTATCGCCGTGACCGTGCTTTGTGGGGCCATTTTGGGGCATATTCAGGGCCATTTGGTGACCTGGTTCAACATACCGGCCTTCATTGTGACCCTGGGGGGAATGCTGGTTTATCAGGGCTGTTTGCTGGGGTTTACGGGCGGCGTAGCCATTAGCCCTAGCCCCGATTACCTGTTTATGGGTCAGGCCTTTATCCCACCCATGTTGGGGTGGGGATTAGCGGGATTCATTTCACTCTTCTTTATATACCGTGCCAAAGCTCCGGGGAACCGTTTACGGTGGTCAGCGCTGGTAGTTTTAGTTTTAGGTCTTACCGCGGTGATGAACGCTTACGAGGGCATTCCCTTTCCAGTATTGATCATGCTGGTGCTGGCGATGATTTTTTCTATCACGGCCAATCAAACACCCTTCGGCCGCCACCTTTACGCTATTGGCGGTAACAAAGAAGCAGCCTTTTATTCCGGCATCAATATTCAACAGCACTTGGTTTTGGTATTCACTTTGATGGGTGCTCTCTGCGGCGTAGCGGGCATTGTGTTGACAGCGCGGGTGGGCGCAGCCTCTTCTGACGCGGGCCGCATGATGGAACTAGACGCGATCGCTGCCGCGGTCATTGGCGGAACGTCGCTCATGGGCGGACGGGGAACGGTTTGGGGTGCTTTGCTAGGTGCATTGATTATGGCCTCGCTGGATAACGGCATGAGCCTAATGAACACCGAAGCCTTCTGGCAGCCGATTATCAAGGGAAGCATTCTGATTGTGGCGGTCGCCTTGGACATGATGGGACGTAAAGGGAAAAATTAATTTTCTATTCGAGACAAATATGGGGAACCTATGAAAGAAAAAGTTCTTATGGGCATTAAAGTTTTGCTGATGATAATTGGACTTTTAATTAGTTGTTCTTATTTCTGGGAAGCTTTTGGGGCTTTCTTCACTGCGTCAGGTGGCGAACCTACTTGCTATAATTTTATCTATTTGCCGTTTCTTTTATTTTTCCCATTTGTTCTTTTGGCGGGGTTTTGGCCGAGTTTAGGTGGGAGCTTTTTAATTTTTAATGGTTTTATTTCTTTGTTTTCAAATGTTGTTTTCCAATCCAATTGGAAAAGATTTCGATTTTTTGATAACGGCGCTGATTATTTTAACAGTCCGTCCCTGTTTCATTGTGCTCTGATAATATTTATCGGCGGTCTGTTTTTAGCGTTAGGAATTTATAACTACAAAATAAACTCAAAGCGTATTTTAAAAGGTTAAGCCTTTAAAGCCTTTTCCACATCACCTTCCAGGCTCTCCGGTTTATCCGCTGAACCATAACGCTTCACCGGCTCGCCGTCTTTACCAATCAAAAACTTCGTGAAATTCCATTTAATGGCTTCGGTGCCCAGAATGCCGGGCTTTTCGCTGGTGAGATATTTATAAAGCGGGTCAGCGTTCGCGCCGTTCACATCGACCTTTGAAAACATGGGGAAATCCACGCCGTAGGTGAGGCTGCAGAAGCTTTGAATATCCGCTTCGGTGCCCGGTTCCTGGCCGCCGAATTGGTTGCAGGGGAAGCCCAAAATCTCAAAACCCTGGTTCTTATATTTCTGATAAAGCTTTTCTAAACCCTCGTATTGCGGAGTGTAACCGCATTTGCTGGCCACGTTTACAATCAAAAGAGCTTTGCCCTTATAGGTTTCTAAAGTCGTTTCTTTTCCGTCGATAGTTTTAACTTTGAAGGGATAGACGCTCATGGAAAGCTCCTTAAGACAAGGTGAAAGGCCCGCTTAGTTTAGCGTAAGGGTTGGCTGTTAAACGATAGGTGATGTTAATTTTATTCGAGAATTTTGATGAGAAGCATTAACCCGGTGCCTAAAGCCATCGCGATTAATTGAATGATGATGGCCGATCGTTTTGATTCTTTATGAAGCTCGGGTATCAAGTCTGACCCGGCAATGTAAATGAAGCCGCCAGCCGTAATGGGCAGGACGATTTGAGTGACCGCTTGCGGGTTGGAAGAGACGGAGAGGGCGAAAATGGCCCCGGCGATGGCTAGAAGAGCGGATAAGAAATTAAAGAGGAGGGCTTTGCTTGGTTTGAAGCCGGCATTCACCAGAACACTGAAGTCGCCCAGTTCATGAGGAATCTCATGCAAGATCACCGCCAGGGTGGTGGCTAAACCCAATGGGATGCTGGCCATGTAAGAGGCGCCGATGAGCAATCCGTCGATAAAATTATGAAGCCCGCTGGCGATGAGGCTTAAATAACCGTAGGGGTGGACTTCTTCTTTGCCGTGATCATGCTCATGATGGTGGTAGTAATGCATGGTTTTTTCTAAGAGCAAAAAGATAAAGAGGCCGGCTAAGACAAGCAGGGAAACCCAGGTGGTATTGTGGGACTTTTCAAATGACTCGGGGATCAAATGTAAGAAGGCGTCGCCCAAGAGGCCGCCGACTGCCAGGCTGATGAGGGGATGTAAAAGTTTTTTAAGGGTTTCGGGGTTAAGCCAAAGAACGATGATCGCCAGCAGGGAAAGCAGGCTGACGAAGATGACGCTGATGAGGGTGTAGGACCAAAGAGAAACCATGAAGTTTTCAGCCTTTCTAAAAGTCTGGCTCGTCTAAAGATCGTACGGAGTTTCCCACAAAGACGCGGGCTTTTAAATGTAAAATGAGCTTAATTTTAACCAAGGTTATTCGGGAATCATGAACTTAAAGCAAATCTCATTTTATTTTCTGCTCGCCATGACCATTGGAACAGCTATGGCTTGGGCGGGCCCGCCTTTTGAGACGGACGATCCGGAACCGACTGACTACAAGCATTGGGAAATTTATTTCGGCGCTACCGCTATCCAAACCCAGGGATCGGGATGGACTGGGACGGGGCTTTTCTTGGAAATTAATTACGGTGCTTTTCCTGACACGCAGATCAGTCTGACCGAGCAGGTGGCCTTTAGTTCCTTTTCAAATGGTTTTTCCGCTTATGGCTATGGCGACACTTTGGTCGGCGCGAAGTATCGGTTTATTCACGAAGGCACCGAAGTTCCTCAAGTGGCTTTTTTCCCGCAGATGAATATTCCAATAGGAGACTCGACTAAAGGTTTGGGCAGCGGTGTGGCCCAATATCTTTTGCCCATTTGGATTCAAAAGAGCTGGGACCCCTGGACGACTTATGGCGGCGCTGGCTACTGGATCAATCCGGGAACGGGAAACAAAAACTGGCTCTTCGCGGGTTGGGAAGTGCAGAGAGACTTTGGCAAGGGACTCACCTTAGGCGGCGAGGTTTTTTATCATGGTGCCAGCACTAACGACCAAAACGAAGGCGTGGGTTTTAACCTGGGCGGCGAGATTCATTTTGATGACGTGAACCACATCGTCTTCTCCGCGGGACGGGACTTGGTTCAAACCACCTATAGCTTTACCGGATACGCGGCTTACGAGTGGACTTTTCCTAATGAAGCGGAAGACAAGGGAAAATAAAGTAGAATGGGCCTGTCTTTAACCCGCCTCGGAAAAGGTTTGGTTTGAAATCTCTGACGAGCCTATTTACAAAATATTGGTTTCTTTTCTTCACGGGTTGGGCTCTTTTAGTTTTCTGCTTTTATTTTTCCCTTCATGCACTCTTTGATTTTTCCTTTCTGACCGAGTTAGCCCAAGACGCGCATCAGGCCAGCCTTACCAAACTAATCACCAATCTCTTCAGCTTGGGCCAAACCTTTGTTCTGGGAGGATTGGTTTCTCTTGTTTTGTGGCGTGTGGGATACCGGCTTTTTCAGCGGCTTGGGCTAGCCATAGATTCTTTTGTGCTGAAGTTTTGTTTTGAAACTGCCCTGGGTATTTTTTGCCTCAATGGTTTGTGGATGGGGTTAGGGCTTAATGGACTATGGTCTAAGCCGCTGATATGGGCTTTAGGAGTGACGTTAGCCCTTTGGGCTTTGTTGGATCTTTGGTGGGAAGGTCTGAGGGTTTCATTCGAAACTCCCAAAGGCTCTTACTTCTATATAACTCTGCTGGCGATGGTTTTTGTGGGCCTCAACTTGATGCAAGTCATGCTGCCTGAAACCTATTTTGATTCGCTGGTTTATCACCTTTCGGCGCTTCAATTCTGGAGCTTTCGCCACGGTATCGTGGATATTCCGGGCAACCTTTACGATCACTTTCCCTTCGGGGCTGAACTTTATCTTTGGAATGGTTTCTACATAGGCGGTAGTCAGGCCGCTAAGTTTTTGAATCTTTACATCTTTATTTTGACGGCGCTGGCCGCGGGAGCCTGGGTGGCTGAAGAAGGCGCGCTGGCTGCTGGCGGATTAACGACCGCTTCGATTTTGTTCTTACCGCTTTTATCGACCACGACCTGGGCAGCCCAAAATGATGTCTTTGTGGCTTTCTTCCTTTTGCTTTTTGTTTACGCGTTAACCAGAATACTCAAGAATCAAAAAACTTCTTGGTTTGTCGCGGCGGGTTTGATGGGAGGGGTGGCCTGGAGCGCGAAATACACAGCCCTGTTGGGATTGGCGGCCGCGATGATCGTTTGGGTAGTGTTGACCCCGCGCGGCTGGCTGCGCGCGAATCTGGGCGGTTGGACCCTGATGAGAATCCTTATTCTTTTGCTGCTGACGCCCTGGCTTATTAAAAACTATGTTTTTACAGGCAACCCGTTATATCCCTACATGTCTCATTGGCTGGGAGGGCAAGCCTTACCGCCGGAAAGTTTGAACGCGCTGATGTTGGACCACGACGCGCCCTGGGTGATGAATCATTCTTTTGGCGATTGGCTGGTTCAAATTCTATTTAGAAATCTCGATAAAACTATCGCGCCCCTTCTGCTGGCTTTTGTTCCATTCCTCTTTTTAGAAGGGCGCTGGAAAGATCCAGCCCGTTATTTATGGTGTGTGGGTTTGTTTTATCTTTTATTGGGGTTCGCGGTTTCCCATCAATTAAGGCTGGTGATTCCGGCTTTTGTTTTACTTATCACCGCGATGGGATGGGTATTGGGTTCTTTGGATAAAGACGAAATTCACGCCTGGGTCTGGGTGGTTCTGGTATTTGGTCTTTTCAGTTTTGTCTCTTTAGCCCGGGTGGGTGTCTCTTATTACCATCTGGGAGAGATGTGGACCGGTTTTAAAACAGAAAGAGAATATTTGGCAACGACGCCTCAAACCCAAAGTTATGACGCCTTAACCGTGGCATCGCAAGTACTGACGCAGGCTAATGACCGGCTTCTGATAGTGGGCGACGCGCGCACCCTTTATTACCCACGGGATTTTTATCCGAATAGCGTTTTTGATCTTCAACTTTTAGTGAAGTTGGCTCAGACCGAAAAGGACAGTGCGGGTATTAGGCACAAACTTAAAGAGCTGGGGATTGATGACCTGGTGGTTTCGGGTGAGGAAGGACAGCGTTTGGTCGCCCAAAATTCGACTTACTATCCTTTGAGCGCGGCTGAGTGGGCCAAGCTGGATAATCTGATTCAACATTGGACTGACCCCGCTTTTGTGGCGGGCCATGAGGCGATTTACCGCTTGAGGGAGACGGCTTTAACCCGTCAAAAGCCCATACCAGACCTGCTTTTACTGATGAAAACCCCGAAGCTAAATTCATAGTTCTCGATTATCATAGGGCCCTGCTTTCACTTCAGTTGGGAGGACAGGCTTGGCCAATTCCTTAACAGCGATCATCTTAGCGGCGGGCGAGGGAACCCGCATGAACTCCAAACTTCCCAAAGTACTCCACGCCGTCGCCGGTGAACCCATGATTGATTACGCCCTTCAAAACGCCGAGGCTTTAAAACCCCAAAAAATTTATGTGGTGGTGGGCGCCAAGTCCGACGAAGTCATCCGTTATGTCGGCAAAAGGGCTGTGTCGGTCATTCAAAAAGAACGCCTGGGGACGGGCCACGCGGTTCAGCAAGTGATGCCTTTCTTAAAATCCCTCAAAGGGAATGTGGTCATTCTTTATGGAGACGCCTGCCTGACCCGCTCTCAAACCATTCTGGCTTTGCGCCAGTTCCACTCTGTTCAAGACGGCGAAGCGGCTTTGTTGAGCGCTCAAGTGGAGAACCCCTTCGGCTATGGCCGCGTTATCCGCGACGCTGACGGTACAGTGGAAAGAATCGTTGAGGAAAAAGACGCCAGCGAGGATGAACGGGCGGTAGATGAAGTGAACGCCGGGCTTTATATTTTTAAAGCCAACCGTTTAGTGGAAGCCCTCAAAAAGTTAAAAGCCAATAACGCGAAAAAAGAATATTACCTGACGGACACCATTCATTATTTGCTTAACCAGGGCGGTAAGGTGCATGCCCTGATGGTTTCGGACGCCTCGGAAGTTTTGGGGGTGAATGACCGCAATCAGTTGGCCCAGGCCCACCGCGTTCTCAATTTACGCCGCATTGAAGAGCACCAAAGAGAAGGGGTGACTTTTTTAAATCCCGAAACCGTCGAGATTGGCGCTGAAGTGGCCATCGGACAGGATGTGATTATTGAGGGGAATGTTTATCTTTCGGGCAAGACCGTCATTGGCGAAGGAAGCCGCATTCAATCGGGCAGCCGTTTGCTGTCGGCCCGCCTGGGTAAGGGCGTGGTGGTTCGTTCCTCCCGTATTACGGAAAGCCAGTTAGGCGACGGCTCTGACGCAGGGCCGAACGCGCATATTCGCGGCGGGTCTGTGCTGGATAAGCATGTTCATGTGGGGACTAATGCCGAACTCAAGAACGCTCATATCGCCACCGGTAGCAAGGTAGGGCACTTCTCTTATGTCGGCGACGCTCAACTGGGTAAAGACGTCAATGTGGGCGCGGGCTGTGTGTTTGCTAATTATGACGGCAAGAACAAGCATCAAACCAAAGTGGGCGATAAGGTCTTTTTAGGCAGTAACTCGACTTTAGTGGCGCCGGTAGTGATCGGCAAAGGCGCGGTAGTGGGGGCGGGAGCGGTGGTGACGAAGAATGTGGCTCCGGCAGTAACGGTAGTGGGTGTGCCGGCTCAGGTTTTTCGTAAAAAGAAGTAAAGAATAGCCTTATAAACTTTTTGAAATCGTCGGTTTTTCGGTTTAAACTCTCTGCAGTTTCGTCTTAAGACTTATCCCATCCACACCTATCCTCGCTTTATGGGTTTAACGCTGATATTGAAATACTCACCAAGGAACCAGGCATGACTAGAGTCGCTTCCCCTAATGGCTTGAAAATTTTCAGTGGTACAGCCAATCCCGCTCTAGCTAAGAGCATCTGCGAGTTCCTGAATGTGCCTCTGGGTGATCTGATGGTGAGCCGTTTTTCCGAAGGTGAAATCCGCATCAAAATTAACGAAGACGTCCGCGGCCGGGATATTTTTATCGTTCAGCCGACCTGCCCGCCGGTGAATGACAATGTCATTGAACTTCTAATCATGATCGACGCTTTCCGCCGCGCTTCGGCCCGGCGAATCACGGCAGTGCTTCCTTATTATGGCTATGCCCGTCAGGACCGCAAAGACCAACCCCGCGTTCCGATTACGGCCAAGCTGATGGCTAACATCATCACGACTGCCGGCGCGGACCGGGTACTCTCGATGGACTTGCATGCCCAGCAGATTCAGGGCTTCTTTGATATCCCGGTGGATCATCTTTACGCTTTGCCGGTGATCGTGAACTATTTCCGCCAGAAGAACTTAAAAGACCTGATGGTGGTCTCTCCCGATGTGGGCGGCATCAAAATGGCCCGGGCCTTCGCTAAGGTTTTGGGAACGGACCTGGCTGTGGTCGACAAGCGCCGCTGGGGGCCCAATGAAGTGGAAGTGATGAACCTCATCGGTGATGTGAAGGGCCGCTCTGTGTTAATTCCTGATGACATGATCTCTACCGGCGGGTCGATGGTACAAGCGGTAGGGGCCATCCTGAAGGCAGGCGCTACGGAGGTTTATGCCTGCTGTAGCCATGGCATTTTGTCAGGAAATGCCGTGGAAAAACTGCAAAATTCGCCCTTGAAAGAAATTGTCATAACGGATAGTATTCCCCTCCCCCCAGAGAAACGGGCTAGTAAGATTACGGTTCTCCCGGTGGGTCCCTTGCTGGGAGATGCGATCATGCGTATTCACAATGAAGAGTCGATTAGCTCGTTGTTTGAGAATCTTGATCCTCGATAAGCCATCTCGCGAAAGCATTCGTGACCGCCAGGCGGTTACGGCACATAAAGAAGGAGTAGTTTGAAATGAAAAAAGTACCTCTGACCGCAAAAATCAGAACCGCCCGTGGCAGCTCAGTTTCCCGCCGTATGCGCGCCGATGGCGTGGTTCCTGCGGAAATCTACGGCCATAAAGCCGAAAACCAATCCATCGAGATTGTTGAAAAAGAATTCACGAAGATTCTCTCTTCCGCCAAAGGCGAAAACATCTTCTTTGTCTTGAACATTGAAGGCGCCAAGAACGGTGAAGTTCTGGCCGTGGTGAAGGAAGTTCAATACGACAAGATTTCAAACAATGTTCTTCACGCTGATTTCCATCAGGTCAACATGAAGGAAAAGATCCGCATCAAGGTTCCTGTGCGCGTGATTAACGCTGACATCTGCGACGGCGTCAAAGAAGGCGGCGTTCTGCAGACCGTCCTGCGCACCGTTGAAGTTCAATGTTTGCCGACCGAAGTTCCTGAGGCGATCCAGATCGACGCCGAACATTTGGCGATCGGCAGCTCGGTTCACGTTTCTGACCTCAAATTGCCTGAAGGCGTCAAAGCCGTTCAGTCCGCTGGATCCGTGGTTGTTTCCGTGGCTCAGCAGATGGCTGAAGAAGTTAAGGCTGCTCCGACCGCTGAAGCTGCCGCCGCTGCGGCTGCCGCTCCGGGCGCTGCCGCTGAACCCGAAGTGCTCACCGCCAAGAAGAAGGAAGAAGGCGCTGACGCTAAGGCCGCTGAAAAGAAGTAAAACGAGAGTTTCAAAAAGCCATCCAGGGAAATCTCTGGGTGGCTTTTTTATTTTAAGGACATTTTCTAATGAGTTCAGATAACTGGCTTATCGTCGGCCTGGGCAATCCGGGCGAAAATTACCGTTACACCCGGCACAATGTGGGCTTCCGCGTGGTGGAAGCGCTCGTCCTTAAACACCATGTCAAACTCCGTGAAAAAGACGAGGCTATCTGGGGAAGTTTTCCGATGGAAGGCCGCGAAGTCTTTTTGTTTTTCCCCCAGACGTTTATGAACGAGTCTGGACGAGCGGTAGGACCTTTCGCGCGCTACCGCCAAATTCCTTTAGAACGCATTCTGGTCATCTCGGATGATTTGGATTTACCCACAGGAAGAACCCGTGTGAAAACTTCGGGCGGATCAGGCGGCCATCATGGATTGGATTCACTGATTTCCCATTTGGGCGGCAACGGCTTTCCAAGACTTCGCATTGGGGTCAGCAAACCGCCGTCAGCCAATGAAGGGCCCGATCATGTGCTGTCGGGATTTAATCCGGAAGACAAAATTAAAATCGAGAAAGCCATCGAACGCTCCAGGGATGGTGTGGAGACTTACATTCTGAAGGGGCCCGAATCGGCCATGCGCGAACTCAACGTCGACCTGGAAAAAGCCTAGTCATTTCAGTTTAAAAACATAATTGAGCGGTACACCCTCACGCTCGACTACATGAATGACTTTGGAAGGGGCGGCTTCCGCCTGTAAATTGTCTCTGGTGTACGAAATGTAAAAGTCGGCCTCTTTGATTTTCTCCTTATCTACCCATTTCATATTGGGTGTGAAGTAATAAAAAATCTGGTAGGAATTGCCGCTGCCTGTGACTTTGTAGGTCTTTTTGGGGTCGGTCGCGGCGTTCTTTTCCAGCCAGTCCACCGCTTCTTTAAAACTCGCGCCCCAGTAATCATTTTCAAACCTGCCTTCAGAACCCTTCAGGCCGCCGGTCAACTCATTAAAATAAATATATTCATAAGGGTGCAGGCGCACTAAGTGATAAACCACCGTCAACCCGTTCAAGGCGCATAAACAGAGAATGATTTTGAAGAGAGAATTCTTCTTAGCGTTTTGTATCCACTCCGCGGCGCTCAACGCGGCGATGGCGGCCAGAACGGGCAGTAAGAACAAAAAGTGCCTCAATCCGTCGTAAATCACAGGCTTTAAAATCAAATAGAAGGCCGCGTTGACGGTCACCGCCACGCCCATCAGGATATAAAGCGGGTTGGCCATTTTGCTTTTGATGAAAATAAAAGAAGAGGCCAGAAAGAATAGGATAAAAAGGGGTGTGGTCACTAAAAACCAAACAGGCAGGTAAATCCAGGACAGTTGGGAAGTGGGGATTTCTTTTCCCATAAAAAGAACGTTGTTATTCCAAAAGAAGTTTTTGGAAATGCCCAGCAGTTCTGCGAAGTGATTGAAGTAATTCGAACCCAGATAGGGCCAGGTCAAAATCATCATGAAGCTGGATAACATAAAGACCAATGTCAGCAGAGACGCCACTTCGAACAAATGCTTTTTCCAGTCTTCTAAAGAATGTTTGGCGCTGTGATAAAAGAAATGAAGGTCAAAAAGAATGTAAACCGGGTAGAGAGTCAGCCCCAAAAGGCGGCTGGCCTGGGTTTCGCCAAAGATCAGCCCCAAAACTAAAACTTTGACATAAGGGTGAGTTTGAGGTTTTCGATAAAAGTGATAGATGGCCCAAAGCGACAATAAGTAAAAGACGCCGAAAGGCATGTCCTTCGGGTTGGCCGGGATATCGCCCAAAAAACGCGGTGTTAAAGCTAAAAAGACGGGCCCCAAGAGGGCGAGCCAGGGCTTTTGCGTTTGGTTTAACAAAAGCTCGTAGAGCCCGATAAAAACCAATAAAGCGAAGAACATATTAAGCCAGTGGTAGTTATCCAAATCGCTGGAAGGGTTTAAAAAAGAAAGCATGAGACTATAAAAGTGGTTGTAGATCACCACCCCGTCATCGGGCGTGGTTTTTTGAAGAAAATTCACTACGTTATCGTGGAAGAGGTACTGATGCAGAACAATTCCGCGGGTATAAACCCCGGACTCGTCAAAGGTTTCGCCGAAGTCTTTGAAAGTGAAATTAGCGAGAAGCAGATAAAGCACGACGAACAGAAGCAGGGGGAATCGGCGGCGTAGGCTGTCCGACATAGTTCGTTCTCCGAAGGTATGGCCAACTCTTTTGGGATTATACTATTAAACAGAAGGCTAAAGGATAACGGTTCATGAACCATCGGCTCACCGCATTTACTTTTGTTGTCTTTTCGCTGGGGATTCCGGCTTCATCTGCCCGGGCCCAGTCGGATTTATTAACGGCGCCTCCCACGCCCACGGTGGCCTTTTTAAATGATCATTCCTATGACAATACGGATGTGGATGGAACGAGCCTGAAAACCACCCATAAAACCGATGGCAGTGATGATTTGGAGCCGATTGTGGATCCTAACGCGGCCAAAGGACAGGACGGAGAAAACGCCTCGGTAAAAGCCCCGAAGCAGGGGAGCGCTAATCCCGCGCCAACCAGGGAGCCGGATATCAACGGGTTATAACCGGACATAAAAAAAGCCGTCCCCCCGCAAAGGGGACGGCTTTTTTGTTGAAGCCTATCTTACTTTTTCTTTTTTCCTTTTTTTGAAGACTTGGCTTTTGCGTCAGTTTTGTATTTTTCGTAGCCGGTCACATGGTGAGCTTTGTGAACTTCCAAAGTCGACATGAGGCTGTAGGCGCAAGGCACCACGACCAGGGTCAGTACGGTGGAGAAAAGAATTCCGCCGATAATGGCAATCGACATCGGTTGGCGCAGTTCGGCGCCGGGACCCAGAGCCATGGCCGCCGGGATAGCCCCCGCGATAGTGGCGAAAGAGGTCATCAAAATGGGCCGTAAACGCATAGGACAGGCGTTTAAAAGAGCGTCATGCACGTCCATACCCTCAGCTCTTCGCTGGTTTGTAAAGTCCACCAGCATGATGGAGTTTTTCTTCACCAATCCCATGAGCAGAATAATTCCGATGGCGCTATAAATACTCAAGGCCTGTCCGGTGCCCAGGAGCGACAAAAGCGCGCCGGTGACGCTGAAGGGTAGGGCCAGCAAAATAGTGACCGGGTGAATGAAGCTGTTGAATTGGCTGCCCAAGACCATGTAGGCGACGGCGATTCCCAAAATCATGACTAACCCCAATTGTTGGAAAGAATTGGCGTTGGCCTGAGAAGAACCGGTTAATTGAACAGAGTAGCCATCCGGCAAGACGCTCTTGCAAATGTTGACGGCTTCATCCAAACATTCTTGTTGAGACGTGCCAGGAGCGGGGTTGGCGTAAAAGAACACGGCTCTCTGGCGGTTGTCGCGGGTAATTTGCTGCAGCGCGGGAACCACTTTGAGGGACGCCACGTCTGAAATCGGGAGAACCTCGCCGCGATTGTTACGAACATTAATGGAATTAATGGCTTCGGGGCCTTTACGTTCATCCACAGGGACACGCACCGCGATCGGGTTATCGTGACCGCCTTCGTGGAAATAAATCCCCTGGAATTGATATCCGCCGATGGTGGCGGCGATCACGTTCCCCAGGTCGTCCATGTTAACGCCCATGAGAGCAGCTTTGACACGGTCCGGGATCACGCGGATTTCAGGCTGACCGTCGAGGAAGTTGTCGTCGGTGTCAGCCAGCTTGGCATCGGACTTCATTTTCGCGCGGATTTTTTGAACGGCGTCAGTCAAAACGTCCCAATCTGGTCCGGTAACCAATAATTCCGCGGCGTAACCTTTACCCGTGGACCATCCACGCATGGAAAGATCTTGAATGGAAACCCGTAAATCGGGGGAAACTTTTGAAAGCGTAGTCCGGCAATAGCTGGCGAATTCGGCCTGGGTTAAACGCTGCGGCAGAATATGGCGAAGAATATTGGTCGCCCAGGCCCAGGGGCCTGTGGCCTTAGCTTTTTCCGAGGCAGTCACCGTAGGACGGTCGCCAGGTTCTTTCATCGTGATAAAAATGACGCCGCTGTTCGGCGAACTGCCGCCAAAACCACCGACGGCCACGTAAAGATTTTTCACTTCGCCGCGGTTTTTAAGAGCGGCCTCGCACTGTTTCACCAAACCGTCGGTGTGGTCGAGGGAATATTGCACAGGAAACTTTAAATTGATAATAAAAACACTCATGTCGGTAGATGGCACGAATTCCTTTTTCACGAACTTCGCCGAGAAAAGCGAAAGGGCGAAAACGGACAGCGAAATAATGACAATTTTCCAACGGTGCTGCAGCGCCCAATTTAAAACATCCTTATACCATTCGATGAGGCGGTTGAACCGGGTGTTCACGTAATGATTGAAAGGGCTGTGCTCGTCAGCTTTGTGAACGAATTCGGCGCAGCGCATGGGGGTGAGGGTGATGGCTTCCAAAAGGGAAATCAAAACCGCGCCCGAAATGGTGATGCCGAACTGGAAGAAAAACTTACCAATGATACCGGTCATAAAAGCGATGGGTAAAAAGATGGCCACGATAGCGATGGATGTCGCCATGGCGGCGAAGGTGATTTCCCTGGCGCCGGTGAGGGCGGCTTCCACCATGTCCTCGCCTTTTTCCTGATGGCGGACAATATTTTCCAAAACCATGATGGCGTCATCCACAACTACCCCGATGGAAAGCGAAAGCGCCATCAAAGTAAAGGTGTTCAAGGTGAAGTTGAAGAAGTAGGTGACGATGAATGTCCCGAATAAAGAGGTCGGGATAGCCAAAAACACGTTCATCGTGGAGGACCAGCTGCCCAAGAACACGTAGCAAACCAAAGAGGTCAAAATGGCGGCCAGCATAATGGTTAATTCCAATTCGTGAACGTTGTCGCGGATAAAGGTGGTCGTGTCGAAGTTGACATAGATGTGATAACCCTGGGGCAGCTGCTTGGATACCTCGGCCATGCGTTTCTTGGCCGCGTCTCCGACATCGACCGCGTTGTAACCGTCCTGCATAACGATACCCAAACCAACGCAGGTGGTTCCGTTAAAACGGGAAAGGCGGGTCAGTGGAGTCACAATACCGTCTTCAATGGAAGACACATCTCTCAAACGGGTCAGCGTGTAGTTGGGAGAACCACCGCGGGCCAAAATGGGCAGGTTAGCGAAGTCGGGAACCGTATAGGCTTCACCCATCATACGAATGTCATATTGAACATCCGGGGTTTCCATATAACCGGCGGGTGTTTCCTGATGTTGATGCTGAATCGTATTCAAGATATCCAGAGCAGTTAACTGGCGGGCATTCAGTTTGCGGTTATCCACCCAGACGTTCACTTCGCGGTTCATGAAACCACCCAGGTTGACGGTGGAGACACCCTCGAGGCTCGTGAATTTATCCTGGATGTGGTCGCGGGTATAAAGCATCAAGTCGCGGATGGTGTGAGGAGAATCAGCGGTGACGGCGAACCAGATAATCGGCGAGCTGTTCGGATTGAACTTTTTAATGATGGGAGGAAAGATATTGGTCGGCAGCTGTTTTTCAGCCTGGAACACCAGGGTTTGAACGTCTTGTACGGCTGAGTCCACATTGCGGCTTAAGTCCAAGAAAACAGAGGTGCTGGCCTGGCCCTGAGTACAGGTAGTTTGAACGTCTTGAACACCTTCCACGCCTAATACGGCGGACTCCACCGGGTCGGCCACGTCGGATTCCACTACTTCAGGGGCGGCATTCGGCAGGGTGATCGAAACGTTCACCACCGGAAAGTCCACGTCGGGCATTTGGGAAAGACCCATACGGGTAAAACAAATAAAGCCAAACAAAATGAGCCCGGCCATCAACATCCAGGCGAATACAGGATTTCGAATCGAGATATCAGATAAAACCATGAAGGACCTCTTTAGTTTTTTACCGTTTCGTCAGAAATCGGTTTGTTTCTGAAAACGAACTACTTTTTGTCGTCACCATAAGCGGTCATTTTGGGTAGTTCACCCGTCGCGACTTTTAACCAAACCTGATCGTAAAGGGTTTGGTATTTGGATTTGACATAGTTGATCTGGGTGTTTTCCAACGAGGTCATGGTTTGAAGCAGTTCCAGATTGGTGGTGAGGTTTAATTTGTAATCGTGCAAGACGTCCTGATAGGCGCTTTGGTAGGCATCCACCGCCTTTTGATAAGCGTCGGTCTGGCCGGCGGATTGAATCAAGCTTTTATAAGCCTGTCTCACATCATCAAAGGCTGTCCGGCGGGTAAGCGACAATTGCATTTCAGCCTGGCGTTTTTTGGAAGCGGCTGAGTCTTCCTGGGCGACAATCTGTCCGCCTTCAAATAAAGGCAGGGAAGCCACTAATTGCAAATTCCAATCAGCGGTAGGGCTGCCGCCGTCCTTTTGTAAAAAGTACTGACCCTCTACCGCCACTGTGGGCAAATGTTCACCATGGGCTTGTAAGAGTTGGGCGTCGGCCACCGTGACGTTGGATTGGGCGGCTTTCACATCGGGCCGGACATCCACTTTAGTTTCGGCGTCCTGCGCGGTGTATGCGGGAACAGCGTAAGTCTCATCCGAAGCCAATGATTGATCGGCCGCGATATTGGCCAGAGTCGATAAGTTTTCACGGGCTTGTACCAATTGGGTTCTGGTGTTTTCCATATCGGCTAACACTTGGGCCAGCTGGGCCTGAGTATTGGAAACATCGGCGGTGCGGGAGCGGCCCATCTTCTGCCACTTTTTCTCGACCTCTAACGTTTGTTCGTTGAGTTCCTTAGATTTTTCATAAGCGGTGGTGGCTTCTTCCAGGGCTAATACGTTGTAAAAGGCGTTAGCCACGTTTAGAAGCAATTGACGGGATTGGTTCCGCAGGTTGTAGTTTTGAACATCGATGTTGGCGCTGGCGCCTTGAAGGGCGGCAACCTGATTTAAACCGCTGAAAATGGTTTCAGCTCCCGAAAGATAGAAGGAGTTGTCCGGAGGAGCGAAGAGCGAACTGGCGCTGCCAGTTATATATTGAGAGGATTGGCCCGCGTAAGTGTCGTTTAAATAAATCTGCGGCAACCATGCCCCCAAGGCTTCGCTGTTTTGGGCCTTGGCCTGCTCGACATTTTCGGCGCTGGAAGCCAGTGTTTCGGTATGTTTAACCGCCAGAGCGTAAACATCCCACAGGTTCATGGTGCTTTTCTGAGCGGCTTTTTGAACATCATCGGTGGTGAGTCCGGTCACGTCCTGCAGGGATTGCTCCACATGATTGTCACCGACCTTCACGGGCGCTTCGGCACATCCGCCCAGTAAACTTAAACCGCCTGCCAAAAAAGCCAAAAGAAAGATATTTCGATTCAAGAGGAACTCCTGTTTTAATAAAGCTAAGAACAACTAAATCCCACTCCGGGTGAATTGGAGTAGGACATTAATAATATAAATAAAACCCCAAAACAATAGGTTGGAGCTTTACAAGCGACGGTTGGACTACATTTAACTCGGAGATAATCTGTTCAAAAAGCCTTATCGAGCCACAGGAGTGTCGTTGTGATTGGGGCAAGGAGAACAAATCATTCCGGGGCCGCTCGAGGAGGGTCCTTGAGGCAAGCCTGGAATATGCCAGCCTTTATCGTTGGAGTTCATTTTTTTGTCCCACTCGGCCCGCAATTCATCAAATTTCTTTTGCTGGTCGGCGGTTAAAATTAAGCGCATCTGAGCGGAAGTGTTGTCTCTCATGGTCTTTAACTTCGAGTTGGTTTCCAAACGAATTTTTTCCATGGCCGGATTGGCGTCATCGAAAATCTTTTCGATTTTCGTTTTTTGATCCGGTGTTAGTTTGAGTTTGGTATCCAGCATGTCCACCAAATGGTTATGGTTGCCGCTGTTCATCCAGGCGCGGGAAAAACAGTGGTGAATGTAGTAGCCTGTTCCGGCGATTCCCAATAAAGCGCCGACCACAAAAGCGATGAATGTTTTGGTTCCTGTGTTCATGATTATTCCTTTATCCAGCTAACGACAATTTCCTCGTTTGATTTCGAAGCGGGGGCGGGCGACCAGGCGGCGTTCATCTCGTTGGCGTCCGACGAGAAAAAGGCTGAGCCGTTAATCGCGTTGGAAAGCCCGGGGGTGTTGGGGAGGATGGAAAAGAAAACCCAGGCGGCCACAGCGGTCGACCCTAATAAAGGAATGAACCAGCGGACCGTGATATCCAGCACGGACTGAGAGGCCTCGGTCGCGGCGGATTTAATACGGGCCATCACCTTGTTGGTGAAAATGTCCTCATCGGCTTCCGAGAGGGTGGGAAGGGCAAAAAGGATTCCGGCGAAGTTTTTATATTCCTCGACAGCGTGTGAACAGTCCGCACAGGAAGAAAGATGCTTTTCAGCCCACAGTCTTTCTTTTTCGGTCACGGGCCCGTCGTAGAGGCCTAAAATTTTAACTTTTAATTCGTCGTGCTTCATGAGCCTTTTTCCTTTTTATTCTCTATATTACTGACGTCCCAGCTTTTCTGAATGTGTCGCAAATTTTCCTGCAATTGCTTGCGGGCCCGGGCCAGGCGGCCCTTCACCGCGTCTAACGAACAGTTCAAAACATCGGCTATTTCCTGATATTCCAGTCCTTCGGCTTCCCGAAGGGTCAAAATCTGACGTTGATCCTCAGTGAGGGTTGAGAGAATTTTGTCGGCCAATTGGCGGTTTTCCAGATGGGTGTCCGCCACACTGGGGGTAGCGAAAAGTTTTTGAATCTGACTGCCTTCCTGTTCTACCAGGGACTCTAACGACACGTTTTTACGGCGGTTGCGCTTTCTGAGGACGTCCAGGCAGTGGTTGGCCGTAATGCGGTAAAGCCACGTGGAAAAAGAAGAGTCGCCTTTGAACTTGTTTAACGAGGTGTAAACCTTCACGAAAACATCCTGTGCGGCTTCCTCGGCGTCGGTGTGGTTGGAAAGCATGGAGAAGCAATAACCCATCACGCGCTTGTGGTACTGACGTACCAAATCGCCGTAGGCTTCGGTGTGGCCTTTTCGGATGAGTTCAATGACTTGAGCGTCGGTAATGGTGCCCTCTATATAGAAACTATGCTGTTGAATTTTAGACGGAACAGGTGACAAAAAGTGTCCCAATTATAGACCTGCGGGTTGAAAAACGGCTTTTGCTCATAAAAACCGCGTTTTTCGATATAATTGCCCACTTCTTTGCGGTGAGGCGATGGTGAAAGTCCTTTTAACAGCTTCCGAGAAAAAGGTTTTGTGGTTTTTGCTGGTGCTCGCTCTGCTGGGCGGGCTGACACTGTGGCTGAATCGCGGATGAAAAAGAATATGAGGCGCCTGTGAAGCGAGCTTTTTTCCTGATCGTTTTAATCCTCGTGCCGGCCCTTCTCAGGGCTGATGCGGTCACTGTTCTCAAAAGTGTACCTTCCACCTTTGTTTATCCCACCAATGGATTTTTACCTTTCAACATTCACCGCGGCACCCAGACCATGCTGAGCTTGATGCTTCGGGGAGCGACTTTTGATAATCCGCAGGGTGTGGCCTGCGCGCTGCTTAAAACCGACCACGACCCGAAAGATCCCACGCAGGATGTGGTGGTCACTTTAGTGGGGGTTAATTCGGGCGCGGGCGAGATTATTTATAACGTGGGACTCAAAGACATTAAACGCTTTGGCTCGACAGGCAAGGGAACGGGACAATTTTTAAATCCCACGGGCGTGGCCATCAACAGCGACGGCGAAGTGGCGGTGGCGGATACGGGCAATCACCGGATCGTTCTTTTGAAACATGACGGCTTGCGGATCCGCTGGGTGAAGGCTCTGGGTAAAAAAGGGAGCGGCATTGGGCAGTTTGAGAATCCGCTGGCGGTCGCCTATGACTCTCAGAATAATCTTTATATCGCGGACGCGGGCAATCACCGTGTTCAAGTGCGCGATCCCCATGGAAAGTTTCGTGTCTTGAATATCGCGGGCCTGGAAGCGCCCTGCGCTTTAGCGGTCATCGACCAAAAGGAAGCCTGGACTTTTTACCGCCAGGGCATTTACGCCGACCGGCTGGCAGTCATTGACCAAATGGGAGACCGTCTTCAAACCTTCTCGCTGGAAGGGCAGCTCCTGTCCGGGGTGACTTCCGCTCAACTGGCTGACGGGCCCATGAAACTTTCCGCCTGCGCTTTTGACTATTACGGCAATCTGATCGCGACCGATTTTGAGAAATGCTGTCTGAGAAAATTTGACCGCAATCTGAAAGAGATCGTTTCTTTCGGCAATCCTGGCATTGGTGATTTTGAGTTTTCAGAACCCCGGGGCATCGCCTTTAACCGGCAGTTCGGCCAGATTCTGGTTTCGGAAAAAGACAGCGTTCAATATTTTTGGAGCGGCGCTGACGCTTTGCGCTTAAAAGTCACTCCGGAGAAAGCTAAAGACCACATCTCCTTTTTTCTGACTGAAAGGGCTCTGGTCACCGCGGTCATTCAAAAGACCGATGGCACTGATGTAAAAGAATTAGCCCATGCCAAAGACCTGGAAGAAGGCGATCAGGAATTAGACTGGATTCCTCAGGCCTCTGACTTAGCGGGCGGTTATCAAGTGAAACTGACCGTCATGGCTACTTATTCTTCCCGGGAACGGGTAGCCAAAGAAGTGGTCGAGCCCTTTACCTTTCAAAAATGAAAACATCCTTCCGTTTAGCCTGGATTTTAGCCCTTTGCTGCCTGGGTCTGGCCTTTCGCTGGGTTCAGAACGAGCGTGCCTGGGAGCGGCAGTTAGGTGCTTTCCCCGTTCCGGCTAAGGGCGTCTTTACCCTTTGGATAACTGAAGAACCCGAGGTTTTGTTTGATCATGAGCGGGGAAGCCATGAAACGGGCCGGGGGCCTGAGAACTATCAACCCCAGGTAAAAGAAGCGCGGGCGGTTTGTGAAGTGACCAGCGCTAACGGGTTACCGATCACTCCCGTCAAAGCCCGGGTTGTCTTTAAGCTTTCATCCGCTCAACCCCAGAGGATTTTGTCTTACGGTGAAAGGCTCAGCGTCGAGGGACAAATCCTGCGGCCCTCCAGCGCCATGAATCCTGGCCAGTTTGATTATGCCCAGTATTTAAAAACCAAAGGCGTGGCTGCGGTGGCTTACCTTTCGCCCGGGCATTGGAAGAAAACCGGGGAAGGGGAAGGCTTTTTTCTTTGGCGATGGGCCTGTGCTCTTAAGCGGGAATCGGAAGAACGTATTTACCGTTATCTTCCTTATCCAGAGAACGCGCTGCTCTCCGGCATTTTGCTGGGCGACCGGGTTTCCCTGCCCGAGGATGTGGTGGAATCTTTTTTTGTGACCGGGACGATCCACATTCTGGCGGTCTCCGGCATGATCACCGGCTTTGTGGCGGGTTTGTTTTTCACTTTCTTCCGGGTGCTTCAACTCAAACGTAAATGGGCCGCTCTGATGGCCATCGGCATGGTGGCGTTTTTTATTTTAATGACCGGCGCCCATCCGCCCGTTTGCCGGGCGGGTCTTTTTTCTATTCTGGCACTGGCG
>JABDGD010000028.1 GCA_013286205.1 Candidatus Firestoneibacteriota bacterium | reverse complement strand
GGACTGAATTTGAATAAGCATATCTTCTGGCCGGAATTTGAGAACCTTACCGATTAACTCGATGGCGGGTTCGATTTGATCTTCTTTCAAAGCCGCGTCGATTTTGAGATAGGCGTGAGCGTAGTTGATCTGCGCTTGAATATGGGCTGGCAGCTTGCTTGCGTCTAAATCGGTTATTTTTTTATAAATGGACAGGGTTTTATCGGGCTGATTTTGAATGACATAAGCCAAAGCGGCTTTGTTGTAAAACTCATAAGCCAATTCCATCGAGTTCTTAATGTGATAGATGTCGCCAACCGCAACGATACTTTCCATATCATCGGGATCCATCGTGAGCAGCTTTTGATATTCAATAAGGGCTTTATCAAACTCGCCAATATCGCAATAGATTTGAGCTGAGCTGTGAATTTTAGCTTTATCTTCGTTAACTGAATTTTCCATATACCCTTTTTATTTCGGGATCGGCCCGACAACCTTTTCTATAAAGAAAGTTAATATTTTGGTGACGTCATTATACGCTGACCACGGTTTTGTCACCATTCTCTGTCGCAGCGCACTGGGAAAACGAACGATTATGAATTTTGCGGTTAAAAAGGCCAAAAATATGGCTTTTTTGATTTAGCTACTTTTTGCCGTAAAGCAAAGGGTTGTGTTGTGTCTGGCACTCGTCGCCTATTTTGATGTTTTGAATCTTGCCCTGCTGACTTAAATCTTGGAGCCGTGGAATGAGCAGGGTTTTCATAGCGATAGGTGAAACCGGGTTGATATAGATTTTAGTGCCGCCTTCAAAGCCGGCTTCATTGTTGGTCCGCCACTTAATCAAAATGTGCCAGGGCATTAATACCTTGGAGTCTCGGGGTGTGTAGTACCACTCTTCATTACAGGGCACTTGATTGCCGGAGGCGGCATGGCAAGCATGGATGAGGTCGGAAACGCCTTTGACTTCTTCGGGGCTGTGCTCTTCAGGGCGGACTTGTTTGCTTTTGGAATAGACAACCAGTGTGGGGAAGCGGTGGCCCAGTTCGGCAATGGCGACGGCCTGGTCGTTTTCTGCGACAACAAGGTTTTGGTCGATAGAAAAGTTAATAAGGGCTTCGTTATAGATGTTTGGATTTTCGCTGACGATTTCTAATTCGGATTCAATAGAAACGCCCCATTCGTCAATACCCACCAATTGTCGGTGAAGATGTTCTAACGAAGCGCCAGCAGGCTGAAGCCAGTTTTGGAAAACAGTGACATAGCGTACGAAGCGATTGTTGGCGTAAATATCAATTAGGGCGTCGATGGTGTAGAGAAAGTATTGATAGTGTTCATGGTTGGTGAGTTCGCCGGAGGAAACTAAGTCAGTGTCTAGTTGCGCGCCAGGTTTAAAATGCTTTTGGGCGATAATCAATTCGTGTCCGCCCGCGAAGAAGGATTCGGCAAAACGGAGTTTTTCGGCCTGAGGCATTTTGTCCAATTCTTCAGGTGTTCTGCCGATGAGTTTGAGTTTGTTGGAGGTGATTTGTAAAACATGTTCGAGACCCTGGGGATGATTTAAATAATCTTTTTGCCACTTGGACTGAACATCGGAAATTTTGAACCCGTGGTTTTTTAGCCAATAATCCAAGGTGACAATTTCAAAGAGGTTGGCCACCCGACGGAAAACGGCTTTGGTATTGGTTAATTGATCGGGCGCTAGATGGCTTAGTTTTTCATATTTGCCTTCAGGTGTTTGAATGAGTCTGTTTTTTTCAGGCGGAGTTTTTAAGTAATTAGTCTGGCAAAAGTCGCAGTAATTTTCGGGGTTCGCCGTTTGTAAAGGTTGAGGTTGATGAATGGCCTTGTTCAGGGGGCGATGGGCGCGATCTGGAACAGTCCAAACCTCGGTTCCGGTCAAGGGGTTGATGTGCTTCAAAGTCCCATCGGGCATGGTGTGATAAATATTTTTAAATGGGCGCATGGCATTTCGTTTGATTTGTTAGTGAAATCAGCGATTTTTAGTATTATATGGGGCGTGATGGCCTGCAAGTAATTTCATGCGAAATGAGTATTCGTGCCCGAGCTTTTATCCATTAAAAATCTCGAAGTCTCTTTGAAAAACCCTACGAATGATAAGCGGGGTAAGGTTTTAAGGGGAATCAGTCTAAGCTTGGGTGAAGGCCAGCGAGTGGCCCTGGTAGGGGAGTCGGGCTGCGGTAAAAGCATGACGGCTCTTTCTATATTGAACCTCTTGCCCCAACCACCGATGGAAGTAACAGGTGGGACTATCCACTTTAAAGACAAAGATATTCATCGGTTTACCCGCGAAGAGTGGGAAGCCATCCGCGGTAAAGACATTGGGATTGTCTTTCAAGATCCGATTACATCTTTGAATCCTGTTTTTACAGTCGGGGTACAAATTGAAGAAACCCTCCGAAAACATTTAAATTCATCCGAAACCGAAGTGCGTCAAAAAACCTTGAATCTATTGGCTGAAGTGGGCCTGCCGGATCCTAAGCGAGTAATAGGCCAGTATCCTCATCAACTCTCTGGCGGAATGTGCCAAAGGGTCATGATTGCCATGGCGATCGCTTGCGGACCAACTTTGCTGATTGCGGACGAACCTACTACCGCTCTGGACGTTACAGTGCAGGCACAGATATTGGAATTGGTTTTCAAACTGACCCAGCAAAACAAAATGGCGGTACTGCTGATTACCCATGACCTGCGTATTGTGAAAGGGCACGCTGACCGAGTAGTCATTCTTTATGCTGGCGAAGTGATGGAAGAAGGGACGCCGGAAGATATTTTTGTCCATGCTCAACATCCTTATACAGAGGGCTTGTTGGCCTCGATGCCGCAGTTTGAACAGAAGGGGAAGGAATTGGTGAGTATTGGTGGAGTCGTGCCGTCTCCCTTTGAAGACTTGCCGGCTTGTGTTTTTGCTAATCGCTGTCCAAAGGTAAAGGATAAGTGTCGAACAGAAAAACCGGAGTTTGTGTTGAATAAAACAGGGCACGGGGTGCGATGCTTTTATCCGTCCGAAAAATAATTAAAGAGTTTCCGATTCAACGCGGATTGCTGGGCACTCCTACGGCTTTTTTGAAAGCCGTGAATGATATTTCGTTTGAGGTAGAGACGGGCGAAGTAGTGGGCGTGGTGGGAGAATCGGGCTGTGGCAAAAGTACTTTGGGCAAATGCATTGTGGGCCTGCAAGATCTCACGGAAGGCCAGATATTTTGGAATGATCAAGAGCTCAAATTGCTCCAAAAAGAGCAAAAAAGGGCCTTAAGACGTGAGTTTCAGATGGTCTTTCAGAACCCTTTTTCATCGCTGAATCCCCGGCAAAAAATTAAGGATCTCTTATTAGAGCCATTGGAAGTGCACCAGTTATTGGCGGTTTCAGAGCGGTTGGCTTTTGTAAAAGAGCTGCTGACCCAGGTAGGGCTAACGGCCGCTGATTTAGAGAAATACCCCCATGAGTTTTCGGGTGGGCAAAGACAACGTATTGGTATTGCAAGGGCATTAGCTTGTCAGCCTCAGATGTTGGTTTTAGATGAGCCGGTTTCGTCTTTAGATGTGTCGGTTCAAGCTTCTATATTGAACCTGTTGGCTAAGCTCAACCGAGATAAGAAGATTGGCTATTTGTTTATTTCGCACGATTTGCAGGTGGTGGGTTATATCAGCCATCGGGTTTTAGTAATGTACTTGGGTAGGGTGGTGGAGGAGGGAACTGTGGAGCAAGTGCTTCAAAAGCCCAAACACCCCTATACTCAGGTTCTGCTGAAGGCGAGTATGGGGTTTTCGGTGGCGCTCAAAGGCGAACCGTCCAACCCGGTAAATGCGCCAAAAGGCTGCCCTTTTGCGGCTCGCTGCCTTCATGTAGAAGACCGCTGTTTAACTGAGAAACAAGAGCTTCAAGAGGTGGAAAATCGTTGGCGTGTAGCTTGCTGGAAGTGGCATAAAATATAGTGTTTTTTGAGTGCTTTGGTTCTTCTGTGATCGGGGTTATACTTGGTAGGTGATCCGTTTGTCCTGCAAGATGACCCTCACTAATGAAAATCCCAAGAGGTAATCCATGAAAGTTTTGATTGTTAATCCACCCACTTGTACCGGCATGAAGTACATCCGCGAAGGCCGCTGCGAACAACGTTTAAACTCTTTCCAATATGTCATGGTTCCGATTTCGCTCCCGATGATCGGCGGAGCGCTCGAAGCGAAAAAACACGATGTTAAAATTTTGGATTGCATGGCAAATGACATCGACATTGAAGGGTTGAAAAAAGGAATCGCAGAATTTAATCCTGGTTTAGTTTTGTTCAACATGTCGACTGCCACTTCGGCCAGTGATGTTGAAGTCATCAACCTGATGCGTCCCATTTCTAAAGCTCACTTTACTGTTATCGGAAATCACGCCACCTCCTTGCCAGAAGAAGTATTGACGGCTTCCGCTTTGGATTCTGTCATTCGCCGCGAACCCGAATTAACCGCTCAGGACTTAGTGGATGCGGTGGAGCATAATCGTCCCTTGGAAGATGTTTTGGGAATTACCTTTAAGTCGAAAGGCGGAGATCTGGTATCTAACGAAGAGCGCCCATTTAATGAAAATCTTGATGATTTACCCTTTGCGGCCCGGCATTTATTGGATAACGCTAAGTACACATTACCTGTTATTAATGAGCCTTATACACTGATTATTACGAGTCGTGGTTGCCCTCATTCCTGTATCTATTGCACGGCCTATCAGTATTACGGCAAAAAAGTAAGACTGCGTAGTGCGGTCAACGTGGTTGATGAAATGCAAGAGTGTTTCGAAAAACACAGTCTCCGTAATTTCACGATGTGGTCTGATACGTTCAATCAAAACAAAAAGTTTGTGATGGAAGTTTGCGAAGAAATTAAAAAACGCGGCCTGCACGAAAAAATTCGTTGGATGTCGAATAGCCGAGTTGATCAAATGGACGCTGAAGTTTTGAAAGAAATGCGTTCAGCAAATTGCATTGGAATTTCTTATGGCGTTGAATCGGGTGTCGAAGAAATTTTGAAAAACATGAAGAAGGGTGCTACGGCCGAACAAGCGCGCGTCGCAGTTCGTTTAACGAAAGAAGCTGGCATCGAAGTTTTGACCCACATTATTTTTGGTCTGCCTGGCGAAACGATGGAGACGATTAAAGAGACTATTAAGTACGTCAAGGAATTGGATCCGGATTACGCTCAGTTTTATTGCGCGATCCCTTTTCCGAAAACTGAATTAGAAGAAATGGGTAAGAAGAATGGCTGGATTACGACAGACGATTACGCAAAATATGAGTTGAATCAGCCTATTTTGCATTTGCCGACTTTGTCGGTAGAAGATCTGCAAAAAGCTCGTGATATGGCCTACCGCCAGTTCTATTTGCGCCCCAGCTATGTGTTCAAAAGGCTCAAAAAGATCAAGAATTTCAAGGATTTATTGATTAATTACCGCCAGGCGAAAGACTTTATTTCGAGCTGGATTTCACCCACTTCGACTGAAAAAACGTCTGTTTCTAAGCCTGGAAATAGCCCGGAACAGGCGGTTTCTGCAGCTCGGTAGAAAAGTGAAAAATAATTAATTATTAGTTGACACAACGTGGCTGGTTGAGTATAAATACATCCCCCGGCCACTAAGGCTTGTGGCTAGGTTCTTTGAAGAGTTAAATCATTAGACAATCGGATGTTGTTGGTTTCGATTGCGGTGCTCATCGCAGCGGTGGGTTTTTGTGTCTCTAAACACCCCTGGGGTAAGCATCGAATGGATGCTTGTCTGTTTTTGGTCTTTGAAAACTAAATAGTGCATACGAAACAAGTTTGGGTGCTAGTCAAAAGTAGTTTGAGTTTGTTTTAGTAGAGCCGAAAAGCTTTCTTATGGAGAGTTTGATTCTGGCTCAGGACAAACGTTGGCGGTGCGTCTTAGACATGCAAGTCGAGCGTGAAAGCCCGCAAGGGTGAGTAAAGCGGCGAACGGGTGAGTAATACTTGGGTAACGTACCTCTTAGATTGGGATAACGCGCCGAAAGGCGTGCTAATACCAGATATGACCACGATCCCTTCGGGGGTTGAGGTAAAAGATGGCGCAAGCTATCACTAGGAGATCGGCTCAAGCACCATTAGCTAGTTGGCGGGGTAATGGCCCACCAAGGCTACGATGGTTAGCCGGCCTGAGAGGGTGATCGGCCACACTGGGACTGAGATACGGCCCAGACTCCTACGGGAGGCAGCAGTTTGGAATATTCCACAATGGGCGCAAGCCTGATGGAGCGACACCGCGTGAAGGATGAAGGTCTTCGGATCGTAAACTTCTTTAGACCTAGATGAAGATTGCAGGGTAAATAATCCTGCAATTTGACAGTATAGGTAGAATAAGCCACGGCTAACTCTGTGCCAGCAGCCGCGGTAATACAGAGGTGGCAAACGTTGTCCGGATTTATTGGGTGTAAAGGGCATGTAGGTGGTTTTGTAAGTCAAAGGTGAAATGGCCCGGCTCAACCAGGTCATTGCCTTTGAAACTGCAAGACTCGAGTTCGGAAGAGGAAAGCGGAATTCCCAGTGTAGCGGTGAAATGCGTAGATATTGGGAGGAACACCGGTGGCGAAGGCGGCTTTCTGGTCCGAAACTGACACTGAGATGCGAAAGCCAGGGGAGCAAACGGGATTAGATACCCCGGTAGTCCTGGCCGTAAACGATGAGTACTAGGTGTTAGAGGTATCCACTCCTCTAGTGCCGCAGCTAACGCATTAAGTACTCCACCTGGGGACTACGACCGCAAGGTTGAAACTCAAAGAAATTGACGGGGGCCCGCACAAGCAGTGGAGCATGTGGTTCAATTCGACGCAACGCGCAGAACCTTACCTGGGTTTGACATCCTCTGACCGCCTATGAAAGTAGGTTTCCTCGCAAGAGGCAGAGAGACAGGTGCTGCATGGCTGTCGTCAGCTCGTGTCGTGAGATGTTGGGTTAAGTCCCGCAACGAGCGCAACCCCTATTTTTAGTTGCCATCA
Source organism: Candidatus Firestoneibacteriota bacterium (assembly GCA_013286205.1). Taxonomy (GTDB): domain Bacteria; phylum Oederibacteriota; class Muellerivitia; order Muellerivitales; family Muellerivitaceae; genus Bog-1183. The sequence goes on along the minus strand of JABDGD010000028.1, from coordinate 22,418 downwards.
GGTTAAGCTGGGCACTCTAGAGAGACCGCCGGTGACAAACCGGAGGAAGGTGGGGATGACGTCAAGTCCTCATGGCCTTTATATCCAGGGCTACACACGTGCTACAATGGCGTATACAAAGGGTTGCGAACCCGCGAGGGGGAGCCAATCCCAAAAAGTACGCCCCAGTTCAGATTGGAGTCTGCAACTCGACTCCATGAAGCCGGAATTGCTAGTAATCGCGGATCAGAACGCCGCGGTGAATACGTTCCCGGGCCTTGTACACACCGCCCGTCAAGTCACGAAAGTCAATTGCACCAGAAGCGATTGCGCTAACCCGCAAGGGAGGCAGATTGCGAAGGTATGGTTGGTGATTGGGACTAAGTCGTAACAAGGTAGCCGTATCGGAAGGTGCGGCTGGATCACCTCCTTTCTATGGAGACCATGGTAGAGGAACCCTTTATAGGGAACGCTCGTACCGTAACTCCAAGTGGATACTCAAACGAGATTTGCACTATTTAGTTTTAAGAGACCAAATTCGGATTCTGTTCTTTCGAATTGAAGTTAAGCTTTTGGGTTGTGAGTGAGTAGCCCTCGGTAACTGAATTGGGCCTATAGCTCAGTTGGTTAGAGCGCACCCCTGATAAGGGTGAGGTGACTGGTTCGACTCCAGTTAGGCCCACCATTTTAGGTGTGGGCTGGCTGGTTGTTAAGTGAGGGGATGTAGCTCAGTTGGGAGAGCACCTGCTTTGCAAGCAGGGGGTCAGCGGTTCGATCCCGCTCATCTCCACCATAAATAGATCGACCAAAGGTTGAAGGTTTCGTGAAGTTTTTGAACTTCAAAAATTTCACGAAGCTTTGCTGTCTTTGACAGCGGCTTCGTTGAATCGGATTGATTCAGTCCGTTCTTAGGAACGGGATTAGTTCTTTGAAAAACGATAGAAAACTACTATTTAAGCTGAACCGAGTGCGTATAGATTCTCAAGCGGTGGCGTTAGATCATGTGATCAAGCTACTAAGAGTGTATGGAGGATGCCTTGGCGTCAGATGGCGATGAAGGACGTGATAGCCTGCGAAAAGTTCCGTGGAGCCGGCAATAGGCATTGAAGCGGAAATGTCCGAATCGGGAAACCGTATTGGGTAAACCCCAATAATTCCTAACTGAATACATAGGTTAGGGTAAGCCGACCTGGTGAAGTGAAACATCTCAGTAACCAGAGGAAAAGAAATCGAACAGATTCCCCCAGTAGCGGCGAGCGAAAGGGGAACAGCTCAAACCTTGTGTGTGTAAGCCTGTGAGCGTTGCATACGAGGGGTTGTAGGGCTTGCATGATCGTTTTACAGAGCGGTCGTGGAGTTACAAAAGAATTAGATAACCGAAGGGCCTGGGACGGTCCGACACAGAGGGTGAAATCCCCGTAGGTGAAATCTTCTTCTCTCCAAGCAAGTTCCTGAGTACCACGAGACACGTGAAACCTTGTGGGAATCTGGGCAGACCACTGTCCAAAGCTAAATACAAGCTGACGACCGATAGTGAAACAGTACCGTGAGGGAAAGGTGAAAAGCACCCCTAATGGGGAGTGAAAAAGTACCTGAAACCATACACTTACAATCAGTTGAAGCACTATTTTAGGAGGTTTATAGCTTACGGGTTATAAACGCCTATCAGTGTAACAGCGTGCCTTTTGCATAATGATCCGGAGAGTTATTAAATGAAGCAAGGTTAAGCCCCGTATGAGGGGTGGAGCCGTAGCGAAAGCGAGTCTTAAAAGGGCGATTCAGTTTCATTTATTAGACCCGAAGCGGGACGATCTAGCCATGACCAGGGTGAAGCCTTGTTAACACGAGGTGGAGGCCCGAACCGATGTATGTTGAAAAATGCTCGGATGAGTTGTGGATAGGGGTGAAAAGCCAATCGAGTTCCGTGATAGCTGGTTCTCCTCGAAATATCTTTAGGGATAGCCTTGGGAAGTAGTTAGTGGTGGTAGAGCACTGATTGGGCTAGGGGCCTTAACAGGTTACCAAATCCTTTCAAACTCCAAATGCCATTAATGTAATCCCAGGAGTCAGTCTGTCAGCGCTAAGGTTGACGGTCGAAAGGGAATCAACCCAGCCCATCAGCTAAGGTCCCCAAGTACATGCTAAGTGGTAAAGGATGTGGAGTCGCATAAACAACCAGGATGTTGGCTTAGAAGCAGCCATCATTTAAAGAGTGCGTAACAGCTCACTGTTCGAGCGATTCTGCGCCGACAATTTAACGGGGCTCAAGCATGTCACCGAAGCTGTGGATTTGTATCCTCTTAGGAGGGTACATCTGGTAGAGGAGCGTTCTGTGTTAGGATGAAGGTCGACCGTAAGGACGGCTGGACGAGACAGAAGTGATCATTCCGGATTAAGTAGCGTAAAAGCGTGTGAAAAACATGCTCGCCGTAAATCTAAGGTTTCCTAGAGCAAGGGTAATCCTCTCAGGGTAAGTCGGTCCCTAAGTCGAGGCCGAAAGGCGTAGATAATGGATGTCAGGTTAAAATTCCTGAACCGCCGAAACACGTTATCACCAATGGAGAGACGCAGGAAGATAGGAGAACCCGGCCGATGGTCGTGCCGGGAGGGGCTCATAGATGGACTCGTAGGTAAAATCCGCGGGTCATATACATCGAGGGGTCACTCGAGCCGCAAGGCGAAGTCTTTGACTCTACGCTGCCAAGAAAATCTTCTAGGGAGTGTTAGGCGACCGTACCGCAAACCGACTCAGGTAGATGAGGAGAGAATCCTAAGGCGCTCGAGTAATGTGTTGTCAAGGAACTCGGCCAATTACTCTCGTAACTTCGGGAAAAGAGAGGCCCCCTTACGTGAAAGGCTTGCGCCTGTAGCGCGAAGGGGTCGCAGAGAAATGGCTCAGGCGACTGTTTAACAAAAACACAGCACTCTGCTAAGTCGAAAGACGATGTATAGGGTGTGACTCCTGCCCGGTGCTGGAAGGTTAAGGGGATGGGTTAGCGTAAGCGAAGCTCAGAACCGAAGCCCCAGTAAACGGCGGCCGTAACTATAACGGTCCTAAGGTAGCGAAATTCCTTGTCGGGTAAGTTCCGACCTGCACGAATGGAGTAACGATCTGGGCACTGTCTCGACAACATGCTCGGCGAAATAGTAGTTCGAGTGAAGATGCTCGATACCCGTATCTAGACGAAAAGACCCCATGAAGCTTTACTGCAAGTTGACACTGAACTTTGATTTAACATGTGTAGCATAGGTGGGAGACTTTGATGGAGGGGCGCCAGCCTTTCCGGAGTCGTTAGTGAAATACCACTCTTGTTGTGTTGAAGTTCTAACCTAGAGCCGTAATCCGGTTCAGGGACAATGTCTGCTGGACAGTTTGACTGGGGCGGTCGCCTCCCAAAGTGTAACGGAGGCGCCCAAAGGTTTCCTTAGCGCGGTTGGAAATCGCGCTTACAAGTGTAAAGGCATATGGAAGCTTAACTGCGAGACAGACAAGTCGAGCAGGTGCGAAAGCAGGGCTTAGTGATCCGGCGGTACCTCGTGGGAGGGCCGTCGCTCAACGGACAAAAGCTACTCTGGGGATAACAGGCTGATCTTGCCCAAGAGTTCATATCGACGGCAAGGTTTGGCACCTCGATGTCGGCTCATCACATCCTGGAGCTGAAGTAGGTTCCAAGGGTTAGGCTGTTCGCCTATTAAAGTGGTACGTGAGCTGGGTTCAGAACGTCGTGAGACAGTTCGGTCTCTATCTGGTACGGGCGTAGGACATTTGAGGGGAGCTTTCCCTAGTACGAGAGGACCGGGAAGGACGAATCTCTGGTACTCCTGTCATCCTGCCAAGGGTGGTTGCAGGGTAGCTATATTCGGACGAGATAAACGCTGAATGCATATAAGCGTGAAACTCTCCCCAAGATGAGATGTCCCGGGACACAAGTCCCCTAAAGGCTCCACGTAGACTACGTGGTTGATAGGCTGGGTGTGTAAGGCCCGTAAGGGTTTAAGCTGACCAGTACTAATCCGCCGTGAGGCTTGATCATATGTTTTAATTTCATCGCATCTTCTATCGCACTCGAGTTCAAGTTAGTAGTTTTCTATCGTTGCTTTTATTTCCAGTATTGTGTAAAACAGTAACTGAGATTGACGTTTCCCGGTGATTATAGCGGAGGGGAAACACCCGTTCCCATTCCGAACACGGCAGTTAAGCCCTCCAGCGCTAATGGTACTTCACATGTCTTGTGTGGGAGAGTAGGACGTTGCCGGGATTTAAATATGAACCCAGTTCTTCGAAAGAGGAGCTGGGTTTTTTATTTTGTGGGTAGGTTGTTTGACGACTTAGTGTTTGAGAGGGTTTTGATTTTTTCTAAAGCCAGATTAGCTTTGTCGATCTGGCCAAGTTGATAAAAATAGTAGCCTGCGATTTGATAGGCTTTTTCCGCCTCAAGATTTTCCCCTAAGTAAGTATCACCTTCCGCTTGATCAAACCAGGTTTGTGCTAGCCAGGCTGTATCAGATATTAAATGAATTGCTTTTGAATAATACCAATCCCAATGTTCGAAATGCCCATGAAGCTTTTCGTAATGGGCCGCGTTTAGGAACGGATTGGCGCAAGCCTGCCTTAAGATTCCTTGGGTTTCGCTGGGGGTGGCTATTTCAGACGCTAAATACTCCGCCCAAAAGTCATTTAGTTGGTCATACGACTGCTTAAATGGCGACGCCCCGTCGTCTGGAATGATTTTGGTAAGGATGCCTGAAGGGATAAACCGCAGGTTGTTAAAGTCTTTCAAGTACAGTTTTGAAAAACTAGCGTTTGAAAAGGTGCTGTAAATAGTATGTGTCTTGTAGTTGCTTTGAATAAGATCATGCAAAACAGACTTTGTTTGCGGGATTTGATCTAACTCTGGGTAGCCTGTTTTTGAAAGAACCTCTCTTTCGTAAGGTTGGTCTAAAAAGAAGGTTAGAAAAAGACGAACATCGGGCCTTTTATTTAAAACGGTTTTCAAATATAGCGTTGAAAAGTAATCGTAATCTGATTCGGCAAAATACAGTGTGCTTTGCGGCAATGACTTCAGGATATTTGTGCCGTAGCCGTAATATAAGAATTCACTTTTTTGGTTATTGGTGCCAAAGTTTTGAAGAATGGTCAGCAACAGAAAAAATGAAACCGAAATAGAACTCGCGATAAAGACCGGCGATTTAAAGGTTTTAGTCGTCTGGTGAAGCAAACTTAAAAAACCGTATATTCCAACACCGGCCAAAAGATCCGAAATCCAATTGATTGACAGCAAGTGGTCGTCAATATGCCAAAACTCAATAGGTGTTGCTTGCAGATAAAGCAAGTTGGCTGAAAAGACGGTTAGAAACAAAACTAAACAGAATAAAGTCAGCTTTTTGTTGGTTTTGTTAAGAAAGAAGACGCCAGCGATAATAGCGATATAAATGACGGGGTGAAACTCAGTTAAAAAATGTTGCGAAATATAAGCTGATTTTTGACTTAGGTTAAGCCAAAAGGTTTCTCTGTAAGATGCCATCATCTCGATTTTTGAATAATCAGTTCTCGAAATAAACTTCACGAACCTGTCCCAAGTGTAGGGCGCGCCAAAATTAACGGTGGGATACAAGTGCGATCGTATTGGCAAGTAAAGATAAACGCTCAAAGTTACGATTGTAATTGTTAAGCCGAAAACTACATTCTTTAATAGGTTCTCTGATTTCGGTTTTGGGCTGGCTGCTGTGAACGATAAGGCGACTACAAATAGTGGTGGTATGAGAAGTGCTTGAGAAGGCCAGTGATTTATAAATCCGGCAACAAAGATAAAAAACAAAAAATAGAGATCTGATTTTTTTGGAATTTTACTGAAAAAATGAATTTGTAGAAACAAAAAGAAAGTTAACTCTAAAACCATCTGAAGTATATAAATGCCGCCCTTCGCGGCAATGGCGTTTCCCCAATAACTTTTTGAAAAAACAAAAAAAAGGGTGGCCATGAAGCAAGCGATCGATTTTGGACCGAAATAGAGATTGTTTTCTTTACTGTCTGTTGATGTGTTTGATATTAGGGTCCAGAGGTTCAAAAACATTAAGCATGCGCCAAGAGCTGCTAAAAGAGCGGCTAAAAAGTTGTAGGTGAAGGCGGGATTGCCGATGGAAAAGGGCAAGAAGCATTTTCCGAGCAAGTTAAAAAATGGATAGCCCGGTGGATGTGTAATTCCTAAGGTGACACACCCGGCAATAGTTTCGGGAGAGTCGTTTCGAAAAAGGGTTGGATTGAGGGTGTATAAGTAAACGCTGACGCTAATTAGGAAGAGAGCTGTTATTGTTTGCGCAGGCGGGTAAGTTTTCATGGTTGTCCGTGTTTTTGATAAAACGGGATTGTCGGCATAGATTACCATCTTGGAGTGCGGGGATGAAGAAATCAAAGAGTCTAAAAATACGGAAAGTCTGGGCCATAAAGCCGAAAACCAGAGTTAAAAGCGATTCGAAAAGGACCATTCTAGCCAAAATCCGCGATAGAGAAATCAAAGAACAGGGCGGAAAAGGCGGCCGTGAATAGCCGGAGAATGGCCTTAAACAACAAATAATGGCGACGTTTTGATTGTTTTTTAATTTGAAAATCTTTATATTTGAACATTGCGCGCATTGTGCGCTTGCTTCTTATAGTCCACTTTTTTAGGAGAAACCAAATGAAGGTTGTTAACAATTTTTCATGGATGATCGGCGGCCCCCAGGGAACGGGTATTGAGTCTTCTGCCAATCTTTTTGCCCAAGCCTGCGCTTCAGCGGGTTTGTGGGTTTTTGGAAAACGTGAATATCACTCGAACATCAAAGGCAAGCATAGCTACTTCCAAGTTCGGGTTTTTGACAAGCCGATTAACAGCCATGTGGACGATGTGCATCTTTTAGCGACCTTCGAAGATTCGACAGCTCGATTACACGCTCATGAAGTGGTTAAGGGCGGGGCGCTGATTTATGACCCGACCAAAATCATGTTGGATGATCTTAATTTGAAGTCAGGTGTTATCACCTTGCCGATCGACTTTAACACAGTTCTTCGCCACGTGGCTGAAGTGACCGGTGAAGATTACGGCAAATTGGCGATTATGAAAAACGTCATCGCGGTTGCCGCTTCCATGGCGCTCTTGCGCATGGATATTTCTGAAATGGAAGAAACGCTCAATCGTTTGTTCACGGGTAAAAAAGCCCGGTTGATTCCGACCAACATGGCTGCCGTGAAAAAAGCCTATGAAGCGGTCGAAGCTTTGCCGCAAGAGATTCACAATCAATTTTTGTATCATTTGACGCCGAACAAAAAAATGGCGAAGCGCTTGTTGATCAACGGCGCCAGCGCGACGGCGATGGGTAAGTTGAAAGCGGGATGCCGTTACCAAACTTATTACCCCATCAGCCCGGCGACTGACGAAAGTAACTTCTTAGAAAGCCATCCGGAATCCGGAATCGCTGTTGTTCAGTGCGAAGACGAAATTGCCGCGATTGATATGGCGTTAGGTGCAGCCACCACAGGTGTTCGCGCTTCTACCGCTACTTCTGGCCCTGGTTTTGCCTTGATGCAAGAGGGTATGGGTTGGGGCGGCATGAATGAAGTGCCGATTGTGGTTTTCAATTATCAACGTGGTGGTCCATCCACTGGGTTGCCGACTCGTCACGAACAAGGCGATTTGATGTTCTCGGCCTTCGGTGGTCACGGTGAATATCCTAAATTGGTCATGGCGCCGGCTGATATCGACGATCATTTCCATGTGGCTTTTGAATCTTTCAACTATGCCGATAAATTCCAAACGCCTGTCATGATCTTGAACGACAAGCTTTTGACGCACAGCCTTCAAACTATTCCGCCTTTCCAAGAAAGCGGCTTGGTTATTGACCGCGGTCGCTTGGCTACTCCGGAAGAACTGGAAGCGGCTATCACGGAAGGCAAAGGCTTTCCGCGTTTCCGTCCCGACGCCAAAACGGTCATGTCTCCCCGCCCTTATCCGGGCCAAGAGGGAAGTCCTTATTGGATGACCGGTGACGAACATGATGACTATGGTCACATCACTGAAAATCCTGAAATTCGCATCAAGATGCATGAAAAGCGTTTGAGCAAGTACAAGCTGATGCTCGAACAAATTCCACAAGACAAGCAATTCACTTTAAAGGGTGAAAAAGACGCGGATGTCACCCTGGTTTGTTGGGGATCGACTTCTGGGCTTTTGTTGGATGCGGTTGAGCCTTTAAAAGAAAAGGGGATCAAAGTTAACATTTTGAACTACCGTCTTTTACATCCTTTGCCGATCGCCACTGAAAAAATTTTGAAGAGCGCTAAAAAGCTGATCTTGGTTGAAAGCAACTGGGGAACTCAGTTGGGACATTTGATTCGGATGACGACGGGTGTGTTTATCCCGAACCAAGTCGTGAAGTACACGGGACGGCCAATGTCGTTGAATGAAATTGTTGACGCTGTTGAGAAATTAATGAAAAAAGAAGTGAAACCTGAAGTGGATCCACTGACGGGAATGACTATTGAAAAGGTGGTGTTGACCTATGGCCTCTAAACTTCAAACGCCGTTAACGGTTGCTGCTTATAAAAGCGATGTTCACAACGACTGGTGCCCCGGTTGCGGTGACTTCGGTATTTTGCAGGCCATTCAACAATCCTTCGCCGAATTAGCCTTGCCGCCCTGGGAATCCATGGTGTTCGCGGGCATTGGCTGCTCAGGAAAAGTCTTCAACTATATGGCTAGCCACGGTGTTCATACCTTGCATGGCCGTGTGCTTCCTTTCGCTGTTGGCGCGAAGTTGGCCAACCCGAATCTGGAAGTGATCGCTGTGGGCGGAGACGGAGATGGATACGGTATCGGCGCCGGTCATTTTGTTCACGCGGGCCGCAGAAACGTCGACATGGCTTACATCGTCATGACCAACGAGGTTTATGGTTTGACCAAAGGTCAAGCTTCTCCCACGTTGGGACGCGGTCAACAAACCAAGTCTTTGCCTTTGCCGAATACCAATGACGCTATTCAGCCTTTGGCTTTGGCTTTGAGCGCTGGCTATACTTGGATTGGCCGCAGCTATGCGTTCGACGGTAAACACTTAAAAGAAATGATCAAAAAAGCGATTCAGCATAAAGGCATGGCTTTGTTGGACGTTCTTCAGCCTTGCCCAACCTTTAACGATCTTCACACCACGGAATGGTTTAACAAAAAAGTCAAAGGTGAAGGCGAAAACGTAATGGTTCCGCGCATCTTTAATGTTAACGACCAGGGTTATGACGGGGCGGTTAAAGATCCGACAAACGCTGATGAAGTTAATGAGAAAAAGTCTAAAGCCTTTGAAATGGCGAATTATGTTGGCGAACGTAATCCGGTGGGGGTTTTCTATGAAATCAACCTGCCAACTTATGTTGAACGTATGCAAGCTCAAGTGCCGATGCTCAAGCAATACGCGCCGGCTTTGATGCCTTATCAAGATGCCAGCCATTTACCAACGACTGATTTGTCGAAGGTTTATGACGAGTATTTGTTCTAGTTAAAGTGTTTTAAACCCGAATCCTCAAAAGGGATTCGGGTTTTTTTGTTTATAAACGTGTGAAAGAGCAAACCTTGCCCAAGGTGATAGCGGTTGTTCCTGTCTTTAATGAACATAAAACGCTGAAAAGTATTCTTGCGCGCATCGCTCCGCAAGTTGATGTGTTCGTCTGTATTAATGACGGCTCCGAAGACGACTCCTTGAAAATCTTGAAAAATTTTGCGGGTAAAAGAAAAGATTTCTTCGTAGTGGATCTTCCTTTTAACACGGGTATGGCTGGCGCCGTTAAGCAAGGATTTCTATTTGCCCTTTACCTGGAAAAAGTTGGTTTTGTTAAAGAGGATGACGTTGTGGTGACTATTGACGCTGATGGACAGCATAAACCCGAATACATATCTGAAATCGTTAAGTATTTAATTCGAAAAAACGCAGATGTTGTTTTGACCCGGAGGGATTTTTCGGTTTATCCACTCTATAAAGTTTTGGGCAATCGATTTTTAACTTGGACCAATTCGATTTTGTCTGGGTTTAAATATTACGATGTTGAATCTGGGTTGAGGTTTTTAAGGGTTAAGACCATTGGCCCGATATTAAAATTTTATACAGGAATGAAATATTCCTGCGCTCAGGAAATTGCCCTTATCTCCGCCCGCGAAGGTTTTAAGATTGATAATGATTTTATGGTGGAGATTGCTTATTACCGCCCTGGAACGACCGTTTGGGATGGGTTCATTGTTTTGTTTTTAAGTTTTTTTACTTTCTTGCGTTGGCGGTTTCGCTTGGCGTCTGACGTGGTTTTGAGTTCCGAAATTTTAAAAACATCGTTTGTTCAGTCGAAGGGATATTGGCCAAAGTCCGGAAAAAGGAGATCGAAGTGAAATTGAATTTGCCGACGGTTAACGCCTTTTTGAATTGCCAAAAAGTGGAGCAAGATGTCATTAATAAGGGTTATGAACTCAAGGGCGTTTTTCAGGGGTTTAATTCACCGGGTTATCCTTTGGGAGCTGAATTTGTCACTTTTTGCCGTTTGAGCTACGACGAGGCCGCTGAGTTTCAGGTCGATGTTTCTTTATACGATGAAAAGGGGAACAAGTTATCAGACAGCCTCCCGAGAAAGATTGTCTTTGGTGAGGTGAAGAGCAGTGATTTGGTGACGGCTTGGCGGGTAGTCTTTCCGGGCCCCGGGGCCTATGTCTTTAAGATCTTTTGTAATAATTTGAACCTGGCTGAATTTAAGCTTTTTTGCCATTGATTTGCCCCGTTCAGGGTTCTCTTTAAAAGGAAATTGGGTATAATTAGGCACGTTTTTGGCAGTCTTTTCGGTATCAAAAGTCACACATAGTCCTGCTCATTAAGGAATAAACGTGTATTTAAAAGCGAAAAAGGGTGCGTGGAAGAATTTATTAACAAGGCCATTATTTTACTTAGCGGTTATCCTGGTTTTGGGCGGGTTGTTTCGTTTTTATAATTTAAATTGGGATTTTCAACACTCCTTCCATCCGGACGAACGTAATATTTTGGGCCAAACGGCCGGCATTCAACCCGGCAATGGCTATCGAGTTCAATTCTTCGCCTATGGCCAGCTTCCAGTTTTCCTTTACCGTTTCACGGGAGAATTAATCTCCACTCCCAGCTTTCTTTTAAATATCTTTCACGGCAATGAAACGCTTTCTTTGTGGATTTATTGGTTTGTTTTAGGCGGATTAAGCCTTTTGTTGGGATATTTTTTAAGCCGCACCAAGATCGATCCCTTTCCTTTCGCGACGACAGCGCTTCTCTTAGTAGCTTTGTTAATTGGCAAGTTATATCCCATTTTCAATCTTTGGTTTGAGGCGTTGGATGGTGCTCCACTCAAATTAGCTTGTTTGCTTTTTGTGGGTGTCCTTTCTTTTGGTGTGTCGGCTTTCGTTGCTTACTTTTTTGAAATGGAATGGATAGGTCTTCCGCTCTATGTTTCGTCCGGCGTTACCTTTTTATTGGGCGTTGTTCCCGCGTTTTTTCCTGATGCCTTCGCCAAGGCGATGGGGGCATTGGCTTTTACTTTAGTGGTCCTAAGCTTAGCTATCTGGTGGGCCTGGGTTTCCCGGTGGGGAAGAATCATTTTAGGTATGTTGGCCTTTTGGTCTTTTATGGCGGCTTTTGGTCATGGCGGTAAGCAGTTCGTGGGTTATGGCGAGTGTATGTTGATTGGCCGCTGGTGGGCCGCCTTGTTTTCCACCGCAACCATCGCTGTCATTTATTTTTTCGTCAATAAAACCTACAAAAATCAACTGATGGCGTTAGTGGCTTCAGCCAGTTTTGCTTTCGCCGCGGTTAGCATTGAACAAGCCCATTACTGCATTACAGAATCCTTTATTACGCTCATGATGGTAGTCGTTGCTTATTTGGCGTTTGAAATTTCACAAGAAGGAAGCTGGAAGAATTATTTGCTGGCAGGAGCGGCTTTTGGTTTATCAATGGCAGCTAAAACCAGCAGTCTTTACTACGTCTTTATCATATTAACCGGCCATTTGGTTTTTCTTTCCAAAACATCAAAGCAAGAATGGGAAAAAATAGGCAAAAAAGAAAAAGACAATATTGGAATATATTCGGCTTTCGCGGTTCTTCTTTTGATTGGTGTTTTTGGAGCGTTTGCAGGCGTGGGATATAAGTTAAATGGCGTAGTGCATGATTTGTTCGAAAAGAGCCCGATCGCAATTAACGTTATCTGGGGTATTTTGTGTGGTGTCCTGATAATGCTGGGCGCGATGTTTACGGCTTGGGGCGCGATGGAATTTAAAGTGCTGCGCGCTCAAATTCCCCAATGGTCTAAGTTGGCGGTGGTTGGCGGGCTTACCTTCTTTATTTTCTGCCTTCTTTCTCCCTGGTCGTTGTTGGATTTCAATGGGTTTACCAATTCGATGAATTATGAATGGCATGTCGTTTCGCTTTCAGACGCCTGCTATGTCATTCAGTTCAAAGACACCTTGCGCTACATCTTTCAATTATTCAATTTAGTGTCGGTGGAGTTGTGGTGGCCGTTGGGAATTACCGTTGTTTTGGGAATGATCTGGGTCTTGTGGAAATTGGTTCTTGGGTTAATCAATTTAAAGAAAAACAACTATCTGTTGCCGGCCCCCTTTGCCTCAAATAAAGGATTTGCGTTGCTCTTGCCGGATCTTTTGATTTTGAGCTGGTTTATTCCTTACTTTGGCTTCATTGGCGCCTGGAACACAAAGTTTATACGCTACATGGTGCCTTTGATTCCCGCGTTTTGTATTTTTGGCGCTGAAATCTTAATTAACTTTATTGAATGGGTAAAAACCAACTTTAAGTTAGACCGCATTTTAAAGCCGGTTCTCATCGCGTTAGTGATCGGTTCGAGCTTTTTCTATTCGGTTTGCTATATGCATGTTTACCGTTATTTACATCCCTGGATTGAGTCTTCTATTTGGATTTTTAAAAACGTACCAGTTGGTTCTATGGTACTGAAAGAAGCGTGGGATGACGGTTTGCCCACGGGTGTGGACCATAATATTGACCCTCGTGTTGAGGGTGCGATGGGTCCCCAAAACTATAGGCAGCAAGACATTACCATTTATGAAATGCACGGGTTCCCGACAGACGATACGCCCATTAAGAAAAATTATTATGCGGACGTTATTCAACGGGGCGATTACATCAGCATCGCTTCTAAAAAGCTCTGGTACACCTTAACCAACTGCACGCCTGAATTTAAGCCGAATGGTTATAACGTTTATCCCGTTACCTCTCGTTATTACCGGCTTTTGTGGTCAGGTTTGTTGGGCTACAAAATGGTTCATGAATTTCACAATTTCCCAGGCATTTTTGGCTGGGAGCACCCGGATGACATGGCTGAAGAGTCCTTCTCTGTTTATGACCATCCGACAGTATATATTTTCAAAAAAGTCGAGAATGTTCCGGCGGACAGAATTATTAAAATGCTGAGCTCGGATGATTATGTCAAAGGCATTGACCGAAACATCATGAGGACTGTTAATGAAACTAACGTCGATGCTTTTATCGCCCAACGTCATGACTACTTAGAAAAGGCTGGATTGCTTCAAGGGTTGGATGAAAGCGCGCCGGTGACAACCGCGCCAGCTGCTGCGGTGGTTGAGACGAAACCGCCTGCGCCGACAGCCTCGAACTTCGCGCCAGTTAATCCTGACGTGAATAATACCGTTAAAATTGATGCTCCGAAAACAGTGCCGGGAGTTCCGGACGCGAAAACCATCTCGGCATTGGACAATCTCGCGAAAAATCCAGTTATTGAAACGAATGTTCCGCAAACGTCTTCTGCCGCTGAGGATTCTTTCTTTTACCAGGCAAGAGCCTGGTTGAGTTGGTTATTATTTTTAATTATCTTGGGCTGGGTGGCTCTGCCGATTACTTTAAGGGTTATGCCGTCGATTGCTTCGGGTGCCTATTCGCTGAGCAAAATGGCGGGGTTTCTGATTTTTTCTTGGTTAGTTTGGTTCTTTACCAATATTAAGGTTTGTCATTTCACTATTGGTTCTTGCTGGGTTTGGCTTTTGGTTTTAACTGGGATTTCGGGTTGGATTTTCTTTGTTGATCAAAAACAGATTAAATTACTTTTCGCTAAAAACAAAAAGTCTTGGATGTTTCAAGAGGCGGCTTTTGTGGGCGCGTTTCTTTTGTTTACGATTATTAGATCCTATTGCGCCCATGTGCATGACCCAGTAGGGGATGGCTATAACGGCGGCGGCGAAGCTGGTATGGATTTTGGTTTCTTGTCATCAGTCGTTCGCGGCGAAACCTTTCCGCCGCAAAATATGTGGATGGCCGGTGTTCCCATCGGATATTCGTTCTACTTTGGCCATTTAATGATGGGCGTTTTAACCAAGACCTTGGGACTGGTTCCTGCGGTTACTTATAACTTGGCTTTGATTACTCTTTTCGCGTCGATCTTCTCCGGCGCATTTGGCATTGCCTTAGCCTTGTCCGGTCGAATGGTGAGCGGTTTTATCGCGGGGTTCTTGTGCGCTGTGGCCGGCAATCTGGGCGGCGCCAAACAGTATCTCGATGTTATTCACCAATGTTTTGTGTCGGCAAGTTTGAGTCCTTTAATGAGCCACACCTTTGATTACTGGGGTCCTACTCGGGTCATTCCTAATTCAATCAATGAGTTTCCCTATTTCAGCGTCCTTTTTGGGGACATGCACGCGCATACCCTGGCGATGCCATTCGCGATGCTGATGATTGGCGGAATTGCTTCTCTTTATTTATCGAACGCCAGTAAGCCTTTTGAATGGAAAAACGACTGGCAATCTATTTTATTTTTGGGCTTTTTAATCGGAAGTATCGCGTTTTTAAATACCTGGGAACTTCCCACCTGGATGATTTTGTTCGCTATCACTTATTTAATCCGTAATCTCACCATCGTTAACGCCAAGGTTATTAAAAAAGGTTTCGTGTTGTTTTTTGGCATTCTTTTAACCGCTTTGACTTTGATGGGATGGTGGGGAGTTTTTGCCCGTGTGAATCAAAATAGCCAAGCTTTGGGCGGGGGAACGTTGTGGCTGGGAATATTCTTAGGTCTGGGTGTCTTAGTAGGTCTTGCGGTCTTGTATTCCCAAAAACTAACTCAAATTTTAGCGAAGCATTTTGTGAGTTTCGGATTGAGTGTTTTTGGCGTTTTGGCGGCGGGTATTTTGTTGTGGAGCCCTTATTTCATTAACTTTTCACCGCAGCAAAACGAAGTCCTTTGGGTACCGGAACATTTAAGAACCCACATGAAAGATTTTTTCACCATTTATGGTTTGTTTGCCTCAGTTCTTACATTTGCCTTTATTCCGGTTTGCTCAAAAGTGATTTCGAAATGGTTGGTAAGTAATGTGCGTTGGAAGAGCTTTGAGGACTTGAGTGATTCGGCTTTTGACTTTTTGACTGGATTTTTTGAGGCGGAAAACCCCGTGCTGGGAATGCTCTCACTGGGAATCGCCTTTTTGACGGCAATCTACGTGTCCTCATGGGCCCATTGGACCGGAGTGGATTCGAATCGTTGGATTGTCCAGCTTTTGGCGACGTTTACGTTTATCGCTTTGTTTGGAGCTGTTTATTTTAAAAAGAAAATTGAATTTTGGATTACGGGCGGCTCGTTGTTAATGATTTGGGTGCTTTTGATGATTTTAAGAATTTTGCCTCTTGCCGAAGAGACCAGTTTTCCGTTGGGATTGGAATTGTTCTCCGTTTTGTGGCTGGCAGGCTTCTTTTATTTGGGACTGGCGATTAAAAATCGAGCCGAAAGACCCATCTCGTTTACTTACATATTGACCGGCATGTTCCTTCTGATTATCGCGGCCTTAGAAGTGTTCGCGATGCATGAATATTTGGGCGGCGATTACATGCGTAATAACTCCTTGTTTAAGTTTGGGATTAACGCCTGGACTTTGGCCTCCATCGCTGTGGGTGTTTTTGTTCCTGAAATTTATTTCGCGATCAAGAACGCTTTGAAAAGCGGCGCGAAGGAAGCGGGAATGGCCCGATGCGTTATGTTTATCATTTCGGGATTGATTATTTTCTCTATTCTTTGGTTCGTGTTAGAAAGTTTTTCTTCTTCATTTGATAACTGGTTTGTTCATTTGGCCAATATTGTTTTGCTGGTTTGCGCCGCGGTCTGGGCCTGGATGGAAAATTGGATTAAAAACACTTTGACCAAGATTGTTTTGCTGATTTGTGCCGGTGTGATGCTGGTATTTCCTCTGCTGGCGTTGTTAATGCCAACCGCGGGCTTTGCCGCGCTTTTTCAACACATTGGAGCGGATTTTAGTGTCGACGTATTGCTGCCGTTGGTTCTGACTTTTTTAATCTTGATCATTGCGGGACTGAATTTAGAGAAAAAGAAAAACATGGGCCAGCGGATTTTCTATTTCAGCTGGACGGGCGCGCTTTGCGTACTTCTGCTGATGGTTTCGATCTATCCCATAGCCGCGACTTTTAGAAAGTGCCACGATTTTTTAGGTGTTTTTCAGCGTCAATGGGTAGGGTATGAAGAGTCTCCGACGTTAAATGGTTTGTCTTTTATGCCAAGAGTGAATCCCTATGACGCGGCCGCCATTAACTTTTTAAACCATAATGTTCCGGGTCAGCCCTGTCTATTGGAGTTTGTGGGCGAGGGGTATAACTCGTGGGGATCCCGTTTTTCGATTTTCACTGGCATTCCTGCTCTGATGGGATGGGACGGGCACGTGAAAGAATGGATCGGTTCCAGACCGGGAGCCAATAGCGACATTGAACAGCGTTTCCAGGCCACGGATCAAATCTTTAAAACCACAGACCCGGTTTTGGCGAAACAATATTTAGATGCTTATGGCGTGCGTCTCGTCATGGTGGGTACGGTTGAGCGCAATGGGGTACCGGGACGTAAAGGCGGATATCCGCAAGAAGGATTGGATAAATTTTCGACATTTTTGCCTTTGATCTATAAAAATCCGCAAGTCGAGATTTATTACAATGCGCCTACGGTCAAGAATTAACAACAAAAGGGAAGGTTGATTCATGGAACTGGTTTTATTGTGGTGGTTTACCTTATTGATTATGGGAATAGTTGTGTTTCCCATTTCTTTTGTTTTGCTCAAACATTTGCCGGATAAGGGATATGCCTTTAGTAAAGTTTTAGCCCTTCTGTTATTAGGTTATCTGTCCTGGTTGATGGGCTATGTTTCTTTTGGTGCGGGAACTGTTTTGTTGGCTTTTATTTTAATTGCGTCTTTTTCCGCGGTGATTATCTGGATGGGTGTGGGCCGTTCTTTTTTAGAATTTGTTAAAAAGGAAATCGGCTTTTTATTATTGGAAGAAATTTTATTCTTGGTGTTCTTTTTGATCGCTGGGGCCTACAAAATGCGCACGCACGATATCGTGGGTACGGAAAAACCCATGGACTTTGCCTTCATTAACGGCATTCTTTCTTCAGCTTCCATGCCTCCGCAGGATCCCTGGTTATCGGGCGGCAGCATTTCTTACTATTATTTCGGATATCTCATTGTGGCCATTATGTCCCGCATTACGCAGGTTTCCTCGGGCGAAGCCTTTAATTTGGCGATTGCCATGATCTGGGCGCTGTCGGCTTTTGGGGCCTTTTCTTTGGTTTATGCTTTGACCCGCCGCTATCGCTATTCCTTTTTGTCTGCCGCCGCTTTGGTGGGTTTTGGAAATTTGGATTATTTGCACCGCATTATTCAAAGCTATCAATTTGGCGATCTTCGTATTCCTTATTACAACTTCCCGGCAAACCCGTCGGCGGCTACTGGCATTGGCGCCGCATTTGATTTTATGATCAGCCCTCTTCAGCATAGTTGGGACTATTTTCAGGCCTCGCGAATCATGGCAGTCTCAAACACTGACAAAATGATTAATGAGTTTCCATCTTTTAGTTTCTTTCTCTCCGACTTACATCCTCACGTGATGGGCATTCCTTTTGTTCTTTTGGCCATCGCTTTGTCCTTCAATGTTCTCAAATCTTCGGCTTCAGGGGTTCGTGTATTTGGCGGTCAAACTTTTTGGCAATGGACGCAGTTAGCCCTATTCGCCCTGGTTTTTGGCGGACTTTCTTTTCTCAATAGCTGGGATTTTCCTACACTCATGCTGTTGTTCGGGCTTTGCTTAAGCTTTCAACAGTGGTGGGCCGGACCGGAAGATTTTGGATCTTGGTTTAAATCGATGGCGAGCATTTGTCTGCCTGTGGCGGCCGGGGCGATTCTTTTGTATTTACCTTTTTACTTGAGACTTCAATCGCAAGCGCAGGGAATTGGGATAGTGGGCGACCGCACCGATCTTTATTACTTGTTTATTTTATTCGGGGCCTTTCTCATTGTGATTGTGCCGGTTCTAATTGATAAATTGTCGGTTCGAAGCGAAAAGGGCACCAAGGCCGCGAAAGCGAAAAAAGCGGAGACTCTTATCTGTGTAATGTGCGGCAAAGACGGAACGGGGAGAAACTTCTGCGGATATTGCGGTGGAGAGTTGGCAACTTCAGATTTTTCAGAAATTGACCCGCTCCCCGCGAAAACAGTAAAGAGTTATTTACTTGAAATCGGTTCACTCTTCTCAAAGCCAAGTTCGGCGGTCTATTCTTCGTCGCTGTTTGCGGCGGTTATCCTGGCTGTTGTTTTATTAAACCTTTCACCAATGAAGTTATCGGCCCTCTTCTTGGCTTTGCTCTTTATTGTATTCGCTTGTATTTCGTTGGCTTCCAGAAGCGAAAGCAAAGAGATAGTGTTTTCGACAATCTTAACTATCATTGCTTTTGGCTTAGTGGCTGGTTGCGAGGTTTTTTATGTGAAAGACATGTTTTTTAGCGGCAATCTGTACCGGATGAACACGGTGTTTAAGTTTCATTATCAAGTCTGGATTCTTTTGAGCATCGCTCTTGGGCCATTCTTAAAGTGGTTGATGGAAAACCCCTGGGGTCGTTGGGGCTTGTGGAAGAAAATTACATGGGGCGCTTTGGCGTTTATTTTGCTCGGCGTGGCGGCGATGTATCCCTTACTATCCTTTACATCCCGGTTAAATGGTTCGTCCCCAGATTTGGCGACGATGGACGGCGCGACTTATTATGAAAGAACCTTCCCTGCGGATTATCAGGTGGTTCAATGGATTAAAGCCAATGTGAAGCCGGCAGTTGGGAAAATGCCTGTTATTTTGGAAGCCTGGGGCGGTTCTTACCACCAAGATTTCGGCAGAATTGCCAGTAATACGGGATTTCCGACGGTATTAGGCTGGGATTTTCATGAGGTTCAATGGCGCGGTTCGGGTGATAAAGCGGTTGTGCGAGGCGGGGATCCGGATGATACGGTTGTTCACCGTCAAAACGATATCGACCAGATATATACATCTTCCGATTTACAGATAACTAAAAACTTGTTAAAAAAATACGGCGTTGATTACGTTTATGTGGGTGATTCGGAGCGTCAAAAGTATGCCGCCAACGCGGCCATGTTGAACAAGTTTAGCCAGTTGGGTGTTGTGGCTGTTCAGGTGGGTAATTCGGTGCTGTATAAAATTAATTCTTAAAAGCTAAATAAACTCTGGAGGAAGCAAGATGTTGAAAATTGGAGACAGACAGTTATCCCAGAAGGATCTTTTGGTCGCGGTTGTTTTAATTTTGGTGGCGATTACGGCTGTGTGGGCCATGATTGGCGCGAAACCTAAGCCGGTGGTGATGAAACCCGCGAATGTACCCGGCGGATTAGTGCTTCAAGAAGGCGGCGTGGCGGGCGGTGGATACGGTCAATTTAGCTATCCCCGCGGCGTGGCGACGGACAATGACGGCAATATTTATGTGGCGGACAGCCGCAATCACCGGATTCAAAAAATCAGCGGTAAAGATGGAAAGTTTTTGGATCAATTCGGCGGGTTCTTTGACGCGGCCAAGTTCGCGAACGGCGATGCCAAAAAGTTAGTTGCCCAGGGTGAAGGTAAACTGAATGAGCCAAATGGAGTCTCTTTTGGCGGACCAGATGGTTTGCTTTATGTGGTGGATACCTGGAACAACCGCATTCAAGAGTTTACGACCAGCGGCAAATCCAAAAAAATATTTGTCTCGGACGACGGGTTCTTTGCCCCGAGAGAAGTGGTGGTTGATCCAAGCGGTATTGTTTATGTGGCTGATACGGGACACCACCGCATTGTGAAGTTTGACGCGAACGGAAAACAGATCCGCGCTTGGGGAGCGGTGAATCCTAAAACAGGGGCCGCTGTAGCCGGCAAGAATTCCGGCGAATTTAATGAACCGATTGGTTTGGCTTTGGATAAGGCTGGAAATCTTTATGTCGCCGATCGTTTGAACTTCCGCATTCAAGTTTTAAGCCCCGAAGGGCAAGTGCTTCGCTCTTGGCCGGTGAAGGGTTGGTCGAAGGAACAAATTGATATGGAACCCCATTTGGCGATCGATCAGGTGCATGGCCTGGTTTACGCGACTGATGGCCGCGCCAAAAAAGTTTATTGTTTCCATTTGGATGGATCGTCCGTGACGACTCTTGAAAAAGACTCGACGGGCAACGCTCTCTTTTCAGTTCCTCTGGGCGTGAGCGTGGATAAAAACGGAGATGTTTATGTGGTGGACGCGGGCGCGGGCAAAATCTTAAAAATCAAAGGCCAGTTTTAATTAAAACTGCTGAAAGACATAAAGCGACATGAGAAAAACAAAAAAAAGCAAATCGGGCAAAAAGAGCAAAAGAAAGCCTATTGGTAAAGGCGCAAAGTTGTTTTTGATGTTTTTCTCCGCTGTCTTTTTAGTAGTGGTTATTTATCTATTTGTTGACCGTATTCAAGACGCGATTAACAAAAGCAAAACCGTTTTGGTATCTCTGGATATGCAGGTGGGCGATACTCCGGAAAGCAAGTTTCAAGAACCCAAAGATGTGGCAATTGACGCCGATAACAACTTTTACGTCAGCGATTTTGGATTGGGTGTTGTCAAAAAGTTTGATTCGAACGGTAAGCTCCTTTTAACGATCGGCAAAATGGGGAATCATCCCGGCGACGACAAGGGCCCTGGAGAATTTAATCAACCCAGCGGTCTTTGGGTGAGCCAAAACGGCGACATCTATGTTTCGGACACCTTTAATCATCGGGTTCAGGTATTTGATAAAAAAGGTAAGTCTTTAAAGGTGTGGGCGCATAGCTTTTTTGGTCCTCGCGATGTGGTGGGTGACAATAATGGCAAGGTTTACGTGGTGGATACGGGAAATCATAAAATTCAGGTATTTGACAGTAACGGTAACTTTATTAAAGAATTTGGCGGTCACGGTACCTCTGAAGGCAAGTTTGATGAGCCGGTGGGTTGCACGGTTGATTCCAAGGGTGTTTTGTATGTCTCGGATTCAAACAACAATCGAATCGAAAAATTTGACTCGAATGGCAAGTTTTTGGGCTCGTTCAAAGTTTCTACCTGGCATGGCAAAAATGTTGAGGTGCCCTACATCACCTGTTTCCAAGACAATATCTATGCTTCCAACGCCAGCACGGGCTCTGTCCTTAAATATGATTTAAACGGCAAACTTATCGCGGTTTATAAACGAAAAGACATCAAAGAGGGGTTTATGGCTGCACAGGGCGTGGCGGTTGATAGTTTTAACCATGTTTATGTGACTCAGGTTGGCGCCGGAAACGTTGTCCGCTTCAGCCCACCTGTCCCCATGGGAACCGCGGCTCAATGAGCGGAAGAAACGCCGATCGTAAAAACGGCGGGCAGTTAGAAACGCTGGATGATTTATCTAAAGCGGTTAATTACAACAAGTGGATATTCGATTTAATTAAACCCCATTTGGGGAAGCGCGTTCTTGAAGTGGGCTGTGGCACGGGCAATATTATTCAATATATGACCCATAAAAATATTCTGGGCGTTGATATTGAAAAGGTTTATATCAACATCGCTAAAGAACGGTTTAAAAATAAAAAGAATATTAAATTTCAACTTTTTGATTTGGGAAAAAGCCTCGGCTCGTTCAAGAAGTTTAAACCCGATACCATTATTTGCATCAATGTTTTAGAGCACATTGAAAAAGATGAGAAGTTTATTAAAGAGTGCGAATCGCTTTTGTCTCCCGGCGGTAAACTCATCATCTTTGTGCCAGCCATGCCCTCGCTCTACGGTGAAATGGACAAAACTTATGGTCATTTCCGCCGCTATACCAAATCCGAAGTCGTTCAAAAGCTTAGAAAAAAATTCAAAGTGGAAAATGGCGAGTATTTGAACATTTCCGGTATTTTTGGCTGGTGGTTAAATGGAAAAATACTTAAGCGTAAAATAATTCCGCAAGATCAAATGATGTTGTATGACAGGGTTTTTAAATATGTTTTTATGCTTGAGAAGATAATTCCGAAACCATTCGGGCTTTCTGTTTTTGTGGTTGGCGAAAAAACCTCGAAATAAATCAGTTTGAATTGGTCTTTAA
>JABDGD010000027.1 GCA_013286205.1 Candidatus Firestoneibacteriota bacterium | reverse complement strand
CTGTTTCCTACTTCGGGAACGGCCAAGGTGATGGGCTTTACCCCCTCCGACCGTAAAAATGATTACCGCCGCCAGTTTGCGTTAGTGATGGGCCAGAAAAACCAGCTTTGGTGGGATCTGCCGGCTCAGGAATCTTTGTATCTTAATAAAGAAATCTACGGGGTGGAGGATAAGGCTTATTACAAGATCCTCGACGAAATGACTGAATTGCTTCAAGTGAAGAAGCTCATGGGGATTATGGTGCGGGAACTTTCTTTAGGTGAACGCATGAAGTTCGAGTTGATCGCTTCTTTGCTGCACAGCCCGCGGGTTTTACTCTTGGATGAACCGACCATTGGGCTGGATGTGGTGGCCCAGAAGAATATCCGCGAGTTTATTAAAGACTATAACCGCCGTACCAAAACCACCATTCTGCTGACCAGCCATTATATGAACGACATTCAGGCTCTTTGCGAAAGGGTCGTGGTGATCAATCAGGGCAAAAAAATGTTCGATGGCAAACTGGACGCGGTGGTGGAGAAATTTTCGCAATCCAAGATTATCACGGTCACCTTTAAAGATGGGGGCGTCACCAATGAGCAGTTGTCCAAGCTGGGACAGGTGCTGGAGTTTACGGGCGTCAAAGCAGTGCTGAAAGTTCCCCGGGAACAGGTAAAAAAAGCTTCTAACGAGATTTTGAATCAGTTCGATGTGGATGACATTGATATCGAAGAAGTCCCTATTGAAGAAGTGATTGAAAAAGTTTTTGCTGGTTCGGAGGCCGATCAGTGAGTGAAGCTGTTCGGGCCAAATCAGCCTTTCATAAATATTGGATCATTCTGAGTACCAGAACTCAGGAGGACATGGCCTATCGCGCCAACTATGTTTTTGGTGCGATTTTTCGGTTTCTTCCCTTAGTGACCATGATCTTTTTGTGGTGGGCCATTTATGACGGCCGCAAGACGAGCGGCGCATCGCCTCTGATCGGCGGGATGAGTTATGAAGATATGGTGGTCTATAACGCTCTGATGTATGTGGCCCGGGGTTTTTCCAGCGTTCCGGGAACTATGAGTGATATCAGCAAAGATGTTAAAGACGGCCTTTTGAACCGCTACCTGATCAAACCCATTAATTATCTTTGGTATCAGGTGATGTACCGTTTGGCCCACAAATTGGTTTTTTGGTACATCGCGCTTTTAACTTTTCCGCCCATTTTTTTCCTGATGAGACGTTACTTTACCCACTGGCCGACTTTGTGGGAGTGCGGGGCTTTTGTAGTTTCGCTTTTTATCGCCTTTTCTATCGGCATGCTTTTTTGCAGCATGATTGGGATGCTGGCTTTTTGGTTTTTGGAAATATCAGGCTTTCTTTTTGTGGTCATGATGCTGGAGTTTTTTATGTCGGGGCAACTGATTCCATTGAATATCCTCCCGGCTTATCTGCACCAAGTTCTTTTTTTCTCTCCATTCGGTTATGAAGGTTACTGGCCCTGTGTGATCTTAATGGGCAAAGTTCCCGAAGACCAATTGCTTCAAGTGCTGTTGATTGGTTTTGTGTGGGTGGGTATTTTTTACGGCCTGAGCCGTTTGATGTGGAAGCAGGGACTCAAGCGTTATTCCGCGGTAGGCGGCTGATATGAAAACCATTTGGCGTTATCTCAAACTCACCGGTTTAATGATGCGTAACTGTTTTGTGCGCGAACTGCAATTCAAGGCTAACTTTGTGGTGCGTTTTTTTACCGAACTCATGTGGCTGGTCATGCAGTTTATTTATATCGGTGTGATGTATGGACAAACCGGTGAGATTGCCGGATGGAACAAGTGGGAAATGATTGTGCTGATGGGTACCAACTATGTTATCGCCCAACTTTTTGAAGCTCTCTTTTACGATAATTGTGTCCGCCTGACAGATCAGATCCGGCAGGGTGATCTTGATTTCAATCTGATTAAACCCATCAATACCCAATTCTTAGTTTCGCTACGCTACACCGATTACGCTTCGGTTTTTAACAGCATGGTCGGCGTAGGAGTCATTCTCTTCGCGCTGGGCAAAATGGGAATGGCCGTGAGCTTTGGCGGCGCGATTCTTTTTGGCGCTCTCGTACTGAATGGCGTTCTCATTTATTACTCCATTCTTTTTGTTCTATCCGTTTGGACTTTTTGGATTGGCCGCTCCAATAACCTGATGGAGCTTTACTGGCAGTTTGGTCAGTTTTCTAGATATCCCGGCGATATCTATCCGTGGTTTTTACGGAAACTCTTATGGACGGTTATTCCAATGCTGGTGGTCTCGAATGTTCCTGCGGGGTTGTTGATTCACAAACTTGAGATAGGCGGGATATTCTACGGTTTTGCCCTGGGCGCGCTGTTCTTATCGTTTACGGTGTGGATTTGGAAAAAAGGTCTTCAGCGCTATCGCAGCGCTTCCTCCTAGCATCGTTATCAAATCGCTTTAAAATCCCCAATTTGTTCAATATAAAATAGTAAAAAACCTCCGTCTAAATACCATATTTTTGCTAAATCGAGATATGCTTATGCTCGAATTTTGCAAAAGTCCTTGGATTGTGAAAATTAGACCGTGGAGTGATTTATGCGTATGGCTTTCTGTATGTTTTTGGCTTTTACCCTGCTGAGCGGTTCGGTTCTCGCCGCGGATCTTCCAGCCTCTTCTAATACCACTCAAGCTATTTTCACCAAGGTTCAAGGCAAGGTTCAGGTCTTGGTCCCCAATCACAAGAAGCCCAAAAAAGCTCAAAAAGATTTAGTGGTTACTCAAGGGGATCGGATTGTGACACAAGCGGATTCGTCCGCAGTTCTTCGTTTGTTCGACGGTTCCGAATTGCGGGTCGATCCCCAGACGGAATTTGTTTTGTCTGAAATGAAAAAACCGTCCGATGAGGACAAGAATTTTAAATTTAGTTTGTTTGTCGGTAAATTGGCCGCGGTAGTGAAAAAACTTACCAGCGCGAGTTCATCTTTTGAAATTGAGGCGGGTGGTGTGGTTTGCGGTGTGCGTGGAACTCAATTCGAGATGGGTTATAACCCGCATAAAAATTCTGTGTCGTTGAATGTAATGGAGGGCTCGGTTTGGGCACGATCCAATGGAGGCGCGGAACACGTCTTCAGAGCCGGCCAACAGCAAATTTTCAATAATGTTCACACTAACGGCCCTAACGGAAGCAACTCTCAAAATACAAAGGGAAGCAGCACGACTAACAGCAGCAATAGCGGTAATGGCAGCAACGGCGGTAGCAATGGCACTGGCAGTAACAGCAGCACCGGTAGCGGTGATAGCGGCAATTCAAGTAACGGTTCTAATGGTGGCAGCGCTGATAGCGGTAATGGAACGACAGGTGGCAACAGCGGTACTGGTAATTCGGGTAACGTCACTAATCCGAGCGGTGGCACTGGTTCGGGAACTAACCCGTTGTCTGATCCTGCCTTGCAGGTTATGACGAGTAACGTTCAAAAGATTATCTCGACGAGCGGCAACAATACGCTTAATACCGCTCAACAAAACACTAACATCGCGCTGCATGTGGGGCCGGGCGAGGTTATTCCGTGACCTTATCGGCAACTGTTTTGGTGTCCCTTCGAATGGGTGGGATTTCAAAGTTGAATGTTAAAAGCCTTGTGCGACTGGCGTTTTTTCTTATTTTTGTTTCGGCGGGATCTGCCTGGGCTGATGACGTTGAAAGACCCTGGGCGACACCTGGCTTTGGATTGAAGACCTCCGCTCAAATTCAAATTGACCAATGGATGCGGGATGCTGAGGCGGCCTGGAAAAACGGAAACTTTGAAAAAGCGGCCGATGACTATTTGGCTGTCATCAAAATGGATCCCAATAACTGGATCGCCTATCAAAATTTGGCAGGTTGCTATTTCCGTCTTCACCAAAATCATGAGGCGAAAAAGGCATATCAGAAGTCATTGAACATTCACCCGGATAACCCCGATGTTGCCAAATACATGGATGAAGTTATTAAACCGGTGACCGCGCCCGGGCCGACTATTGGGCAAATAAATCTGGGTGTCACGGCGGATGTTTGGGACTCAAACTATGCTTTGACGACAAATGGCTGGGAGCTTTTGTTTCCGATGTCGGGTTTTGTGAGTCTTTGGAAGGATACGGCTTTTTACGCGAAGTCTGAATTTGCTAATGGCAACTATATCAATCAGGGCAATTTGGCAAATAATTTGACCGCTTTTTCAGATACGACGGTTGGCGGGGAGATCGGGTTTAAAACATTGGATCTTAATTCGGTGATTAATATTTCGTTCAATATTCCCACGGGGAATTCTGGCTGGGAAAGCGCGACGGCTGCGGCCAATATCCCGGAAGAGTTTGTGGATGACCGTTATCAAGGTCGGGGTTTCGGAGTGAGTGGACTTTATGGCGTTTCTATACCCGTAGAAAAGTCTCGTGTTGGTGTGGCGACAGGCTATATCTATTCAGGTAGCTACAATTCCGAGTTTGGACAACCTTCACCGCCAAATGATTTAAAACTCGGAGACTCATTCTTTTTGAGCCTGAATCGGATAACTCCGATGGGCGTAAATGAGTCTGAAATTATTCAAGCTTCTGGTTTTTATTTTTTGCCAACTCAGAATGCCGGCCAAAATTACCTTTGGACAGGGCCTAACATTAATCTTTCTTACGGTTGGAGTAATCCGACGGCATTTTCGTTTGAATTGGGTGCCCAGGTTTTTCTTCCGGGACAATCGGCAGTGGGTGGTCAGTGGGTGGCCGACAGCAGTTATAGCTATGGTCCCCGGTTTTATTTGAACCCTAGCTATACCTTTGGCGATTTCGCTTTGGCTGGCAGGATGAAATATGTTTTGCCGAATGGTTACGGTGTTAATAGCGCGGATCCGCTTCATTCTTATGATGGCGGCGGTTTTCTGCTGGGGATAGAACCCTCGTTTAAATTCAAACTGGATGAAAGTGGTTTGTCTCTAAAGATTTGGGCTTCTTACGACAACATCAACGCGTTGGGAGGCGGTCGTGACTCTCAAGGCAACTTAGTGAATGTTCTTTACGACCTTTGGACACTCGGCACGAATTGCGCCATTCTGTTTTAAATCTTGAATTGAGGTGTGCTATGAAAATTAAACTGAAACCGATGATCCGGTTGAATGTGGTGATACCTCTCACGCTGATCCTAGTACCCATGATGGTCTGGGGTTTGGTGAGCTGCGGCAGTAAAAATGTTCCTGTGGCGCCCAGTGGAACCATGGGGCTGAATATTTCCATGCAGGCAAGCGGTTTGGCCAAGTCGACGTTATTAGGCGCGGCTACTAATGAAGTTTATTACAGCATTACTGGGCCAGCGATGTCGCCGGTGACGGGTGTATCTGGTCCGATTACCACGGCGGCTAGCTCTGGAACGATCAATTTGTCTCTGGCTATTCCAGCGGGGTCTGCCAGGCTTATGGCTTTCCAAATTAATGACGCATCTACCCATCAGCCTTTGGCTTTAGGCGCCGTCCAAACGGACGTGAGTTCTCAGCCCAGCAGCCAGGTGGTTGTTGAAATGGGATCGCTGGTACGCAATTGCTACAACCTGAACACTTCCTCTTATGCGGATGGGTCCTATTTTAATATTGGGAATGGTGTGTTGGCGGACGCGATTACGGTAGCTTCACCCACGTCTTACGATATTGATTTTCTTCCGGTAGGTGGGCAGTTCCAACTAAACACGCTCAACGCCAATACGGTCGCCTATCTGGGTAATGGTAATCTGGTCAATTTTGCTATGGCGCCCACCACGGGTTATGTGACTTCTTCTGGTGCCGCCAAACTAGCCGCTGGCGCCGCTACAAACCAGCTTCAAGCGGGGGACGTTTTTTGTATTTTTATCCCCAGCCCGAACGCCCATATTTGGCTGCAAGTCACGAATGTGGGCTCTGGTACGGCTGGCCCCTCATTTATATTTAGAGGCAATACCACGCTTCCTTATTATGCCTATCAGCAAACCCCGGCGGATTTAGCCGGTCCTTGCGCGACTCCTATTCCGACACCGATGGTTAATTATTCATATAAAACTCAATGGGGAACCACTGGTAACGCTCAAGGACAATTCAATAGTATTTGGGCGATTGCTTTGGATCCATCCGCGAATGTTTATGCGACGGATCAGACCAACACGATTAACAATATTCAGGTTTTTTCTAATAACGGAACTTTTATAACTTCTTGGGCAGTTACGGGTTCTCCTCAGGGTATTGCGGTTGATACGGCTGGAAATGTTTATATCGCGGAATTCAACAATAGCTATGTTGAAAAATATACATCCAGCGGAACTTTTATCAGCCAATTGGGAACTCCGGGTACGGGTAACGGTCAATTTACCAATCCGCGTGGGATTGCGGTGGATGCGTCCGGGAATGTCTATGTGACTGACGGAGGCAATTCGAGGGTTGAAGTGTTTAACTCTGCTGGAGCTTTTACGACCCAATGGGGAACGTCGGGTACGGGTAATGGGCAATTCACCATTCCCTGGGCGATTACAGTCGATAAATATGGAAACGTTTATGTGACCGACCCTAATAATTACCGCGTTGAAGTGTTTAATCCCAATGGAGTCTATGTGGGTCAATGGGGAACTGGCGGCGCTGGTAATGGTCAGTTTAATCAGCTTGCGGGTTTGACCACAGATTTGGCGGGGAATGTCTATGTGGCGGACAATGTGAACAACCGTGTCGAGGTTTTCGCGCCCTAAGGCGTACTACCCGTTTCGAAATGAATAAAAGGGGTTAAAGTGTTTGACCTGTTTTTAGGTCAAACCTACAATAAGCGCCATGCCTGAAGCCTCCGAGAAAAAATTAGTCCGCTATAGCAGCAGGATCGCTCTTTGGGCGACCTTGGCGATTATTGTCGTCGTTGTGATTCTGAACGCTTTTCACGTTCTTCTTCAAATTGAAAATCAAACCATCGATTTTAGATTTGGCGTCCGCGGCGCCCGCGCTCCTCAAGCACCGGTTAAGATTCTCGCTATCGACGAAAAAAGCATCCGTGAAATTGGACAGTGGCCATGGCCCCGATCTGTTCACGCTCAAATTGTCCGCAAAATCAAAGAGGATGGCGGGAAGGTTGTTTTTTACGACGTTCAATTTTCTGAACCGGAACGAAACCAAGAAGTCATGCTGGAACAGCTGGAGAGAACTTTAAAAACCTCTCTGGTTGGTTCGGATAAGGCCACCTTAACCATTCGACAAAAGGTTTTGGCGGATGTTCGCAAGGCGCAAAAAAATAAAAATGACGACGTGGTGTTGGCTAATGCGATAAGAGAAGTCGGCAATGTTTATCTTTTGGTGCAGCCTATTGTTAATAAGCAGGGAAGAACACCAGATCCGGATTCTTTAAAATTGACCGAGCCTGACTTGTTCGGCGGTTTTTCCACGGACTTTATTACGGACGAATCCTTGATTCTGAATATCCCTGTGATTGAAGACGCCGCTAAAGATTTGGGGCACTCCCGCTGCTTTACCTATGGCGATGAAACCTTCCGCTACTATCCCACGGTCATTAATTACCAGGGCAAGTTGATTCCGCATCTTTCTCTCCAAGTAGCCAGAGGCTTCATGGACGATCCAGATCCAATTAAAATTTACAGCGGTAAATACGCGCAAGTGGGTAAAACGAAAATTCCGATATCTGACCAGGGTTTTGCTTTGATTAATTTCTGCGGCCCCACCAAATTGGAACCAAACTATTTAATTGGGAATTTCCCAACTTACTCGGTGAGCGACGTTTTATTGGATCGCATTCCGAAGGATGCTTTGAAAAACGCCGTGGTGGCCGTGGGCGCGACGGCCGATGGTTTGGATGATGTGCGCCCGACTTCTTTTACTCGTAATTCTCCCGGCATTGTGGTGAACGCGAACATTATTGAGAACGCCATCAGTGGTAAAGTTTTGCGCCAAGCCTCAGACCTCTATAAGTATTTCTTAATCATCCTTTTGTCATTCGCTATGTGGTATTTGATTCCGCGTTTAACTCCAGTGCAAGGAACGGCTGTCTACTTGGCTTTGTTCGTGGGTTACGTAATTTTGGGTTGTTTGTTCTTTAGCCTCTTTGGCGTCGTGATTGATTTAACCCATCCGCTAGTGGCGATGACACTCTGTTTCGGTGCTTTGACCACCTATAAGTTTAGAACCGAAGTTCGACACGGCAAGCATATGAAGAATATGTTCCAGAGCATGGTGACGCCTAAAGTCGTTGACGCCATTTTGAAGATGCCGTCTGGTATTGAATTGGGCGGTGAAGAAAAAGACTTAACGGTCATGTTCTCGGATATCCGAAGCTTTACGACTTATTCAGAAAAGCACACGGCCAAAGAAGTTATCGGCGTTTTGAACGAATATTTGACCCAAATGACCAATATGGTTTTCGTCACTGAAGGAACGCTTGATAAGTACATCGGTGACGCCATCATGGCTTTCTGGGGAGCGCCGGTGGTTCAAGAGGATCACGCTTACCGCGCCTGCTCTACGGCTCTGGGAATGACGGAATTTTTGCATGACGTTCTTTGGCCAAAATGGAAATCCGAGGGCAAAGAGAAACTCGAAATTGGCATCGGGTTAAACACGGGCAACATGGTGGTGGGCTTCGTGGGTTCGCAAGCCATTAAAAATTACACGCTCATCGGCGACGCGGTTAACTTGGGAAGCCGTCTGGAAGGAACTACCAAAGAATATCGTGTTGAAATTATCATTAGCGAAGCGACTTACAATATGGTGCAAAACGATATGTTGTGCCGAGAACTCGACATGATTCAAGTGAAGGGTAAAACCCAACCGATCCGTATTTATGAACTGGTGGACCGGCGTTTTAAAGCCAAGCCACACATCCAAGAAAAAGTTGCCGCTTTCGCCGAAGGTTTAGAGTTATACCGCGCCCAAAAATGGGATGAAGCGGAAGTCCGGTTTAAAAAGTGTATTGAGTTGGACCCTGAAGACGGCCCTGGCGCCATTTTTGTGGAACGCTGCCATAAGTTAAAAGAACATCCTCCTGCCGCCAATTGGGATGGTGTTTACATCATGAAAACCAAGTAATCCATCATCAATTAAACGTTTAAACCCGCTGAAGCATTTGTTAAGTGGTATATTTTTTATACTTTTAACACCTTGTTCGGCTGTGTTTGTATAAAATGCCGTCTGTTCAGCGGTGCATAAGAATTCAGTAAACGATGGGGAGTCGGCCATGGTTATCAAAAAAATGTTGATGATTTTTATCTTGATGGGGTTGATAACTGCACCCTTGTTTGCGGCTGACGCGTCCGCACCTAACCAAGGCATTTTTACGTCTGTGACAGGTAAGGTCACAGTTAAAACCAAAAAGGGCCATAAAACTAAAAAGGCTCAAAAAGATCTTACGGTTTCCGAAGGCGACCGAGTGATTGCCAATGACGACGCTAAGGCGACCATTCGTTTGTTCGACGGGTCTTCGTTAGAAGTCTCTCCCAAAACAGAGTTTGTTCTTTCCAAACTTCAAAAACCAACAGAGCAAGACAAGACCATCAAGTTTAAATTGATTGTGGGTGAGTTGTTAGCCGCAGTCGAAAAGCTAACCACGTCGAAATCATCGTTTGAAATTGAGGCGGGTGGTGTGGTTTGCGGCGTCCGCGGAACTAAGTTTTCCATGAATTGCGACGGCAAACACAATCCGCAAGTTCAATTGCATGTTTTCGAAGGTATTGTTTATACGATCGATGGCAAAGGTAACAAGTTTTTGTTTCACCCTGGCCCGCCGATTAAATTTGTGAACGCGCAACAATCCGACAATGGCAAGCCTAACGCTCCTCCAAGTGGGAATAACAATAATGATAAGAATAAGGGGTTGAACGATCTGAATGGCCAGTTTCAAAGTAACATTGGGTTGAATCAAAATAAAACGCTTAACACGACTCAGGGCGGGACGAACATTACGATTAAACCAGTTGTTGGCAACTAATCGATTTAATTGAACGGGAACAATATGCTTAAGAAAAACTTAAAGTTTTTAGCCTTGTCCATGTTAATGACGACTAGTGCTTGGGCGGACGGTCAATTGAGCCTGGGCGCCACTTACAATGGGTGGAATACAAACTATCAAGCGCCCGCCCAGGACAATGGCTACGAATTTTTGGTGCCGGTTGATATTTCTTATCGTTTTGCCCCCGAGTTAAAACTTTATGGCCAGGGCGAGTTTATGGCTGCCAATGATGTGGGTTCTGCTGGAACTTACACTTTGTCTAATTTTTCTGACACGATTTTAGGCGCCGAATTGAATTTTAAAAGCTTTGGATTGAGCTCGTTGTGCAACGTAGCTTTCAATGTGCCGACGGGTGATACCAGCTGGTCCACGAAAGAACAAAACTCTATCGTACCCACTCAGTTTATTGACAGCCGTTATAGCGGCAGGGGATTTGGGTTGAGCGCTTTTTATGGTGTCGCTTTGCCGGAAGGCCGCGGTGCTTATAACGTTGGTGTGGGTTATTTGTATTCGGGAGCTTTTAATCCCAGCTACGGAAACGTCACGGCCATTACGGCTTTGAAATTGGGCGACGCTGTATTTTTGGCTGCCAATCACATTACGCCTTATCAAGATGACCAAAATGAGATTATTCGTTTCTCGGTTTATCAGTCCTTCGCGACACTTGAAAACAACCAAAACTATTACCAGTTGGGCACGAACTTTAACGCTTCTTATAACTGGAGCAATCCCAAAGCGCTCTCTTTTGAGGGCGGCGCGCAAATTTATTTGCCTTCTTCTTGGAGCACCAATGGCGGTCCTTTAGTGACAGAAGTTAAAAACTCCAATGGCCCCAGGGTTTACGCTACTGCCTCATACGCTTTTGGGGATTTGTCCGTAGCGGGCGTGGTGAAATATATCTTCCAGAGCGACTCGACATTGAACTACAACGGTGGCGGCCTTTTGGCTGGATTGGGACCGACTTACCGTTTTAAGTTGGCGGAAGACTCTGATATTAAGCTTTCGGGTACGGCCAATTACATTAACGCGAATAACAACGGCACGGACGTCAACGGTAACTTAACTAGCACTCAATACATTATGTGGACAATTGCCACAGCCTACGAAGTGAAGCTTTAATCCAGAAAACTTCGTTTAGGCATTTTTTCTGGGTCAATTGTATCGACCTTTTACCGTAAACCATTATCTGGTCTTCCGAGTTATAATAAGCAAGTAGGTCGGTTTTCCGTTAATTCACCGGAGCCAACGATATGACCTGGACAGACTTTCTTAGCCTATTTCTTCCGCTTTTTGTTGCTATGGATCCCCTGGGCATCTTGCCCGCCTTTATTCAAATGACATCTAATTTATCCGTAAAGCGCCGACAACGCGTTCTCAATGGTTCCATTCTTTTAGCGGGAGTGGTCGGGATTTTGTTTATTCCATTAGGGCCCCGCGTTTTGATGGCTTTGGGATTAAATGTAGGAGACTTTCAAATTGCGGGCGGATTGTTGGTTTTGGTTATCGCGCTCAGAGATATTGTCTGGGAACAAAAGATGTTCGCGATGGATGAAACAAGTGACGATAGTGTGGGCATCGTTCCCATTGGAATTCCATTGTTGGTAGGCCCGGGTGTTCTGGCGACTTTGATTTTGCTTTGCCACCGTTTTAACTTTTGGGAAATTGCGGGCAGCCTGACATTGAATCTCCTCATTGCCTGGGTTATTTTCCGCAACGCCAGTTACTTAATGCAAATTATCGGAGTGACAGGCACCAAGGCTGTCTCTAAACTGGCCGCCCTGCTTCTTTCCGCTTACGCGGTCATGATGATCCGTGTGGCGCTGATGTCGATTAAATAAAAGTAAGGTAAACCATGCCGCAAAACCGTGTTTTGGTCGTTTATAAAGAAAGCACCTATAGCCGTTACGGCACCACTCAACATTTAGTTCGGGGATTTAAAAAGAATAAATATTGGGAAGTTCTGAAGAAGAGCCATGAACGGCATGCCAAAACTTTGGAGTTGGTCCGCGCGGTATTGCGTAAAAGGAACTTTAAAGTCACTACGCTTCTGCGCAGCAAGGTTGAGAAACTTAAAAATATTGACCGGCAATTTAAATTGGTAGTTTCGGTGGGCGGTGACGGGACTTTCTTGGATTGTTCTCATCAGCTTTGGAACACCCCGATTTTGGGAGTGAATTCGGATCCTCAACAAAGTGTAGCCCGGTTAAGTGGCAGCCACAGCGGTAATTTTGAACAGGTGCTTGAACGTCATCTGTCTGGTCAGAAAAAGCCTGCTTTGGTTTGGCGTCTCGATTTTTTCATTAACGGTAAAAAGAATACAGTTCCTGTCCTGAATGACATTTTGATTTCAACTTTGAGCCCTGGTGGTACTTCTCGGTACATCTTGAAGGCGGGGAAACGCTCGGAAGAGCAAATGTCCAGCGGGGTTTGGGTGAGCAGCGCGGCAGGTTCAACGGCGGCAGTACTTTCGGCTGGAGGGAAAGCGTTTCCGGCGACGGCCAAGAAATTTCAGTTCGTCGCACGAGAGGTTTATCATCGCAAATTCGGGACTCGTAATTTTTTAAGAGGTGTTTTTACCGCCGGACAAACTTTGGAAGTTGTTTCTTATATGCGCCAGGGCCGGATATTTATTGATGGCTCAAACTTAGTGCTTTTGTTTAATGTGGGAGACCGGTTAAAGATTAAACTTTCTCCACGGCCTCTACAAGTGATTGGCCTGAAAGATTAGTCCTGGCAGGCAGAATTGATTGATTTTTTTTCATCGTTAAGTATGCGGTTAAAATTCTTCATTAAATAATCGACGTCTTCTACGTTTACATCGAATATCTTTTTAAAATCCTTGATCGCCATAAATTGTTTTTGATAGCCCTTGGAATAAGGCAAGAAAGACCAATGCCAGGGTTCGTTATGAACCGCCCCGTTCTCCCCTAAGTAAACCTTACAAAATCCAAATTTGGGCGCGTTATTTTCCATCCAGTTATAAAATCGCATGACTTTTTCAGGTGTATCTGGTTCGACGTTTACTAACTGGCCTCTTAAAGAGGATTCCGAGATATCTAACTCTGTGCCCCAATGATGACGCGAAAGTCCAGGAACCGAAACCAGACTCATGATGGCCTCCACCCGTTTTTTTTGATCAGTGGCGCCATGCTGCAAATAAGAATCGTCAGATTGATTCCAAATACGGCGTTGGTCGCGGTAGGAACGGTAGCCGGACACCAAAATCAAATTCCATCCTTCTGTCTTGGCCTGTTCCTTAAACCGCCAAAAAGCCTGCATGACGGCGGGTAGGGCGTGATGACCGGATTCGGGATCGGAAATCATGGCGGGCGGCCGCACAAAACCGAGAAGCTGGGCATCCGTCATGGTGGGCGCGGGAGGAATAATAAGGGGTGTGGCGGTCGCGGTAGGCGTGTTTTTAGCTGAGCCTTTATTCACAACGGCATGGGGGGCACAGGAAACACTCACTCCCAAGATTAAAAGCAAAAGGCAAAGCTGTATTTTCACCAGTTTAAATGTCCTTACCGGTTACTGAAGGTTTTTGACGGAAAGAATTTTGAGGTCTTTGTCCAAATCGTAAACCCGGGGGACGGCTGTCTCTAGGTTAAGTTCCAAAACCTGTTCTTTAGTCAGGTTTTCCAAATGCATCACAATGGAACGTAAAGAATTACCGTGAGCGGCAATCAGCACGTTTTTGCCTTCTTTTAATAGAGGGGCGATGTGAGTGTCGAAATAGGGCAAAGTGCGGGCCGCGGTATCCTTGAGGGATTCGGAAAAACCATCGGTGTCAGGGGGTGGCGGCACATCGTAGCTGCGGCGCCAGATTTTGACCTGCTCATCGCTGTACTTGGCGGCGGTTTCGGCCTTGTTCAAGCCTTGAAGGGCGCCATAATGGCGTTCGTTTAAAGCTTTGTCTTTAATGATTTTCAAATCAGTTTGGCCGATTTCTCCCAAAATAACCGCGAGGGTTTTTTGAGCGCGTTGGAGATCCGAAGTGAAGGCGATGTCGAACTTTTTGCCCTGCAATTGTTTGCCCGCACGATGAGCTTCCTGCTCGCCCTGGGGGGTGAGAGGAACGTCCACCCAACCGGTAAATTTGTTCTCCAAATTCCATAAGGATTGACCATGGCGGACCAGGACGAGAGTGGACATTTTTTGACCTCTTTGTGTTATTGAATCGGTTCTAGCTTCCGAAAAGAAGGCAAATTCTAACCTCAGACCGGTGTTTTTAAAAGAGTAAAGCTTTTAGCGGAAGGTTCGAAAAGATAAGCCTTTCGGGCGGTTGAACCCATAGGTCGGCTGTAGCATACTGAGACTATTCTTTCTCGAACGGCTATTCATTGAATAACTCAGACCTTAAATACATGAAAAGGGCCCTGGAATTAGCTCGCATCCAAGGTTCTTATGTTTCCCCTAACCCCAAAGTGGGCGCTGTTTTAGTTAAAAATGGAAAGATTGTGGGTGAAGGGGCTCATCAGCAATATGGCGGCCCCCATGCCGAAGTAGTTGCCTTGAAAAAAGCCGGGACCAGGGCTAAGGGCGCGACTCTTTATGTGACTTTGGAACCCTGCAGTCATTATGGCAAAACACCTCCTTGCGCCAACGCTGTTATCGCGGCCGGAGTCGTCAAAGTGGTCGCCGCTATGAAAGATCCCTTTACGCAAGTATCGGGCCGCGGTTTTTCTCTTTTGAAAAAAGCGGGTATCAAGGTTCAAGTTGGTTTGTTAAAAGCCGAGGCTCAAAAACTTAACGAGAGCTTTATTTTCAATGTGACTCACAACCGACCCAAGGTCATTTTGAAAGCGGCTATGACGCTGGATGGTAAAATTGCCACCGTTTCAGGAAAGTCTAAGTGGATTACGGGACCCGCTTCTTTGCGTCGTGCACACGAATTACGTTCATCGGTGGACGCTATCTTAGTCGGCAGCCGCACGGCGCTGTTGGATAAGCCTTCGCTCACGGTTCGCCTGACGGGTTATAAACGTAATGACGGCTGGCCCATGCGGGTTCTTTTAGATTCCAAGTTACAGATTAAACCCACAGCTCTGTTATTTCAGGGTTCGCCAAAAACGGTGGTTTTTACCTCGCAGAAAGCTTCGGTTTCGCTCGAAAAGGCTTTCTGGCATAAGGGAATCCAAGTTTTTCGGGTTCCTTTAAAAGGAAAAATGTTATCGTTGGAGGCTGTTTTAAAGGTGCTTCAATCCTTATCAGTTAGAAGTCTTTTGGTGGAAGGCGGGGCGGAAGTTCACGCGTCTTTCCTCAAAGAAAAGCTGGCGGATGAGTTGGCGCTTTTCGCGGCTCCAAAACTCTTTGGCGGGGCGGGCCACAGTTGGGTGGGTGGTAAGGGTGTACTAACACCTGATAAAGCCTGGCGGGTTAAAGAAACGCATATTGAAAAGATCGGTGATGATTATTTAATCACCGCCTCTTTGAGGAATTGAAATGTTTACGGGTTTAATTCAAGAAGTGGGAATGGTTCAAAAGGCCGAGAAACAAGGCCAGGACCTTCGCTTAACTTTACAAGCGCCCCTGTTATCACCCAAGGTGAAGTTGGGTGACAGCGTGGCGGTGAATGGCTGCTGCTTAACCGTAGTTGAAATCAAAACGCCCTTACTGGCTTTTCAAGCAGTGCCTGAAACTTTAAACCGCACCGCGTTGGGTACTATTAAAGAAGGCGCTCGCGTGAATCTGGAGTTGCCTTTAACCCTTTCCGATCCCCTGGGCGGACATTTTGTGCAAGGACATGTGGATGGTGTGGCGGAGATTACCGCGATCAACCCGGAAGGTCAGGGCATTCGTATGGCGGTAAAGGTTCCGAAAGATTTATCCCGTTATGTTGTTGAAAAGGGCAGCATCGCGCTAAATGGCATCAGCCTGACAGTGGCGGCGCTTAAAGGCGACCAGTTGGAAGTGGCTTTGATTCCGCATACCCTTCAAAATACCGATTTGGGTTCAAAAAAAGTTGGAGATCCGCTTCACGTTGAAGTGGATCTTTTGGCTAAATATGTCGAAAAGCTTTCGGCAGACTACCGGGGAGGACAATCGTGAAAATTGAACCCATCGGCAGCGGCAGTGAGGAAGAAAAGAATTTAGAAAAGTTAAGCGCTGTTTCGGCTTATTTCGCGCCGGCGCTCAATGAGCGCATTAAGAAAGTCAGTGACCCGGCCTTGCGTTCGGAAGTGAGTCTTTTTATTGTGGATATAGAGGAAAAAGGTAAAAAACTTCTCACCTCTAAGAACCGCAAAGAGTTTGACGACTATAAGACGGCCGTGAAGAAGTTCATGGATAAGGTAGTTTCTTCTTCTTTTAAAGTGGAAGAAAAGCAGAGCCGTTCGAAGGACGGCAAGTTTGTGGTTTATTTGATGACCCAGCGGGTGGACGAGGCTTTGGAAAATTTGGGCCAGCTGCTTTTGGCGGGTCAGCAAGATTCGATGAGAATTATTCACGCCCTCGATGAAATTCGGGGCATCTTGATGGATTTATACTTATAAAAGGGCCTATGAATCACCAACAGATCGAACAAGCTATTAATGATATCCGTCAGGGCAAAATGGTTGTCGTAATCGATGATGAAAATCGCGAGAACGAAGGCGATTTAGTCATGGCTGCTGAAAAAGTTACGCCTGAAGCGGTTAACTTTATGGCCAAAGAAGGCCGTGGGCTCATTTGCGTGCCGATGGTGGGCAGCGACTTAGACCGCCTGGGCCTTTCCATGATGGTGACGGAGCAACAGGATAATTTTAGAACCGCCTTCACGGTATCAGTGGACGCCCGTCAGGGAGTCACAACCGGCATTTCGGCGCATGACCGCGCTAAGACCATTCAAGTAATGGTAGATTCTCAATCGAAGTCCTCAGACCTGGCCAAGCCAGGTCATATTTTTCCGCTGCGCTACCGTGAAGGCGGCGTTTTGCGCCGCGCGGGGCATACGGAAGCGGCTGTGGACTTGGCGCAGTTGGCCGGATTAAAACCCTCGGGCATTATTTGCGAGATCATGAGTGAAGATGGGTCGATGGCCCGTCTGGATGATTTAAAAGTTTTCTCGGCGAAACATAAACTTTCGCTCATTACGATCGCGGATTTGATTAAGTACCGTCGTGAAAAAGAAAAGTTAGTGAAGCGTGTCTTGGAAGTGCCGCTGCCGACCGAAACGGGTGACTGGAATGTCATGGTTTATAAAACCAAAACTGAAGATGACGATAGCCTGGCTTTTGTGAAGGGTGATATCAGCAAAGGACCGGTTTTGGTCCGCGTTCACTCGGAATGTTTAACGGGTGACGTGTTTGGATCGCAACGCTGCGATTGTGGTGAACAGCTTCACGCCGCGATGAGTCAGATTGACCGTGAAGGTAAAGGCGTGGTGCTTTATATGCGCCAAGAGGGACGCGGCATCGGCTTGCTGAATAAATTGAGAGCTTATCAACTTCAGGACCAGGGAATGGATACGGTCGAGGCCAATGAGAAGTTAGGCTTCCCGGCGGATTTACGTGATTATGGTATCGGTGCCCAGATATTGGTTGATTTGGGTTTAAAAGATATTCGGTTACTGACCAATAACCCGAAAAAGATCGTGGGTCTGGAAGGGTATGGGTTAAACGTTATTGAAAGGGTTTCCATAGAAATCCAACCCAACGCCGTCAACGCTAAATACCTCGATACTAAACGTTTGAAAATGGGGCACTATTTAAATAAGAAAGTAGAGCAAAAAGAGTCTTAAAAGATTAAACTAACGCCGTTTTCCACCTGAAAATGGGGAAAAGGCCAAACGAGGATTTAGAAAATGGCCGTGAAAATTATTGAAGCAAAACCCGAAGGCGCGAAGTTTAAAATCGCCATTGTGGTCAGCCGTTTTAACGATTTGATTGGTCAGCAGCTTCTTAAGGGAGCTTTGCAGACTTTAACGGCTTGTGGAGTGAAGGAAGAACACATTGAGGCGGCTTGGGTGCCGGGCGCATGGGAAATCCCAGTGGTTGCTTCCAAGTACGCGAAGTCGGAAAACTTTAGCGGCATTATTACTTTGGGCGCAGTGATTCAAGGCGAAACTAGCCATCACGAATATATCGCGAACGAAGTGGCGGCTTCTTTAGGAAGAATTACCAGCGAAACGGGTATACCGATCGCTTTTGGACTTTTAACTACCGCTTCTCTGGATCAGGCTTTGGCCCGGGCTGGTGAAACGAGTGATAACAAAGGCGCGGAAGCGGCCTTACATCTTCTCGAGACCCTGACGGTCTTGCATCAGATTAGATAAGGAACCGTCATGGGATTAAAACGACGCAGCCGTGAACTGGCTTTACAAATGCTGTTCCAGATGGATATGGGAACGGTGAAGCTAATTGATTTGGAACAAAACTTTTTGCCCCAGGCCAGCGCGCCTGAAGCGGCAAAGCTGATGGCTTTAAAGATTACCCGGGAGACCTGGGATAAGCTGGCGGATATCGATGGTCATTTGCGGGGGTTGTCGGCCAATTGGGATCTAACCCGTATGGCGGCGATTGACCGCAATATATTGCGGTTGGCGACTTATGAAATTGTTTACGATTCGGAAGTTCCTAAATCGGTTGCGATCAACGAAGCGATTGAGATTGTCAAAAGATACAGCACGGACGATTCGAGCAAGTTTGTGAACGGCATTTTGGACAAGTTGGAAAAGAAGGTTTAATTTAAACGGAGTTTATGACGTGGAAATAGATATACCAGATCATATTAAGACCTTTATTAATGACGTGGTGGATTCCTTTGTCATGTGGGATCTGCTGATCTTTGCCGCCCAACGGGCCAATGAGATAGATACTCCTGGCCGCACCGCTCAGCTTTTAGGCCGGGCCGAAGGTGAAGTCGAAAAGCCCTATTTGAAACTTATCAAGAATGGTATTTTTCAGGTGGAGAAGAAGGCTGACGGAAGCCCGCTTTGTAAAATTAACCAAAATTCGACTCTTTATCCCGAACTTCAGAAGTTCCTTTCTTTTAACGAAATACAAGAAAACCGCCTTCGAATCCTCAGCTATCTGCTCCAGAAGAAAGTTAATTAAACTTTCTTCTGGGACTTTCTTCCTATTTCATATTCCCCCTAGTCACTCCGTGATAAAATAGGCCCCGTTGAACTGACAGGAGCCCTATGAGATACGGTTTATTTTCAGACGTTCATAGCAATTTAGAAGCCATGACCGTGGTGGCCGACGCCCTGAAAAACGAGGGTGTTCAGGACTATCTTTGTATGGGCGATCTCATCGGCTATTACGCCAATCCAGTTGAAACTCTCGACCTGATCGATTCTCTTAAATGTTGGAAAACCGTCTTGGGTAATCATGACGCGGGCTGTATCGGCAAAACCGATATTTCCAAATTCAGCGGCCCCGCGGCGGATGCTATCCGCTGGACTCAAAAGCAGCTCAAACCCCATCACTTCGCTATGCTCAACAGTCTTCGCTACCGTGAAGAGATCGGTGAAATCCAATTGGTTCATTCTTCTCCATTTCAAAGTGAGGAGTGGCATTACTTAACCAAATTGGAAGAGATTGAACGAAACTTCCGCTACTTTCAGGGCTTCATTTGCTTTTTCGGTCATGTGCATAAACCTTTTATCGCCGAACAGAAGATCGACGGCACGGTGAAAATATTGGATACGATGGAAGCGACCCTGGATAAGGACTGCCGTTATATCGTTAATGTCGGTTCTGTCGGCCAACCCCGCGATGGAAACCCGAAAACCGCTTATGTGGTTTATGATTCTGATACCAAACACATCGCCATCCGCCGCTTGGATTACGACCATGAAACCACCGCTAAAAAAACTCTGGCCGCCGGTCTTTCAGAGTATTTAGCGCACAGGTTAGTTACAGGCAAATAATGAAACAGCCTAATGTCCCACCCGAAGCCAAAAAACGGTCTCTGGAACTTCAGAAGACCATCCGCTATCACGACAAAAAATACTACGACCAATCCGAACCTGAAATTTCTGACTTTGAATATGACCGTCTTTACCGTGAACTTAAAGATTTGGAAACCAAGTATCCCTCTCTTAAAACGACGGATTCACCTACCCAAAGGGTGGGCGGCACTACCAGCAAACACTTTAAAACCCTTCCGCATCGTGTTCCCATGCTGTCTCTGGATAACACTTATTCGCTAGAAGAGTTGCAGGAATTTGACCAGAGGGTACAAAAGGGCTTGGGTAACGAAAAGTACGAGTATGTCTGCGAGATGAAAATTGACGGGGTCAGCATTGAACTTATTTATGAGGACGGGGAGTTAACCCATGCCCTCACCCGGGGTGACGGGGAAAAGGGCGACGATGTTCTGGAAAACGTGAAGATGATTAAGGGGTTGCCGCACCAGTTAAAAGGCTCTAACTTTCCAGAGCGGGTGGAAATTCGCGGTGAGGTTTATTTTACCCGCGCTGATTTTGAGAAAATTAACCGTGAAAAAGAAGAGCAGGGTGAACAGCTTTTCGCGAACCCCCGCAATACCGCTTCGGGCACTTTAAAAACCATCGACCCGAAAGAAGCGGCCAAGAAGCCTTTGCATATCCTTCTTTATTATGTGTTCTCTCCCAAGCCTTTGCCCTTTGACACTCAAGAAGAGAGTCTGCAGTGGTTGAAGAAACAAGGCTTCCCTGAAGACCCTCATCACCGCATTTGCAAAACCATCGAGGAGGTTCACTCTTATTGCGAAGAATATCAAGCTAAGCGGGATTCCATCGGGTTTGACTGCGACGGGGTGGTTCTGAAAATTAACGATTTTAAACAGCGGATTAAGCTGGGGGAGACCACTAAGATTCCCCGTTGGGCAATTGCCTTTAAGTTCGCGGCCCAAAGGGCAGAAACTACACTCAAAGCGATTACCCTTCAAGTGGGCCGAACGGGCGCCATTACGCCGGTAGCGGAATTGGAGCCGGTTTCATTGGAGGGCACCACGGTCAGCCGGGCCACGCTGCATAACGAAGATGAGATTAAACGTAAAGATCTCCGGGTAGGAGACAGGGTCATTGTGGAAAAGGGCGGGTTGGTGATCCCCAAAGTACTTCAATCAGTCCCCGAAAAACGTAAAGGCAACGAGAAAGTCTTCAAGATGCCGACCACTTGCCCGGTTTGCGAATCCAAATTGGAGCGGGAAGAGGGTGAAGTGGCCTGGCGCTGTGAAAACGCGGCTTGCGACGCCCAGGTGGAAGGACGTATTGAGCATTTCTGCGGCCGAGACGCGTTGGATATCCGCGGGGCCGGCCCGGCTGTGGTGAAACAGCTTTTAACTGAAAAACTCATTCATGATTACGCTGATCTTTATTACTTAAAAGAAAAAGATGTGGCTGACTTGGAGCGGAAGGCCGAAAAATCCGCTCAGAATCTAATTGGCCAAATTGACGAAAGCCGCAAACGGACCTTGGGGCGTCTTCTGTTTGGTCTGGGTATCCGGCACGTGGGTGTTCATGTGGCAGAGATTTTGGCGACCCGGTATAAAGATCTTTGGGCAGTGACGGAAGCCGCAGAAGAAGAGTTGACCGCCATTGATGGTATTGGTCCCATTGTGGCTCGCTCGATTGTGGCCTTTTTTGATACAGCCGCCAACGTGAAGATTTTAAAGAAACTCGAAAAGGGCGGAGTTAATCTTAAACGGCTCAAAGAGGAAGAACCCTCGGGAGAACAACCTTTCGCGGGCCAGACTTTTGTGTTCACGGGCGAATTGAAAGGGTACAGCCGTAAAGAGGCTGAAGACATCGCCAAAAAGCTGGGCGCTAAAGCGGCTGGATCGGTTTCGAAATTAACCAGTTATGTAGTGGCAGGCGAAGCGGCTGGATCTAAACTCAAAAAGGCCAAAGAACTGGGTGTGCCAGTGATTAGTGAAGATGATTTCAACAATATGATTAAGAAGTATCGCTAAGGGGAATTGATGACCCGATTAATTTTTTCTGTCTTGTTAATGGTTGGTTGTGGTGTTTTGTCCGCTCAAACCACGATTCAACCGACTCGTAATGACGCCGATGGTTTAACTGAAAAACTCGATCAAGCCAAAGCCGAAGTTGAACAATTTAAAACCGCCTGGGATAAAGCCCGGTTGGAAACGACCCTCTACGAACAACGCTCTAAGCGCGCCTATCAAAAATGGGTGAAGGCCACGAAGACAGCGAAAGCCAAAGCCCAGGCCGCCAGAGATAAAGCGGATATCGAACTGCAATTAGCGGTAGAGAAGCGCAAGTTGGCTTTCTCTCAATGGCAGTCCGCTCAATTGCGGGAAGCTTCCGATGAGGCGAAGATTAAAGCCTTGGCTCAAGACCAAGACACTAAAGCGATTCAGGATAAAATCCGTCAGTTAGAAACCAAGTTGGCCCCCATAAAAACACCTGCGGTTTCGTCTAAACCCTAACTCGATTCGGCCTTTATTTTTCCCCATTTTCTGGGGGTCAAAGTGCCCCGTTTGCCTTGAACCACCCTATTAAAGACCCTATACTTAGGCCTCTTTTGCCCCACTATGACGCTATCAACAACGAGGAAACATGATTAACACCCTGCTCACCAAAATATTCGGCAGCCGCAACGAGCGCGAAATGAA
Source organism: Candidatus Firestoneibacteriota bacterium (assembly GCA_013286205.1). GTDB lineage: Bacteria > Oederibacteriota > Muellerivitia > Muellerivitales > Muellerivitaceae > Bog-1183. The sequence continues at coordinate 8,518 of JABDGD010000027.1, read as the reverse complement.
GCGCCTGGCCCCTAAAGTTGTTCAAGTTAACTCTTTTGAGCCAGCCCTTCAGGCTCTTACGGACGATCAACTCAAAGGCAAAACCGCCGAATTTAAAGAACGTTTAGCCAAGGGTGAAACCCTGGATGATCTTTTGCCCGAAGCTTTCGCGGTGGTTCGTGAGGCCTCCAAGCGATGCATGGGTATGCGCCATTTTGATGTGCAGCTACTCGGCGGCATGATTTTGCATGAGGGCCGCATCGCTGAAATGCGAACAGGTGAAGGTAAAACCCTCGTGGCGACTTTGCCGGTGTACCTCAACGCCTTAACAGGCAAGGGTGTGCATGTGGTGACGGTGAATGACTATTTGGCCGAACGTGACAGCTTGGGCCGGGGCAGCTTTAAGGGTATGGCGACTATTTATAACTTTTTGGGCCTGTCTTGCGGTGTCATTAAGCATGGTTTGTCCCATCAAGCCCGACAAGAAGCTTATGCCTGCGATATTACTTACGGTACTAACAACGAGCTGGGTTTTGACTATCTGCGCGACAACATGGCTACTCATATTGACCACACGGTTCAACGTGATCTCAATTACGCCATTGTGGACGAAGTGGACAGCATTCTGGTGGACGAAGCTCGTACGCCTCTTATTATTTCCGGCCCCAGCGAAGAATCCACGGACCTCTATTACAAGGTTGACCGCATTATTCCGTCTCTCATCAAGGGGAAAGACAATGACTATGATATCGAAGAGAAAACTCGTTCCGCTTTCTTAACTGAAAAGGGCGTTCGCCATGTGGAGCAATTGCTCAAAGTGGACAATCTTTATGACCATAAGAACGTTCAATTAGTTCACCACGTTAACCAGGCCTTAAAAGCTCACGTTATTTTTAAACGCGACGTAGATTACATCGTGAAAGATGGCGAAGTCGTTATCGTTGATGAGTTTACGGGCCGTCTCATGCAGGGCCGCCGTTACAGCGATGGTTTGCATCAAGCCTTAGAAGCCAAAGAGCGGGTTAAGATTGAAGCCGAAAACCAAACTTTAGCCACGATCACTTTCCAAAACTTCTTCCGTATGTATAAGAAGCTCGCTGGTATGACCGGTACAGCTGAAACTGAAGCGGCGGAATTCGCTGAAATTTACAAATTGGAAGTTTTTAATATCCCGACCCACCGTCCTATGGTTCGTCAGGATGAGGCGGACGCGGTTTACCGCAGCCAACGTGAAAAATACAACGCTATCGCCGAACATGTGGAAGAACTTCATAAAAAGAACCAGCCGGTTCTGGTGGGCACGGTTTCCATCGAGAAAAACGAAATGCTGTCTGAAATGCTCAAGAAGCGCGGCGTGAAGCATGAAGTCTTGAACGCCAAGTATCACGAACGGGAAGCGGAAATTATCTCGCTCGCCGGTCAGCCGGGTGCCGTCACGATCGCCACCAACATGGCGGGCCGTGGTACGGACATTGTGCTGGGCGCTGGCATGAAAGAAGTGGGCGGCTTGGCTGTATTCGGTACTGAGCGCCATGAAAGCCGTCGTATCGACAACCAGCTCCGCGGCCGCTCTGGCCGTCAGGGTGACCCGGGTTTATCCCGTTTTTACGTTTCACTCGAAGACGATCTGATGCGTATTTTTGGCTCCGACCGCCTCAAAGACTGGATGACCCGTTTAGGTATGCAGGACGGGGAAGTGATTCAGCATCCCTGGGTTTCCAAGTCCATTGAACGCGCTCAAAAGGCCGTGGAATCGCACAACTTTGATATCCGTAAACATTTGCTCGAGTATGACGACGTCATGAATAAGCAACGCGAAGTTATTTACCGTGAACGCAACCGCGTTTTGCGTGAAAAAGATATTCGCGCGCATATGCTGCAAATTATCGATGACGTGTCAGTGGGCGCGGTGGATACATACGCTCCTGAGAAAACCAAGGTCGACGAGTGGGACTTGGAAGGTTTGACCAAATGGTTCAATGGCGTTACTAAAACAAACTTGGATTGGAAACAAGAAAACCTCATTCACTTAGACCGCGACGCGCTTTATAACGCACTTAAAGAAGAGTTGATGAAGTCTTACGAAGCTAAAGAAAAGGCCTTAACCCCTGAAGTGGTCCGTAATTTAGAACGCGCGGTGATTCTGCAAGTGGTGGATACTCAATGGAAAGACCATTTGCTCTCCATGGATCATTTGAAAGAGGGTATCGGCCTTCAATCCTACGGCGGCAAAGATCCTTTAATTGAATATAAGCGTGAAGGTTTCGCAATGTTCAACGACCTTTTGGGCCGCATCAAAGAAGATTCTTTCAAATTGCTCTTGCTAGTGGAAAAAGTAGACCCGGATGATGAGTTGTTTGCCTCGACTATGCCGTCGAACATTAAAGAAGAGCATCCGGATTTTGATCCCCGCGCAGCGGTCGCTCCGGCGCCTGCTCCAGTGGCGGCTCAGCCTCAAGCCATGATGGGTCAAAACGCGGCCCCCAGCTTTGGTTCTCCGATGGGCGGCCAACCATGGGAAACGCAGGGAAGCCAACCCCAACAACCGATGCAAAAGGTAGCTCCAATTCGCCGCGATGAACCGAAGGTGGGGCGTAATGATCTTTGTCCCTGTGGTTCAGGTAAAAAATACAAGAAATGTCATGGGGCTTCATGACATTTCGATTCTCAGCCGAACTTACAAGGTGAGGCTGGCGGATTGAATGTGCCATTCGCTATAAGAATGGTAAAAGAAATGCCATGGAGCGTCTTAATTTTAGCGTTTTGATTAGGTAGGAATTTGGAGGAGTTGAAGTTGAATCCGATCCTCGAAAAGCTTTTTTTCAAAGGTCAAAGTCCGGTACTGCTTTTATCGGTTCCGTCTGAGTTGAAAAGTATGGCGAAAGATTTTGGCGTTCCAGTTCACGCGACCGCAAAAGGAAAGTATCTTTTTGCCTTAGCTTTCGTGAAGTCGGTAGCGGATGGCGAAAAGACAGCCAAAACCATCAAAAAGTCGGTGGAGTCGAATTGTGTTTTGTGGGTGGCCTATCCTAAAGGCACCTCTAAAAAGTATAAGTCGGATTACAACCGGGATACGGGCCATGCCCTGATGGCGAAATATGGACTGGATGGTGTTTCGCTGGTGTCGCTCAATGACGACTGGTCGGCGATGAGATTTAAGCTTTTATAGACTTTTATTATCCATGGAGAGTCACGTGAAATATCAAATTCTCATTTCTGCTTTTTGCGCGGTTTTGTTTTTAACGGGCTGCGGCAAAGTCGATCCGAAACTTTACAACCAAGATGGTCCGGTGGCTGACGGGGATATTCTGGTGGAATCTTCCATGTCGGACGCGCGGCATTTGAATCCGCCACTGATTGATGAAGTGGGCGGGGCCGATATCGCGGGATTGGTTTTTGAAGGCCTGCTTCGTTACAACGAAAACTTAGAACTCGAACCTTGCCTGGCTGAAAAATGGACCGTTTCTAAAGACGGCAAGACCATCACTTACTATCTTCGCCATGGCGTGAAGTTTCACGACGGAGTTGAATTTACGGCTAATGACGTTCTCTTTACTTATAAAGTTTATTCCGACCCGGGCACCAACACGCCTGAAGGCGCTAATTACCAAGACATTAAAGATGTGGCCATCATTGATCCTTATACAGTGGTTGTGCGTTACAAAAAGCCGTTCGCTCCTGCTCTGTCAGAAACCTTCGGCTATATCCTGCCCAAGCATTTGTTAGAAGGGAAAGACATCAACAAGACGGACTTTGACCGCCATCCGGTCGGTACGGGTCCCTTTAAGTTTGTGGAATGGAAGACCGCTCAAAAGATTGTCTTAACCGCTAACCCCGATTACTGGGGTTCTAAGCCTCATCTGAAGCAATTCGTCATGAAGATCATTCCGGATCAGGCAACCCAGTTCTTGGAATTGCTCAACGGCGGTATCGACTGTATCGGCGCCTGGATGCATGGCACCTTAACGCCCGAACAATACTCGAAACAAATCAACACGCCGAAATTCAGAGACTATTACAACTCTTTCAAGTCCGACGAACTGGCCTACATTTACATCGGCTGGAATCTCAAAAATCCCTTGTTCAAAGATAAAAAGGTTCGACAGGCTTTAACTATGGCTCTGGACCGTAACACCATTATTGAAAACGTAGTTTATGGCGAAGGTACGGTGGCTACCGGGCCCTTCGCGCTTCACTCCTGGGCTAATAACCCCAAAGTAAAGGCCTGGCCGTTTGATGTGAACAAAGCCAAACGTTATTTGGCGGACGCTGGTTGGAAAACAGGCAAAGACGGCATGCTGCATAAGACCATCAACCACAAAGATACACCTTTTAAGTTTGTCTTGATGACTAACCAGGGCAATGTGGTGCGTGAACGTGTGGCCACGATCGTACAACAGCAGTTAAAGCAGGTCGGTATCGATGTGGATGTTCAAATTATGGAATGGACCACTTTCTTATCCCAATATTTGGACCCCCGCAAGTTTGACGCGGTCATCGCCGGTTGGACACTGACACCAGACCCGGATTGCTACCAAATTTGGCACTCCAGCCAAACGGGTGAGCATCAGTTCAATTTTGTCAGCTATAAAAACACCCAGGTGGATAGCTTGCTGGTGGCGGGCCGCCGGACTTTAGACCAGAAGAAACGCCAGCGGATTTACTGGCAGATTCACTCGATTCTGAACGATGAACAACCCTATACCTTCTTATATGTACCTCATCAGCTGACGGCCATTCATAAGCGGTTCAAGGGTTATCACATGAACGCCAATGGCATTTTGACCCATCCGGAAGCCTGGTATGTGCCGCTGAATCAGCAAAAATACAAACCGTAAACCATTTTCACCACAGAGTTCACGGAGTACACAGAGTAAAGATTTTAAAGTATTGGTTTGTTTTAAACAAAAGAGAAAGGTTTGGTTTGCCTTACTCTGAGAACTCTGTGTACTCTGTGGTTAAAAGAGCCTTGATTATGAAAAAATACGTCCTGCGCCGATTGCTGATGATGATTCCGCTTTTACTGGGCATTACTTTACTCAGTTTTGTCATCATGCAGTTGGCGCCCGGCGATCCGGCGTCCCTCAATGTCGCGATGAATTCCAAGGTTGATCCCAGCTATTTAGAAAAGCTCCGCCAATCTTATGGGCTCAATGATCCGATGATGGTTCAGTATTGGCATTGGCTCAAGCGCATCTGTACCCTCGATTTTGGCACTTCCTTTAAAGATAACCGGCCCGTGCTGGAAATTATCGGTGAAAGATTGCCGGCCACCTTTCTGCTGTCTGGTCTTTCGCTTTTTTTACTTTTTGTTCTAGCGGTACCTTTAGGCGTGGCCGCGGCTTATTACCAAAATTCCTGGTTAGATCGATTTGTTTCTATCTTTACCTTTGTGGGCTATTCCATGCCGGGTTACTGGTTTGCTTTACTTTTGATGCTGCTTTTTGGAGTGGAACTAAATCTTTTGCCGATCTCGGGAATGATCAGCACAGAGGCCGACTATTTGCCCTGGTATCAAAAAATAGGCGACATGCTTTCTCATTTGATTTTGCCTTTAGTCGTGACTACTTTCGGGGGATTGGCTTCGGTTTCTTTATATGCCCGCACCAGCATGCTGGAAGTGATTCGGCAGGATTATATTCGCACCGCCCGGGCCAAGGGTTTGTCGGAAACTCAGGTTATTTTTAAACACGCGCTTCGCAACGCGCTTATTCCCATTGTGACCCTGATGGGTTTGTCACTGCCAGGTTTGATCGGCGGCAGTTTTATTATTGAAACACTCTTTGCCTGGCCTGGTATGGGACAGTTAGGTCTTGAAGCTGTTTTCACCCATGACTATCCATTGCTCATGGGCATCGGCGTCATCACAGCATTCTTAACCCTCTTCGGCAATCTTTTGGCTGACCTGGCCTACGCGGCGTTGGATCCGAGGATTCGTTATGATTAAACACTACTTCAAACATCAACCCCTCATGATGTGGGGTGCGGGTATTATCCTTTTGCTGGTGGTAACTGCTTTGGGTTCGGGCCTGTTGGCGCCCATGGACCCGGTCCAGCAAATGCTAACTGACCGTTTGTTGGCGCCTTCAACTCGTCATTGGATGGGGACGGATCAGTATGGCCGGGATGTTTTCTCCCGCTTGATCTATGGCTCACGGATTTCATTGGCCGTAGGACTAGTGGCGGTTTCTATTTATATCTTCATTGGTACGGTGGTGGGTGCCGTGGCCGGTTATTACGGCGGAGTAGTAGACGCTTTGCTGATGCGCCTGGTCGATATCCTGCTTTGTATTCCGACCTTCTTTCTTATTCTCATGGTAATCGCCTTTGTGGGTCCCAGCATTATTAACATTATGATCATTATTGGTCTGACCTCTTGGACAGACGTGGCCCGTCTGGTTCGAGGTGAAGTGTTGTCACTCAAGGAACGGGAGTTTGTACAGGCCGCCAAGGTCATTGGGATGAAAGATATCCGTATCATCATGAAGCACATTTTGCCTAACGCCATGGGGCCCATTTTAGTGGTAGCCACTCTTGGCATCGGCGGGGCCATTTTGACCGAATCTTCCCTGAGTTTCTTAGGCCTCGGGGTTCAACCGCCTACACCCAGCTGGGGCAATATGCTGCAAGAAGGCAAAGATCATTTAACTGACGCCTGGTGGCTGGTGACTTTCCCAGGTTTAGCTATTTTCATCACGGTGCTGGGTTACAACTTGTTAGGTGAAGGGTTGAGGGATTTACTCGATCCCCGTTTGAGGGGAAGTGGCAGGAATGGCTGATCAATTCGCTGAGATTGTTTTCCCCACACCGTTAAAACAAGTTTTCACTTACCGTATTCCCGAGGAACTCATCGGTTCGGTAGTGCCTGGCATGCGTTGTTTAGTGCCTTTTGGCCCCCGCAAAACGGTTGGGTTGGTCACCGGTTTATCCTCTAAGGCTCCTGCCGCGATTAAAGTCATGAAATCAATCCACTCTCTATTGGATGTGGAACCGTCACTTACCCCCGATCTGTTTCAATTGGGTCAATGGATAGCCGATTACTACTATTGTTCTTTAGGCGAAGCCCTCTTTGCCATGCTGCCGGGCGGCTATAAGAAGAATCCCAAAGCCTTTATTGAGCTTTTGCCCGAAGCCCTGAACGAGCAAACCAAAGTCGAAGACTTTTTGAAAAGTCTGGGAACTTTGCGAGGGGTTAATTGGAACAGTCTGAAAGCTGGCAAGATTGTTTTAACGGCGAGAACCAAAACGTTAGCCGATGCTTTAGAAAAGAAGAATTTAGGCCGCCTTCGTTTAGAAGGAAGCTTCGGTAAATCCAAAACCACAAACAAAACAAAGCTAGCGCAAAGGCAAGAACCGCCTCGATTACATGCTCAGCAACAAGCGGCGCTCTCGGCCATTGAAACCGCTTTGAAAGAAGAAAATTTTAAAACCTTCTTGCTTCAGGGTGTGACGGGCTCCGGTAAAACTGAAGTTTATTTGCGGGCCATCGCCAAAGTCATCGAAAAAGGCCAACAGGCCATTGTGCTCATTCCTGAAATTGCCTTAACTCCGCAAACGGTGGAGAGGTTTACCAGCCGTTTTGGTGATCAGGTGGCCGTGCTTCACAGCCGTCTTTCGGATGGTGAAAGAACCATGCAATGGCGCCGTATGGCGCTGGGTGAAGCGAAAGTGGCAGTAGGAGCCAGATCAGCTTTGTTTGCCCCCGCTAAAAACCTAGGTCTAATCGTGGTCGATGAAGAACATGAATCTTCTTATAAGCAGGACGACGCCCCCCCCCAAACGGCCAAAGGGCGGATATCCCAGCGCTTGCCTCAACTCGAGTTCTTGTTTCCAAAAAGCGCCCGTGTCGTGCTTGACCGCGGATTGAATGCTGACATGATCCGGGTTAAAGGTTTGAAGATAAATGACACCCTCTTTTTCTGCGCGGCCTGCCCGGCCTGCGACCTGAACCAATAACTGAAATACACGTTCAGACGCGCGAAAGTCGGGCAGAGCCAATCCCGTATCGGCTCCCACAATACCCACCAGGGTCACCCCTGGAAAATCATGACCCTTGGCGATCATTTGGGTGCCCACTAACAGATCAATTTCATGATTTCTAAAGCGGGTAATAATGTCTTCGTGACTGCCCTGTTTGCGGGTCGTATCCAAATCCATACGACCAATCCGGGCTTCCGGAAATTTTGCCTTCATTTCATCTTCGACTTTTTCAGTGCCCAATCCCACCTGGTGAATATCGCCATCCAGACATTTGGGGCACTTTTCCGGAACCGGCCCCTTCCAGTCGCAATAGTGACACAAAAGCGCGGGCTTACCCTTGATGGTCAACCCCCGGTGAAAAGTGACCGGCACGGAGCAGGAGGGACAATGCACCTGTTCGCCGCATTTCATACAAAGCGTGAGCGTATTGAACCCGCGGCGGTTCAGAAACAAAAGAACCTGTTCTTTTTTCTCTAACGTTTCACGAATAGCCGCCTCAAGCGCCATCGAAAGCACTGGTCGGTCTTGCCCGCGAATTTTCCACTCGGCACGCAAATCC